>NZ_NEJJ01000019.1:0-167668 GCF_002113045.1 Pseudomonas sp. B26(2017) | reverse complement strand
GCCAAAATCACCGTCCCCGCCTGCGCCTCCTGAAACAAACTCAAGCTCACATACAACATCTGCCCCAACCCCCCAGCCCCGACAAACCCCAGCACGCTGGCCATCCGAATATTGTTCTCCCAGCGATACAAACAGTACGCCAGCAACTGCGGCGCCAGGTTCGGCAGCGTGCCGTAGCAGAACGCCAAAACCGGATTCCCCCCCTGCAACCGAATCGCATCCGCCGGTTCCGGCGGTGTGTTTTCCAGCGCTTCAGCAAACAACCGCCCCAACACGCCCGTGGTGTGCAGGGCCAGTGCCAGTGTCCCGGCATTCGGCCCAAGCCCAGCCGCAAGCACCATCAACGCAGCCCAGACCAGTTCTGGAATCGCGCGCAGGGCATTGAGCAGCAGGCGCGCAGCACTCTGAAAAAACCAGCCAAATCGGCCAGCGGCGGGGAGCGCCAACAACAGCCCGAACACGGCAGCGAGCAGGGTGCCGAGTGCAGACATGGCCAGGGTTTCCATCGACCCGCGCAAGATGGCGCTCAGGTAGTCAGCGCTGAGGTCAGGGCTGAGAAACCGCGCGACGTACAAGCCCATCTGTTTCAGACTGGTGGAACTGCCGAGTTCTTCAAGATCAAGGCCCAGATAGGCGAACGAGGCAATGACGGCCGCAACAATGGCAAGGATCAGCAACGGATTGATCAGGCGTTTCATGCCAGCCTCCAGCGCAGCAGGCGGCTGAGTTGGTCGGCGCCGAGGACGAGGAGGAGGAAGGTGAGGAGCATGCTGGCGACTTCGCCGCCGGCGAACATGCGGATCGACAGGTCGATCTGTTGGCCGAGGCCGCCGGCGCCGACGAAGCCCATGACCACTGAGGCGCGGATGGCGCATTCCCAGCGGTAGACGGTGTAGGAGAGCAGTTCCGCCGCGACGTTGGGCAGTACGCCGTAGGCGAAACTGGCGAGGCGGCCGCTGCCGGCCTGGAGCAGGGCGTGGGCCGGGCGTTGGTCGGCGGATTCGTAGATTTCGGCGTAGACCTTGCCGAGCATGCCGCTGTAGGTGATGGCGATGGCCAGCACGCCCGCCGCCGGGCCGAGGCCGACGGCGCGCACGAACAGCAGCGCCCAGACGATTTCCGGCACGCTGCGCAGGAAGATCAGCAGCCCGCGCACCGGCCAGCGCAGCAGGCGGCCCAACAGGCTCGGGCGGCCGCTGCGGGAGGCGGCGGTCAGCGACAAAGCGCGGCTGGCGAGCAGGCTGGCCGGCACTGCCAACAACAGAGCCAGGGCCATGCCGGCGGTGGCGATGGCCAGGGTTTGCAGGGTGGCTTTGAGCAGTATCTGCAGGAACGCTTCGTCGTGTGCCGGCGGCCAGAACATCGACACGAAGCGGCCCATTTCACTCTGGCTGTCAGCATGAAACAGCACGCCCAGATCCAGTTCGCTGAGCTGGATGCCGGGCCACAGCAAGGCAATCGCCAGCACGGTCAGCAGCACCCGTGGCAGCGCGGCGGGGTCGCGGGTGTCGGCGCTCAGCATCGCGGAATCTGCACAATCAGTGGGGTGACGGTAGGCGCCGGAGATTGCAATTGTTCATTGGCGTAGAGGGTGTCGAGCATGTCGCGGCTGACCTGCGCGGACGGGCAGTCGAACAGGATCTGCCCCTCGCGCAGACCGACGACGCGCGGGAAGTGCGACAGCGCCAGCTCCACTGCGTGCAGGCTCGCCACCAGCGTCACGTTATGTTCCTGGGCATGGCGCGACAGAATCGACAGCGTGTGCCCGGCCAGCACCGGGTCCATCGCCGAGACCGGTTCGTCGGCCAGCAACACCTCCGGCGCCTGATACAAAACGCGAGCAATGCCGACCCGCTGCAATTGCCCGCCGGACAGTTGCTGGCACTGGCTGAAGAGTTTGTCGGCCAGATCCAGCCGCGCCAGTGCGGCGCGGGCGCCGGGCACGTCGAGCGGGTGCAGCAGATTGATCAGGCTTTTGCCCAGGCTCCATTGGCCGAGTTTGCCGGCCAGCACCGCCGTCACCACCCGTTGCCGGGGCGGCAGGGGCGGCGCCTGATGCACCAGGCCGATGCGGGCGCGCAGGCGTTGCCGCCCACGGGCGGACAAATGCCAGGCGCGCTCGCCCAGCACTTCGATGTCGCCGCTGCTGGGCCGAATGGCGGTCGCCAGCAGATTCAGCAGGCTGGATTTGCCGGCGCCGGACGGGCCGATGATCGCCACCTGCTCGCCGGCATCAATTTGCAGATCCACACCGCGCAGCGCTGCGACGCCATTGGTGTGGTGCAAAAAAGCGTGTTTGAGACGCAGAGTCATTTCAGCAAGTCGGCGGCGCGGGCGGCTTCCTCGATGCCTTTGTAGTTGTCCGGGCTGGTTTCAATGAAACGGCTGGCGGCTTGCAGGTCGAGGATTTTCTTGTGCTCGGGGTTGGCCGGGTCGAGGTCGAGGAAGGCTTTTTTGATCTTCGCCGCCAACGCCGGGTCGAGGGTGCCGCGCACGGTCCAGTTGTAATCGAAGTAGGCCGGGGTGGTGGCGAAGACCTTGACCTTGTTGGTGTCGACCTTGCCGGCGTCCACCAGTTTTTGCCAGACGCTGGCGTTCAGCACACCGGCGTCGACCTTGCCGGCCTGCACCCAGGCGACGGTGGCGTCGTGGGCGCCGGAGTAGCCGACGCGGCTGAAATAGGTTTCCGGTTTGATGCCGTCCTTGAGCATGAAGTAGCGCGGCATCAGGCTGCCGGAGGTGGACGATACGGAGCCGAAGGCGAAGGTCTTGCCCTTGAGGTCGGCGAGGCTTTTGACGTTCGGGTCGGCGGTGATGAATTTGCTGGTGAACTGCGCGTCCTGTTCGCGCTGCACCAACGGAATCACTTTGGGATCACTTTTCAGTTGCGCCTGGACGAAGGTGAAACCGCCGAGCCACGCCATGTCGAGGCGGTTGGTGGCAAGGGCTTCGACCACTGCCGGGTAGTCGGCCACCGGCACAAACTCGACGTCCATCCCCAGCTTCTGCTTGAGATAAGCACCCAGCGGTTCGAACTTGCGCAGCAGTTCGGTCGGGGCTTCATCGGGGATTGCGCTGACCTTCAACACGTCGGCGGCTTGCGCCAGCACGGCGGTAAAGGACAGGGCCAGACCTGCGGTCAGTGCCAGGGTTCGCTTGAGCATGGAATTCTCCGTTTCGTGGGCTTCAGGAACGATGCGCCGACTGGGGCAAAGGTCATCGTGTGCACCGTCAGGTTAGCCGAAACGGGGGACTTGTTGGGGATGTCCATGAGTGTGCAGTGTTTGAACCATCGCCTTCGCGAGCAGGCTCGGTCCCACAGGAGTACTCGTTTAAGTGTAGGACCGAGCCTGCTCACGATGACGTCAGCCCGGGCAAACCCCGACCAGTGTCGGGCCCGGAACCGGCAATCACTTCAACCGTTCAACAAGCGTCTTGCCGACACCCAGTGCAGACGCCGGGTTTTGCCCGGTTATCAGTTCACGATCAACCACCACATGACTGGCCCACGCCGAAGTGTTGCTGCTGAATACACCGCCGGCTTTTTCCAGCGCGGTCTGCGGGTAGAACTTCATCGTGCCGCCGTTCAGCAGTCCTTTGGCGATCTCTTCTTCCTGATTGCTGATGACCGTGAACTTATAGCCGGCATACGTCCAGTCGTTCGCCGTTTTGGCTTTGCCGGTTTCCAGTTGCCGGGTGAATGCGGTCGGATCCGTCAGGGTCGACAGCAGCGCAATCGGGCCGTGGCAAACCAGCGCTGTGGTTTTGCCTTTTTGATGGAAGTTGTTCAGCAGTTTGCCCAGCGCCTGGCTGTGCAACAGATCCTGCATCGGTGCGTGGCCACCCGGAATGTAGACGGCATCGAAATGGTCGTAGCCGACTTGCTCGACCCGCGAGAGGCTGATGACCGGCGACTCGCCGGGCGAGGTGATCTTCAGTTGGTCCAGCAGCGCTTTGTGGGTCTGCAGGGCCGCGACGTCATTGTTGAAATACATTTTGTCGTCGGAGGACCGGTCCAGCGTCGGCGCCTTGCCGGTCGGAGTGGCGAAGGTCACGGTGTGGCCCGCATCAAGCAGCAGTTTGACCGGTTGCATCAGCTCGTTGAGGTAGAAACCGGTGCTGAATACCTTGCCGTCTTTCAGATCGAGATGGTCGGAATCCGACAGCACCACCAGCACATTGGCGGCTTGGGCGTTCAACGCGGCAACGGAGAGAGACAAGGCGAAAGCAAGACGAGTGAATGAGCGCATGGCGATTCCAGAACGTGAAGGAAAGTGCGGATCACTGTATTGATGCTCATGGCGGCGATAAACTCTCGCCACAGCAAAGCATTTGTTCTCTGGAGATCAAGATGAGCCGCCGATTCGATTATCTGGCTGACGTCGAAGTGTTCGTTACGGTGGTGGAAAAGGGTTCGCTTAGCGCCGGTGCGGTGTTTCTCGCAACCACGCCGTCGGTGGTCAGCCGGGCGATTTCGCGACTTGAAGCGCGTCTGGGCGTGCAGTTGCTGCGGCGCACTACGCGGCGCTTGAGCCTGACCGATGCCGGTGTGTTGTATCTGGAGCAATCGCGAGCCGCATTCGGCCTGATCGATGATGCGGAGCGCACGATCCAGGGGCAGGACGGTGAACTCAGTGGCCGTGTGCGCCTGAGCGTGCCGACCACTTACGGACACTATCGGTTGCCGGCCATGCTTGCCCGATTCACCCGGCAATATCCGCAAGTGCGCGTTGAGTTGAGTATCAGCAATCGCAACGTCGATCTGGTGGCCGAAGGGTACGACCTGGCTATTCGGTTGGGCGCGCTGCCGGACAGCGGATTGATCGGGCGCAAGCTGGAAGATGCGCGTTTGTGTGTGGTTGCCGCGCCGGATTATCTGCAACGGGCCGGGACGCCGCAAAGTGTCGACGATCTGCAGCGGCATGCGTGCCTGCCGTTCGTGATGCCCAGCACCGGCCGCGTCGGGCCGTGGCTGTTTCGTGAACAGGACGAAGATCGCGAATGGCTGCCCAGCGCCAATATCCAGGTGTCCGACGATGTATTGGGGATCGTGTCGCTGGCGGAACAGGGGCTGGGCATCTGCCAGACCTACGACTTCATCGTCCGCGAGCGGATCGAAAGCGGGCGGCTGGTGCGATTGCTTGAACAGTCGGGCGGGCGCTCCCGACCGTTCTCGGTGATCTACCCGCCACATCGGCAACTGTCGGCATCGGCGCGGGCGCTGATTGATTGTCTGACCCGGGAGGTCAGTCAAGGCGCGGAGGAAGGCCTCGACTGACGCGCCTCAAACGGCGGGCAGGCGCGCCACCCATTTCCCGCCACCGGCGCCGTCCTTCAAGGCGCGCAGAGCCTGAGGCAGTTCGCGGAAGTCGAACGTTTGCAGCGCCGGGCCGATCAGGCTGCCGTCGAGCAGGGCTTGCAGCAACTGTTCGCCATTGCGGCGCAGCGTCTGGCGATCCTGCAGGCTGGCGTGGGTGTGGTAGCTGTTCAATGCCACTTCGTGCAGCGAAATCGCAGAGCTGAACGCCGGAACCGGCGCGGTTTCCTGGCGATCCTGAATGCACACCAGATGACCGTTGTAGCCCAGCATGCTGGCCATTTCTGCTGCGTGAGCGCCGCTGACCGTGTCGAACACGGCGTGCAAACGGCGTTCGCCGAGGCTGGCGGTGAGTGCGGTTTTCCAGTCCGGTTCGCGGTAATCGAATACGCCGACCGCCCCCAAGGATTTGAGTTTTGCATGATGCGCGCCGGACGCGGTCGCCCAGACCCGCCAGCCGCGTTGCACTGCCAGTTGCACCAGCAGCAGACCAACTGCGCCGCCGGCGCCGATCACCAGCACATCAGCGGCCTCGCCGGCAGGGACTTTCTCCACGGCTTGCCATGCGGTCAAACCGGGGCAGGGCAGCGATGCGGCAGTTGCATCATCAAGCGCGGCGGGCACCGACAGTACGGTGGCGGCGTCCAGCAGGCAGTACTCGGCGAAGCTGCCATCGCTCGCCAATGATTGGTGATACGCCACGCGACTGCCGGGTTGCAGCGTCACGCCGGCGCCGGCCGCGACCACTACGCCCATGCCGTCGACACCCGGCACACGCCCGGTGCTCCATGCGGGATGGCCCCACTCGATGATTTTCCAGTCCACCGGGTTCAGGGCGATGGCGCGATTGGCCACCAGCACCTGGCCGGGGCCGGGTTGCACGAGGGGTTTGCGGGTCAGTGTCAGGCCATCCAGCCCTTGGCCGGACGTCCAGGCCCAGGCTGCGTAATCGGTTTGCATTGTGCGGTTCCCATGATTTCGATGGCCGTCAGTATCCCGGTCTGCGGACATGAGAAGAACCGGCCCTGGGTCAAAGGTGTTTTGCGTAAAAATCAGCAATGCCCCGCAACGCCTTAATCAACCTGCGCAAATCGCTCCACCAGCCAATCGATAAACACCCGCACCCGATTGCTCAAATGCCGGTTCGGCGGGTAGAGCACATGAAACGGATACGCCGACGGCCGCCAGTCCTCGAGGATCGGCACCAGTTCGCCACGCTCGATCGCCGTCCTCACCGTGTAGCTGAAGGTGTGGATGATCCCAAGTCCGGCGAGGCCGGCCGCCAGGTGCGCGTTGCTCTCGTTGACGCTGATCAGGCCTTTGCCTTCGATTTGATGGCGTTCGCCGTTGCGCTGGAAGTTCGACGGCAGGATGCGCCCGGTGGAGGCCGAGCGATAGGCGATCAATTGATGGCTGGCCAGTTCGAGCGGGTGGCTCGGGGTGCCGTGGCGTTGCAAATAATCGGGCGTGGCGCAGGTGGTCCAGGACACTTCGCCGAGGCGGCGCACGGCCAGGGTTTGTTCGGTCAGAGGGCCGCCGCGAATCACGCAGTCGACGCGTTCGCTGATCAGGTCCACCGGGCGATCGCTGACACCCAGATCAATCTGGATGTCCGGATAGCGTTCGAAGAATTTCGGCAGTTCGGGGATCACCAGCATCGTCGCGGTCGAGCCACCGATGTCCACGCGAATCTTGCCGCGCGGCAGGCCTTGCGCCTGGCTGAAACCCTGATCGATGTCGTCCAGTTGATGCAGCAATTGCTGGGTCAGTTGGTAATAGGAAGCGCCGTCGGCCGTGACGGTGAGGCGGCGGGTGGTGCGTTGCAGCAGGCGCACGCCGAGGTGGTTTTCCAGTTGGCCGATCAGTTTGCTGACCGTGGTTTTCGGCAGGTTCAGCGAGTCGGCGGCTTTGGTGAACGAACCGCTTTCCACGACGCGGGCGAAGGTGCGGATCGCCATTAACTGATTCATCGGTTCGGGCTCAGTGGTGTAGATGAGCTGAGTATTGTGCATGTCTGTGTACAAACAAAACCGATTTGGCGGATTTTTCAATTCAATCGATCAGCCTAAAGTCGCTTTCAACGGCTCACCTAAGACCCGTCACCTACCTCGAAACGGTTACTGGAGATTCATCATGAGCAACAGACTTGAAGGCAAAATCGCACTGATCACTGGCGGCACCACCGGCATCGGCCTGGCGTCGGCGCAGGAATTCGTCGCCCAGGGCGCCACGGTATTCATCACCGGCCGTCGTCAGGCCGAGCTGGACAAAGCGGTCGCCGCCATCGGCCCACGGGCCATCGGCATTCAGGGCGATGTGGCAAAACTGGAGGATCTGGACCGCATCTACAGCGAGATCGCCGCGAAGGCCGGACACCTCGACATCCTGTTCGCCAACGCCGGCGGCGGAGACATGCTGCCGCTGGGCTCGATCACTGAAGAGCACTTCGACCGGATTTTCGGCGCCAATGTGAAGGGCACGCTGTTTACTGTGCAGAAAGCACTGCCGCTGCTGCGCGATGGCGCTTCGATTCTGCTGACCTCATCGACCACTTCGGTGCAGGGCACTGAGAATTTCAGCGTCTACAGCGCGAGCAAAGCGGCGGTGCGCAATTTCGCCCGGTCGTGGCTGCTGGACCTGAAACCACGGCGCATCCGCGTCAACGCCATCAGCCCTGGCCCGGTGCGCACCCCTGGTCTGGCAGGGCTGGTGCCGGCGGAACACACGCAAGGGTTGTTCGATCAACTGGCGTCGATCGTGCCGATCGGGCGTCTGGGCGAGCCGAGCGAGATTGCCAAGGCTGCGCTGTTCCTGGCCTCGGATGACAGCAGCTTCGTCAATGGCATCGAGTTGTTCGTTGACGGTGGCACCGCGCAGATCTGATCAGATCTGAGTCAAGTCGCTTGATGCCCCGGCACCTGTTCAGTCGAGTGCCGGGGTTCTTCCGTTTCTTCGTCCGGCGCGTTGTCCCAGATCAAACGCGGATCGAAGCTCATCGCCGAGAGCATGGTGAACACCACCACCAGGCCGAAGAACAGAATCCCTACGCGCGGTTCGATATCCCCCAGTGCCTGGAATTTCACCAGCGCCGCCACCAGCGCAACCACCAGCACATCGAGCATCGACCAATAGCCGATCAGCTCGACGAAGCGGTACAGCTTCGAACGCTCCTTGCGCGCCCAATGGCTGTCCCGTTGCACGGTCACCAGCAGCAAAGTGAGCGCGACGAATTTCACTCCCGGCACCGCGATGCTGGCGATGAAGATAATCAGGGCGATGTCCCACGCGCCGTGATCCCAGAACTCCAGCACGCCGCTCATGATGGTGCTGTCGGCTCCGTTGCCGAGCAGGGTGGTGTTCATCACCGGCAGCAGATTGGCCGGCACGTAGAACGCCAGCGCGGCGAACATGTAGGCCCAGGTGCGCGCCAGCGAATTGCTCTTGCGCCGATGCAGCGGTGCGTCGCAACGCGGGCATTGGTGCGGTTCGCCGGCCATGTCGCAGGCCAGCCCGCAGCTGTGGCACAGGCACAGGTTGAGTTCGGTTGCCGTCGGTGGGCGTTTCACAGGATGTCCCACAGTTCACGTACGTCGCGCCCGGCGATGCGGATCAGCAACAGGCTGAGCACGGCCAGCGCAAACAGGCCGATGCCGGGAATCACGTCGAGCATCCCCGCCAGTTTGAACACCGCGACCATGGCGCCGAGCAGGCACACCTCGAGCATGCTCCATGGCCGCAGCGTTTCCAGCCAGCGCATGCACAGCTTGAACCCTGGCGAACGGCGCGAGGCGAGGGCGAAGCTCAAGACCCAAATCAACAGAACCAGCTGAAAGGCCGGGGCGATGATGATCGAGATCGCCGCAACCATCGCCATGAAGATGATCGGCCCCTGACTCAGGGCCAACACTGAATCCCACAGAGTCGCGCTGTTTTTCAGGCCCTTCATGCTGATGCTCATCACCGGGTAGAAATTGGCGAACAGCCACAGCATCGCCGCCGTGAAACTCAGGGCCAGGCGTTGCTCCACGCTCAGGCCGTTGTAGCGCTGGAGCACGCCGCCGCAGCGCACGCAGAGAGTCTTCTGGTGCTTGGCCAACGTGACTTTTTCGTACACGCAGTCGCAATGCTCACAGATGATCGGTAGATCGGTGCTGGCCATAGGGCGCTCGGACGAGGAGGGCTTGAACCTTTTCACTATAGAAGCGCCGGGGCATTCGGCAACCGGGGCGCCATTCGTCCAATACGGGGCACTAACCATCACACGCTTGTTTCACACGTTCAGGTACGCATATCCCGCAGCAGAAAGGAGAGCCCCATGGAAATCGATGAAGATGCACCCGGCAACCGCTCGCAACAGGCCGTGACCCGCACCACCGACAATGAAACCGGTCATGATCCCCGCAAGGATGAATCGCCAGTCCCATTGCCGCCGGACGATGAAGCGCCATTGGAGGAAGACATGAGCGATGTGGCCGCCACCGATTCAGTGGCGGTTGAACATCCACACGACGGCAACCGCTCAGCAAGCGCCAACGCCGACCCGCAGAGCCCCGCCAAGGATGATGAAGACAGAGAAGCGCGTGGCCTGCCGGCGAGCGACCCGGAGTCGGGCGCCTGACTGCGCGACGGAGGTCGGCAAGGTATTGCAGAATCTCCGGGCCTACGGTCAGCACCTCACCGTTGTCCAGCATCAGCGCGGCCAGATAGCCCTTCGGATTGACCTGGCGAAGATCGTGGCGTTCAGAAGCTGGCTTTCACAGGTGCTGGCCCAACCCTTTGTATGACCGTGTATCCATCTCGCCGCCATACACAATCGGGTAACAAACCCCGTCCTCAGGACACATCCCGCGTACATGCCTCGCCCAAAGTAGGTGCCAACACATCACTACTTCCAAGAGGGCAACACCATGCGCCGTACACTTCTGATGACCGCTGCCGCCGTACTTGTTTCGATGACCGGCCTTGTCCACGCGGCTGACACCCCATCCGCCGCCCCGGCGAAAAGCTGGCAGCAGGGCCTGAGCCGTACCGATCTGGTCCATCAGGATCTGGGCGCTGCGGATCGCGAGGTGATTCAGGCTCGCGTTGATTTCGAACCGGGCGTCACGTCGCCCAACCATGCGCATCCGGGTGTGGAAGTGGCTTACGTGATCAGCGGCACGTTCGAGTACCGGCTCGAAGGGCAGGCGCCGGTGACGCTCAAGGCGGGGGATTCGCTGTTCATCCCGGCGGGTGTGGCGCATATCGCCAGGAATGTCGGCAACGACAAAGGTTCGGAGCTGGCGACGTATATCGTCAAGAAGGGCGAGCCCTTGTTGATTCTCAAGCAGTAACGGTCGCCGAAACGAAAAGGCCTGCCGATCTGGCAGGCCTTTTTGCGTCCGCCGTTCAGCGTATCAGTGGGCGTGCACCGGGTAGTCGGTATAGCCACGCTGATCGCCGCCAAAGAACGTGCTCGGGTCCGGTGTGTTGAGCGCCAAGCCTTCGCGGATTCGCCGAGGCAGATCGGGGTTGGCCAGGAACGGTCGGCCGAACGCGATGATGTCGGCGCGACCGTCGGCCAGGGCCTGTTCCGCCGACTCGGGGTCGTAGCCGCCGGCGATCATCAACACGCCACCCCACGCATCACGCAACTGAGCGATGATCGCGTCCCAGCGCGGGTCGAAATTCTCGTCCTTGACGGTGCCGACCACGGCCGGCTCGACCAGATGCAGATAGGCCAGTTTCCAGCGGTTCAACGAGCGCACGATGTAGCCGAATGTGGCTTGCGGCGATTCATCGCCCATGCCCATGAAACGGCCCATGGGCGTCAGGCGCACGCCGACACGGTCAGCGCCGACTTCGTCGACCACCGCCGCCACGACTTCCAGCAACAGACGCGCGCGGTTTTCCAGGGTGCCGCCATAACCGTCAGTGCGCTGGTTGCTGTTGCTGTTGATGAACTGGTCCAGCAGATAGCCGTTGCCGGCGTGAATTTCCACGCCATCCATCCCGGCGTTCAGCGCATTGCGTGCGGCGCGGCGGTAGTCGTTGATGATGTCGGCGATTTCCGAAACCTGCAGTGCGCGCGGCACTGGCACGTCACCCCAGACACCATTGCCCTCGGCATCGACGATGAAAGTCTTGCCCGGTACGGGCAATGCGCTGGGGGCCACCGGCAGCGCGTTGTCCGGTTGAAAGCTTGGGTGCGATACCCGGCCCACATGCCACAGTTGCATGAAGATCAACCCGCCGGCCTCGTGTACCTGACGGCTGACTTCACGCCAGGCTTGCACCTGTTCATTGCTGTAGATGCCAGGCGTCCACGCATAACCCTGACCCTGACGGGAAATCTGCGTCGCCTCGGTAATGATCAGCGCGGCACTCGCTCGCTGGCGGTAGTACTCGGCGTTCATGGCTGTCGGGATATCGCCCGGCTGCCCGGCACGGGAGCGCGTCAACGGCGCCATCGCCACCCGGTGGGGAAGTGTGTAGGGGCCGAGGGCGATGGGGCGGAACAGATGCTGCGTCATGGGTGTTCTCCAGTCTTCGAAAAGGGTCGGCAGGGCGGTGTCGGGCATTGGCTCCGGCACCGGATGGCCCTACGTTAAGCGGCTGTCCGGCGCTTGATAATCCACCCGCGACGCCACGCTGCATTGCGTGAAATGCAACAGGGCGCGACTCAGGAAGGCTGTTGCGAGCGGGTCAGAGGGAGGTTCAACCAGCGTCGTCCGGTGGCGTTCGCCACGGCGTTGCCGATGGCTGCCGCCATGGGGCCCTGAACGATTTCGGCGGCCCCCAGAAACGGTTGTCCCGGCTGGTCGAGCAGGTGAACGTCGACCTTCCTGGGGACTTGCGAGAAGCGCAGGATCGGGTAGCCGCTCCAGTCGTAGCTGCGGATGCCGCCGGCGTCATAGGCGACCTTTTCATACAGCGTCCAACTGGTGGACTGAACGATCCCGCCCTCGACCTGGTTGCGCAGGCCATCGGGACTGACGATCTGCCCCACGTCCACCGCTGTGACGACGTGATCGATCTGCACTTCGCCGGTCTGCGGATGCACTTGCAGGCGCACGGCGATGGCGCAGTAGCCCATGATGTTTTTGTAGCGCGCGAACGCAAAGCCAATGCCCGCGCCGGGTTCGCTGCTTTTTTGTGGCCAGCCGACGGCATCGCGAACTTGCTCGACAACGGCCCTTGCCCGGGGATCGGTCAGGTGCGCCAGACGCAGGGCAACCGGATCAATTCCTGCCTTGGCGGCCATCTCGTCGATACAGGCTTCGATGGCGAAGACGTTGATGTGCGCCCCCAGCGAGCGCATGGCAGAAGTGCGGAACGGCATCTCGGTAACGAAGTTCATGTCGATCCGCGAAGAGGCCACGGTGTACAGCGGCACGGCGTTGCGATCGCCATCGCCTTCGGGCTGAGCGATCGGCACCGAGGGTGCGGAGGTGAACGGCCGGGCCAGCAGGCGTGCGGGCAGCAAGCGCCCGGCGTTGACGATGCGTTCGTTGTGCGGCGTGGTCCACAGCTCATAGTTCCAATCTTGCAGACGACCCTGGGCGTCGAGGCTGGCTTGCACTTCGGTGACCATCGCCGAGCTGTAGGGCTCCCAGAGGTTTTCCTGCTCGCGCATCCATTGCACCCGCACCGGCGTGCCCGGCACGCGCATCGCAATCAACGCGGCATCGGCCGCTGCATCGTCTGCGCCGTTGTGGCCGTAACAGCCGGAACCTTCGGTGTGGATGCAGCGCACGCGCTCGGGTGGCAGCCGCAGCATTTCGGCAATCCCGGCACGTAGCGGATACACGCCCTGGGTGTGGGTCCAGACGGTGAGGGCACCGTCCTTGAACCAGGCCACGGCGCAGGACGGTCCGATGGAGCCATGCATCAGATATTGCTTGGTCACGCGGGCGCGATATTCGATGTCGGTCGCGCCCTGGGACGTACCTTCATGGCTGATCGGATAACGCCGTGATGGCAGGCGTTTGAGCAAGGTGTGGATGTCCCGCGATTCGGGGATCGCCTGTCCGCCGCTCCAGCGTGCTGAAGCGTATCCGTGGCGCATGGCTTTGATCGCTTGCCATTCGTCCCGCGCCACCACGGCCAGGTAATTGCCGTCGCGAATCACCTGCACCACGCCGGACAGCGCCTGGATCGATTCAATATCGATGGTTTCCAGCGTGCTGCCGGGACGCGGCGGGCGGATGACCCGGGCGTGGAGCATGCCCGGCAGGCGAATGTCCTGCACGAACGCGGCGCCGCCGCTGACTTTGCCCGGAATATCCAGGCGGGGCAGCGAATGGCCGATGAGCTTGAATGAGCTCGGCGGCATCGAGGGCGATTCGGATTTTGCATAGCGGTGCAGATCGACATGCTGGACCGCATCGGCGTAGGACATGCGCTGCCCGGTCGGACCGAGAATGAAACCGTCCCGAGTCGTCAGCAGTGCCGGCGCAACGTTCCAGCTGCGCCCGGCCGATTCCAGCAGCATCTCGCGCACCTGTGCCGCCGCGTTGAACAACGCGGTGCCACTGTCGAAAATCGTGTGGCTGCCGGCGGTGTAGCCTTCGTTCGGTGTCAGTGCGGTGTCGGCGGTGAGCAGGTTGATTGCTGTCGGCGAGACCTCCAGGCGTTCAGCGGCAATTTGCAGCAACGCGGTTTTGACTCCGGTGCCCAGTTCGACCTTGCCGGTGTAGACGGTGATGCCGTCAGCGCCGACGCGAATCCAGGCATCGAGCCAAGGGTTGGTGCGCAGGCTGCCGGGCAGGTCCGGCGCCAGCACGACTGTGCCCAGGGTATCGACTTCGGTGTCGGCCAGGGCGCGGCGCGCGACTGGCACCAGAGCAAACGCCACCAGCAGGGCGCCCCCGCGCAGGAACGCACGGCGACTGTGATCGACCTCGTTGATTGTCGTCATAGCGCGCTCCCGTTCTGCCGGGCGACAAGGCTGATCGCCTCGATGATGCGCAAGTGTGTGCCGCAGCGGCACAGGTTGCCTGCCATGTGTTCGCGAATGGTCTGCTCGTCGGGATGCGGATTGCTTTCGAGCAGTGACTGCGCACGCATCAACATGCCAGCGATGCAGTAACCGCATTGAGCGGCCTGTTTATCGATGAACGCTTGTTGCAGAGAACCGGGGCGTTCGGCGGTTCCCAGGCTTTCGACCGTCCGAACCTTTTTGCCCTCGAGACCGGCGCAGGGTGTCAGGCAGGAAAACACCGGTTTGTCATCGACGATGACGGTGCAGGCGCCGCATTGGCCCAGGCCACACCCATACTTGGCGCCGTTCAGGCCCAGGTGATTGCGCAGCGCATAGAGCAGCGGCATGTCGGGTTCCAGCTCGAGAGCCTGGGAGGATCCGTTGACGTTGAGGGTGATCTGAGTCATTTCGTCTCCTGACGTAGCGCTTGGAGGGTGGCAGGAAGGTCGGTCCAGGGTTGCTCGGCGTTGGCTTGATGGCGCAGCCAGGTCGCCAGAACAGTGAGTTGGGCGTTGTCGAGACTGGCGGCGAACGAGGGCATCACCGGGCCCGCATGGCCGGGTTCTGCCGGGATGCCTTCGAGTACGGTTTTCAAAAAGTTGCGCGGGCTGGCGGCTTGCAACGCCGAGGTTCGATCCAGTGCCGGACGACCGTCGATTTCACGCATCGGCGCGCCTTGGGCATGGCAGCCGGCGCAGGCGCTGGCGAACAGCAGCGCGCCAGAGGAGCGATCCGCAGGTTCCGTGCTGGCGCTGACGTTCGGAATCTCGTTGATTGCAGTTTTCGCCGGCAGACTCAGCAAGTATTCGGCAATCGCCTGGGCATCTTCCGCGGGCAGGCGCGCCAGACCGAGGCTGACCGGGCGCATCGGGCCCGCCGCCGTGCCGTGTCCGTCGACCACGTCGCTCCGCAGGTAACTCACCAGTTGTTCGCGGCTCCACGGGTTTGCCCGGTTCGCCATGCCCAACAGTGACGGCGCATCCCAGCCATCCACGCTGCCGCCCGCCAGGCTTTCGCCGGACTTCTCGGCACCGATCAGGTTCAACGGCGAGTGACAGCCCGCGCAGTGACCCGGACCTTCGACCAGGTAACGCCCGCGATTCCACGCCTGCGATTGCTGCGCTACCGGCGTCAATGGCTTCGCGTGCAGGAACAGCAGGTTCCAGAACGACACCAATGGCCGGATGTTCATCGGGAAGTTCATGCGGTTCTGTTGTGGCGGCGAGTCCACGGCGGGGCCGCTCATCAGGTACGCATAGGCGTCGGCGATGTCGTCCTGGCTCATGCGCCGGTAATGAATGTAAGGGAAGGCCGGGTACAGGAAGTGGCCGTCGCGCGAGATGCCTTCACGCATCGCCCGCTCAAAGGCCGGCAACGACCACTGGCCGATGCCGGTCTGTGGATCCGGGGTGATGTTGGTGCTGTAGAGGGTACCGAACGGTGTCACCAGCGGCAGTCCGCCGGCCAGGTATTGGCCGCCGGGCCGCGTATGACACACCGCACAATCGCCCGCCTCGACGACGCGCGCGCCGCGTTGCAGTTGGGCGGAGTCGAAGGTTTGCGGACGCTCGACCGGCGCGATTGCCGGACGCCACATCAGCGCCAGGGCCGCGATTGCACCGATCGACGCGAGGGCTGCCGCGCTGATCCACAGCGCTCTGGATCTCATGAAGTGGCCGTTCATGAGCATTTGCCCAAGAGGCACGCGGTGGGCGTGAAGGACGGATTCGGCATCTCGACAACTCCTTGAAAGAGCGGGAAAGGGCGCCGATGCAAAGCCCTGCGCCAAGTGCCCAAGGGTAGAGAAGGTGCATCCGTCCGAGTATTGCCAGACCGCGCAATAGCACGTTGCGCCAAGTGCAACGCCCGGGAATCGTTGCACTTGGCGCATCACTCAATTGCCCGGCAGATGGATACTCGAAGGCCGGCGCAGCCCCTAGCCTTGGCGTCACTTTCCAAACTCATCGAGGTGTCATCATGCTTACGGGCAATCCGGCAGCGGCGGCCAAGGCCGAACAATCCGCTTCTCTTTCCGGCCTGATGGTCGCGTTCCTGGCATTCTGCTGCGGCGCGGTCGTGGCCAACCTTTATTACGCTCAGCCGATCGTCGAACTGATCGCGCCGCAAATCGGCCTGTCCAGTGCCAATGCCAGTCTGATCGTTTCACTCACGCAGTTCGGTTATGCATTGGGCCTGCTGTTGCTGGTGCCGCTGGCCGATCTGATGGAAAACCGTCGGTTGGTGGTGGGCTTCACCCTCGCGGCGAGTGTGACGCTGTTGTGCGCCGGTCTGACGCATTCGCCGTCGATGTTCCTTGTCCTGTCGTTGCTGATCGGCCTCACTTCGGTGGCGGTACAGATCCTGGTGCCGCTGGCCGCGCATCTGGCGCCCGAGGCGAGCCGCGGGCGGGTGGTGGGCAACATCATGAGCGGCCTGTTGCTGGGCATTCTGCTGTCGCGGCCACTGTCGAGTCTGTTGGTGGAAGTGTTCGGCTGGCGCGGGGTGTTTTTCAGCGCAGCGGCGCTGATGGCCGTCATCGCCCTGGTCACGGCGATTGCCTTGCCGCGCCGCGTCCCGACTCATCAGGCGACGTATGTGGCGCTGATCGGTTCGGTGTTTGCGCTGGCCCGTCGGCACGCGGTCCTGCGTCAGCGTTCGCTGTATCAGGGCTTGCTGTTCGCCAGCTTCAGTCTGTTCTGGACCCTCGCACCGATCGAGCTGATGCGACACCACGGTTTCAGTCAGGCACAGGTGGCGATTTTTGCACTGGTCGGCGCCGTCGGCGCGGTTGCAGCGCCGATTGCCGGGCGGTTGGCCGATGCCGGGCACGGTCGGCGCGGGACGCTCGTTGCACTGTTGTTGGCGCCAGCCTCCTTGCTGATCGCCGCGCTGCCGGGTAGCAGTTATGTCTGGCTGGTGGTTTGCGCGGTGCTGCTGGACTTCGCCGTGCAACTGAACATGGTTCTGGGTCAGCGCGAGGTGTACGCCATCGATCCGCACAGCCGGGCCCGCCTGAATGCCGTGTACATGACCAGCATCTTCGTCGGCGGCGCGCTGGGGTCGCTGGTCGCAAGTCCGCTCTACGAGCATTTCGGCTGGAACCTGTCCGCCGTGACCGTGGCGTTGCTCCCGGCGCTGGCCCTGGCGATGTTTCTGAGCCGCAAGACCGATGCCTGAGCCTCAGACACCGGTGAGTCCGATCAAGCACGGTCTTACAAGACGATTGGCGAACGGTGATGCACAATCATCACCGTTTCCTTTCGATCGGGCTCCACTTATGGACAAGTTGCTGGCACTGAAGATGTTCGTTGAAACCGTCCGTTGCGGTGGTTATTCCTCGGCGGCGCGCAAACTCGGCATCTCCACCTCTTCGGTGACACGCCAGGTGGCGGGGCTGGAAAACGAGCTGGGCGCCAGCCTGCTCAATCGCACGACACGCAACACCAGCGTGACGGTCGCCGGCCAAACCTATTTCGAGAAAGCGGTGGCCATTCTCGATGCCATCGACGAGGCCGACGCGGTTGTCGCCGACCGTGGCAGCGAGGCGCAGGGCCGGCTGCGCATCAGCGTGCCGGTCGAGTTCGGTCGCCAGATCATTGCACCGCAACTGGGGGTTTTGCTCGACCGCCATCCGGGGCTGGAAGTCAGTGTGTCGTTGAGCGATCAGGTCAGCGATCTGCTGAGCGAGCAGATCGATGTCTCGGTGCGACTGGGATCGTCGGTGGTCAGTGACGATATCGTCAGCAAGCGCGTGGGCGGCTTCCAGCGCTGGGTGGTGGCGAGTCCGGATTACCTGACTCATCACGCTGCGCCTTTGCATCCGCGCGATTTGCTTGAGCATCAATGCCTGCGCTTCGACTACGGTGGTTCGCACCAGCACTGGACATTCCAGGGCGACGAGGAAACCATCCAGCTCAATGTGCACGGCCGCCTGCAAAGCAACAACGCCGACATCCTGCGCGAAGCGGCGGTGGCGGGGCGCGGGGTGACCCTGCTGGCCGACTGGCTGGTGCGCGCCGATGTCGAGGCGGGTCGGTTGACGCGGCTGCTGGCAGGGTATGAAGTCAACCCGGGTAATGCGAGCTGCTGCATCAATGCGTTGTACCTGCCCAATCATCGGGGCTCCAGTCGTATCAATGTGTTCATCGATTTTCTGGAAGAGATTCTGGCGGCGCAGCCATCGAGTCAGCGCTAGATTGCCGTTTACTGTCGCTGCGTTGCCGGTGGGTCAGGTTTGTCGCGCCGGCCGTGGTCCATTCCCTTAACACCTTCGTTTGATTGCCGCGCGTCGGTTTTACTGCAAAGATTTTCGTTGGTTTTTCTCCCTGCCTTTCCCTCAGCTACGGTTAGCAAAGGGTGCCAAACGGCATACAGGTAACGGTGCCCCATGATCCAGCGATTACCAACGGCTGCGACGGCGATGAATGAAGGCATGCAGATGCTGTGGGACGACGCAGAACGCATTCTCCTGCGGGGCAGACGTGCTTCTGGCGGTCATGAGGTTGATGTCCTGATCGCCTCGCTCGCTACGGAGCAACCTTCGGGCGCCAGCGTCGAGCGGCTTGCCCATGAGTTTTCCCTGAAAGACCAGTTGGAGAGCGACTGGGCGGCCCGTCCCCTTGAGTTGTTGCATGACGAGGGCCGCCTGCAGCTGGTGCTCGAAGACCCGGGCGGCGTGCCGCTGGCCCGTTTGCTGAAGGCACCCCTGGACGTTGCGACGTTTCTGCCGCTGGCCATCAGCGTGGCGGTTGCACTGGGCAAGTTGCATCGACGTGGCCTGATTCACAAAGACATCAAGCCCGCTCACCTTCTGGTGAACTGCCCCGATGGGCACGCCCGACTCACCGGTTTCGGCCTCGCATCGCGTCTGCCCCGGGAACGGCAGCCCGCGGAACCGCCAGAAACATTGTCCGGGACCCTGGCCTATATGGCCCCGGAACAGACGGGCCGGATGAACCGCTTGGTGGATTCGCGCAGCGACCTCTATGCCTTCGGCGTCACGCTCTATCAAATGCTCACCGGGTCGCTGCCGTTCAGCGCTGCCGATCCGATGGAATGGCTGCATTGCCATATCGCGCGTACGCCGATGTCGCCGAGTGCGCGCGTGGCGACGGTGCCCGAGATGCTGTCGCGAATCGTCATGAAGCTGCTGGCCAAGACCGCCGAGGAGCGCTATCAGTCTGCGCTTGGCGTCGAGCAGGATCTGCGCCATTGTCTGGCAGGCTGGCACCTGCAGAATATGGACGAGTTTGCGCTGGACGAGCAGGGGACGTGCGACCGTTTGCTGATCCCCGAAAAGCTCTACGGCCGAGAGCCCGAAGTCCAGACGCTGATTGCCGCGTTCGAACGGATTGCCGTCAGCCACCGACCGGAGCTGGTGCTGGTTTGCGGCTATTCGGGCATCGGTAAATCCTCGGTGGTCCACGAGCTGCATCAAACCCTGGTGCCGGTGCGCGGGTTGTTTGCCAGCGGAAAGTTCGACCAGTACAAACGCGACGTACCTTATTCGACTCTGGCCCAAGCGTTCCAAGGGCTGGTGCGCACGCTTCTGGGCCAGAGCGATTCGCAAATGGCCGAGTGGCGCAACGCGCTGCGGCAAGCGCTGGGCGCCGAGGCGCGGCTGGTGAGCGACCTGATTCCGGAGCTGAAACTGATCATCGGCGATACGCCGCCGGTAGCAGACCTGGAGCCGCCACAGGCGCAACGCCGGTTCTTGCAGGTATTGCGACGGTTTATCGGCGTGTTTGCCCGCGCCGAACATCCACTTGTGCTGTTTCTGGATGATTTGCAATGGCTGGATGTCGCGACACTCAATTGGCTGGAGGAACTGCTGACGCATTCCCACTTGCAGCACTTGATGCTGATCGGCGCTTACCGCAGCAATGAGGTGGATGCCTCGCATCCGTTGACCACCCGGTTGAGCGCCATCAAAGCGGCTGGGGGGCGGGTACATCAGATCACCCTGTTGCCGCTGGCCCGATCGCACATCGAGCAGTTGATCGCCGAGTCATCGCGCTCCGAGCCGTCGTACATCGCGCCGCTCGCGCAGCTGATTCTGGACAAGACGCAGGGCAATCCTTTCTTCGTCATTCAGTTCCTGCAAACCCTGGTCGAACAGGATCTGCTGACTTTCGATCATGACCGCCGGCAATGGGTCTGGGACGCACAGCGCATACACACCAGGGGCTACACCGACAATGTGGTCGACCTGATGCTCGACAAGATGGCACGGCTGCCCGCTGAAACGCAGCAGGCGTTGCAGCAACTGGCGTGCCTGGGCAACCTCGCCGATGTCGCCTCCCTGTCTACCGTTCTGGACTTGCCTGTCGCACAGGTTCACGGGGTGTTGTGGCCGGCGGTTCGTCATGAATTGATCACGCGTCAGGACAGCACTTATGGGTTTGTTCACGATCGGGTCCAGGAAGCGGCGTATCTGCTGATTGATGAGGCTGCCCGTGCGCAGCATCACCTGCGGATCGGACGTTCGCTGGTGGAGAAGACGCCGGCAGACAAGCATGCAGAAAAGATTTTCGAGATGGTCGGCCAACTCAATCGAGGTGCCGCGCTGATGAATCGACAACAGGAGCGCGAACACCTGTCGCAATTGAACCTGCTGGCGGGCGAACGGGCCAGAGCGTCAACGGCCTATGCTTCGGCGCTGACGTACTTCGCCCAGGGCGCAGCGCTGCTGGGCGAGGGCGGCTGGGAACATCAGCGTGAGTTGATGTTTGCGCTGGAGTCCGGCCGGGCCTTTTGCGAATTCCTTACCCGCCAGTTGGGGAGCGCCGAAGCGCGTCTGCGGCAATTGTCACGCCGTGCGCTGACGCTGATCGAACGCACCCGGGTCGCCTGCCTGCAAGCGGATCTCTACCTGGTTCTGAATCAGAGCGACAACGCGGTGACGGTCTGCCTGGCTTTCCTGCGTTATCTGGGGATCGAGTGGTCGCCTCATCCCGATGACGACGAGGTGCGTGACGAATACCGGCAGATCGGGCAAAGGCTCGGCGAGCGTCCTATCGAAGCATTGATCGATCTGCCGCCCATGGTGGATGAAACCGCGCTTGCCACTCTTGAAGCCCTGACCAAGCTGATCGTTGCAGCGGTCCATATGGACGGCAATCTTCCGGGCCTGGCCATGTGCCGGGCGATCAATCTGAGCATTGAATACGGCAACAGCGATGCTTCGTGCGTGGCCTATGCCAACGTATCGCGGATCGCCGGGCGGCGGTTCGCGGACTATCCGGCCGGCGTGGCGTTCGCCGAGCTGGGCTGTCGACTGGTCGAAC
Organism: Pseudomonas sp. B26(2017); assembly: GCF_002113045.1. Classification (NCBI taxonomy): domain Bacteria; kingdom Pseudomonadati; phylum Pseudomonadota; class Gammaproteobacteria; order Pseudomonadales; family Pseudomonadaceae; genus Pseudomonas; species Pseudomonas sp. B26(2017). The sequence continues at coordinate 146,103 of NZ_NEJJ01000019.1, read as the reverse complement.
GGCGCGATCTGGAACGCTATCAGGCACGTACGCAACTGGCGTTCTGGTTGTTTGCCAAACGCTGGGCTCAACCGATACGAACCTGCCTTGAGCCTTTGGCCCGTATATTTGAAGTGGCGAACCGCACTGGTGATCTGCCGATTGCCGCGTTCACCGGCAACAGCCGGGTCTCCAACCTGTTGGCCACCGGCGAACCCCTGGCCGAATTGCATGAGGAGGCCGAGCGCGGGTTGGCTTACGCCAGAAAAATCGGGTTCGGCGTGGTCATCGACTTCATCGAAACGCAGTTGGCGTTTATCCGGATGCTCCGGGGCCAGACGCCAACTTTCGGCAGCATCGGCCCGGGCGCATTTGCCGAGCGCCACTGCGAGGATCACCAGACCTCATTGGTTGCCATTTGCTGGCACTGGATTCGCACCTTGCAGGCCTGTTATTTCGCCGGCCACTACGAAGCAGCGGCAGAGGCCGGCGCCGCCGCTCGACAATTGCTCAGGTCATCGCACTCGTTTCTTGAGGAAGCCGAATATTGCTTCTACCAGGCCTTGACCCTCGCTGCCCTGTGCAGCACCAGGCCCGCTGGTGAACGGCAGGCGCAACTCGACGTCATCACCGCGCAACACCGGCAATTGCAGGTCTGGGCCGAACTCTGCCCGGACAATTTCGCCAGCCACGCCGCATTGCTGGCGGGTGAAATTGCCCGTCTGGAGGGCCGGCTGCCAGAGGCCGAGCATTGCTTCGAACACGCAATCGAATCAGCTCAGCGCAGCGGCTTCCTGCATATCGAAGCGCTGGCCAACGAGCTCGCCGCGCGTTTCTATGAAAACCGCGGGCTGCACAAGATTGCCCGGGTCTATCTTCAGGATGCGCGCTACGGCTATCAGCGCTGGGGCGCCGAGGGCAAAGTGCGACAACTGGAGGCCGAGCACACGTTCCTGCGGGTCGAAAAACCGCTGCCCGGTCCCACCAGTACCATCGCCACGCCGGTGGAGCACCTGGACCTTGCGACCGTGTTAAAGGTGTCGCAAGCGGCCTCCAGTGAAATCGTCCTCGAAAAGCTGATCGACATGATCATGCGCACCGCAATCGAACAGGCCGGCGCGCAGCGTGGCGTGCTGATCCTGACGGAGCAGGGCGAGCAGCGGATCGTCGCCGAGGCGATCACTCGTGACGACGCGACGCAACTGGATCTGCGCGATGCGCCGGTGGCTGCGAGGCTGTTGCCGGAGTCGGTCCTGAACCAGGTGCTGCGCACTCAGGAAAACCTGGTACTGGCTGATGCCTTGGCCGAACCATCGTTCGCGGCCGACCCGTATGTTCGCCAGCATCGTGTGCGCTCGGTACTCTGCCTGCCGTTGCTCAATCAGGCGAAACTGATCGGCGTGCTGTATCTGGAAAACAACCTGACTTCGCGGGTGTTCAGCCCCTCACGGATCGCCTCGCTGAGGCTGATCGCCTCACAGGCGGCGATCTCGCTGGTCAATGCACGCCTGTACCGCGATGTCGCCGAGCGCGAGGTCAAAAGCCGCGAAAGCGAGCAGCGTTATCGCGAGATACAGGCTGAGCTGGCCCATGCCTGCCGCGTCGCGACCATGGGGCAACTCGCGGCCTCGATTGCCCATGAAGTCAGCCAGCCGCTGGCCTCGACACTCGCCAGCGCCCAGGCAGCGCTGCGCTGGTCGGGTGCGGCGCCACCGAACCTCGAAGAAACCCGCCTGTGCCTGGAGCGGATCGTCAGGGATGCCCATCGGGGCAGTGAGGTGCTGGATCGTATTCGCGGGCTGATTCGCAAGGCCCCTCAGCCAAAGGAGCCGGTCAACCTCAATGAGGTGATTGGCGAAGTCATCGAGATCACCCGGAGCCAGGCGCAGAAGGCCGGGGTTTCGGTCGAGGCGCAGATGGTGGCCGGTTTGCCACGGGTCGATGGCGACCGGGTCGAGCTGCAGCAAGTGGTGCTCAATCTGGTGATGAACGCACTGGAAGCCATGAGCGGTGCAGGTGTCGTCAAAGGGGAGCTGCGCATCCGCACGCAAACCAATGAAGCGGGGCAGGTGTGGGTGTGTATCAGCGATTCGGGGCCGGGGTTCGGCGCGCATTCGATCGGGCAGCTGTTTACGCCGTTCTACACCACCAAACCCACGGGGCTGGGCATGGGGCTGTCGATCTGCCGTTCGATCATCGAGACCCATGGCGGTCAATTGTGGATCGAGGCCAATCAGCCGTGCGGTGCCGTCGTGCAGTTTGTCTTGCCGGCCGATTCCGTTCTGCTTCCGTGAGCAGAAAAAAAGCGCCCGCCAAAAAAACCGTGGCGGGCGCCTGGGAATGCGCGCAGCAGTAGAGAAGGGTCAAGCGTCGCGGGATCAGGCCACCGGAATCAACGGGTCGGCAGCGGCCAGTGCGGTTGCACGATCGGCGGCCGGCGGGTAGATCCAAACGGTATTGATCTGAGTCTTGAGGTCTTTGGCTTCTTGCCCGACCAGTTTCAATTGACGGTCCCAGCCCTCGGTGAACACGGCGCCCCAGGCGCCGAGGTCAAGGCAGGTCACGTACTTGGGCTGGCTGTAGGTCATCGGCGCGACACCGATCAGGTCAGCCGCCACATTGTTGCCGGCATAACGGCCCAGGCTGATCGCATGCTGGCAGGACATCGCGGCGTAGTTTCCGAGATCATCCGTGGCGGCATAAGCGACGTCGCCGGCAGCGAAGACATCCACATGCCCCAGCACTTTCAAGTGGCCGTCGACGTGCAGGCGCCCTTGCGGATCACGGCTGCCCGGCACCTGTTCGGTGAGCGGGCTGGCGCGGAAACCAACGGTCCAGACGACGGTGCTGGATTCGATACGTTGGCCGTCGGCCAGGGTCACGCCGCCGGCATCGACCGAGGCGACCGAGGCGTCGACTATCCATTCGATGCCCAGCTCCCTGGAAGCTTCCACGATGGAAGGGCGAATGCCTTCACCCAACGTCGCGGCGATTTGCGGCGAACGATCCACTACGATGACTCTGATCGGCGCATCGTCACCCAGAGCGGCACGCAGGCGGGCGGGCATTTCGGTGGCGGTTTCGATCCCGGTAAAACCACCACCGGCGACCACCACGGTATTTCGCGCAGCGCTCGACGGCTGGTTCTTCAAGGATTTGATATGGGCTTCGAGGCGGGCGGCTTCTTCTATCTGGTCGACATCGAAAGCGTGTTCGATCATGCCTTTGAGCGGTGGGCGAATCACGCGACTGCCGGCGGCCAATACCAGCCGGTCATAGTTCAGCTTGCCTTGCGCGCCGAAGGCATCGCTGTAGGTCACCTGCTTGCTTTGGGTGTCGATGTTGTCGGCGATGCCTTTGACGAATCTCACGCCGACCGCATCGAACAGTTCACCCAGCGGCGCCTTCATGTTGTGGACGTCCGGCTCGTAGAAGCGTGGGCGGATACGCAGTTCTGCCTGGGGCGCGAGGACGGTGATCTGCACGTCGTTACGATCATGCTGGTCCAGCAGTCGTGCGGCGCTCAAGGCGCTCCAGACTCCACCAAATCCTGCGCCTATCACTAAAATGTGCTGTTTCATCGGATGACTCCTGAGAAATTCTGATCGTTGAACGACTTGACTGTTCACGCGTGACCGTCTCCCGGTCTGCACGAAGCAGGTTGTTGTGAGCAACCGCAGAACCGGTTCGATTCGCTGGAGAAAATGCTATCGAGGAAGGCGCGGCGGAACACTTCTACATAGGGTCAGCGCCGACATGCTTAGGTGTGAGGCGGGTATACACAGGTATAGGAAGAGGGCATTCAAACGGTGCGATTGAACGCGCTTTCGATGCAGGTGATGAGTTCGCCGCAGGGAAAGGGTTTTGGGAAGTAGGCGAGCGGCTCGGGAAATGCTGCGTTGACCTTTGGCGGTGGGCCCTGGTAGCCAGTGATGAAAATGATCGGGATGCGCAGGCCTCGGGCGCACAGTGCGTCGTACATCTGGATGCCGGACAGTCCGGGCATCTGGATATCCGAGATAATGCAGCCGGGGCGGGGCGGTGCGGTCATCGCCAGAAAAGCCTCGGCGTTCGGGTACAGCCGCACGCTGTAGCCGTGAGAGCGCAACAGGCTGTCCAGCGCCATGCGCACGGATTCATCATCATCGACAACCGAAACAACAGCGGTGTGGGACATTGCTTTACCAGGGCTGATCTCGGGTAGCCCGTCGAGGACGCCCGCCATTGCCGCACGATACGCCGCTCGATCCGGCGGCGTACTTATACGTGTGTATAGCGACAGTATTTGAACGCCTGCGAGCCCGATGCCCTTGCGGTGTGTGGCGTCAGCGCGAGAATCGGCTGCGGTATTCCCGAGGCGAGACCGAGAGATGACGGTAGAAGGTGTCGCGCATGCGTTCTTCGTCGCCGAACCCGCACAACTGCGCGATCTGGTCGATGTTGCGCTGGGAGTCTTCGAGCATCCGTCGCGCCGCTTCCAGGCGAAACAGCTCAAGCGCCTTCGCCGGTGTGCGACCGGTCTTGCGTTTGTAGACCCGAGCGAAATTGCGCGGGCTCATCTGTGCCTGTCGGGCCAGGGTTTCGACGTTCAGGCCCGTGTCGCCGAGGTTTTCGCTGATCCACAGGTGCAGTTCGTCGAAGCTGCCGCGGTCGTCGATCTGTGATTGCAGCAACTGGCTGAACTGCGCCTGACCGCCGGGCCGCTTGAGAAAAACCACCAGCTCCCGCGCGACCTGTAGAGCTATGGCCCTGCCGCAATCGGCTTCGACCAGTGCCAGCGCCATGTCGATTCCGGTGGTGACCCCGGCGGAAGTCCAGACCTTGCCTTGCTGGATGTAGATCGCATCAAGGTCGACATCGACACTGGGAAAACCACCCTTGAGCATGTCGCACATCCCCCAGTGGGTGGTCGCGCGCAACCCTTCCAGCAGCCCGGCCTGGGCCAGCAGAAAGGTGCCGCTGCACACCGAAGCGGTGCGTCCCGCCTTAACCGACGCCGCGCGCAACCAGTCCACCAGCGCAACGTTGTCGAGCATGGCCTGCCGGATGTTCGGTGCACCGGGCACGATCAGGGTATCTATCGCGGTTTCGTCAAAGGTGTTCAGTGGGATGGTGTTGACCGCCAGCCCTTCGGCGGTGGCGATCAATCCGCCGGCGAGGCTTGCGGTGTGCATCGCGTAGCCAGGCAGGCCGCGTTCGGCCCTGGCTTTGGACGCTGCCCAGAACACGGTCTGTGCGCCGGTCAGGTCCAGCAAGCCCATTTGCGGATAGGCCAGGAACACCAGCGTGCGCGGCTGCGCGAGCAGACAGGTGAGTGGGTCGGGGTGATGAAAAATTGAGTTCATGACGGCTTTGAGGGCTTGGTGACCGCCAGTTTTCGACGATCCGGTGTGCCCTAGTGTCCGCGTTTGCGGGCGCCAGCGCGAATATACATTGGTATGGGACGCAGCCACTTCAGCGCCGGCCGTACTCGCTCGATCCGGCGCAATCCCTATACCCGCGTATGGTATTGGTCGTCAGGGTCGCGATGCACACTCGCTATCAAGGAGCTTTATGCCGCTCTTGCGGCATTGCTCCGAGCAATTTCGACTCAGCCAACAGGAAAGCGACCATGTCTACCTATCTGAATCACTCCCAACAAACCCACTCAGCCACCAGCCTGCCATTCACCTCGAATTTCGGCCAGGCTCAGGAGCTGGTGCCTTCGCGCTACGCACTGCAGGTCGGCGACATCGACGTGGTGGTGATCAGCGATGGCGTTCTGCCGCTGCCGACCTCGACCATGTCGACCAATGCTGACCCGCAGGCTCGTGCCGCCTGGTTCAAGGACATGTTTCTGGGGCCGGACGCGTTCGACTGGGCACTCAACGTGCTGGTGGTGCGCAGCGGCGAGCAGATCATCCTGGTCGACGCCGGACTGGGCGGGCAGTTTCCCGGCTTTCCCCGGGCCGGCCAGCTGCCGAAACGGCTGGAAGCGGCCGGCATTGATCTGGCAGCGGTGACCGATATCGTGATCACGCACATGCACATGGACCATGTCGGCGGCCTGCTGGTCGACGAAGTGAAGAGCCGGCTGCGTCCGGATGTGCGGATCCATGTTTCAGCGAAAGAAGTCGAGTTCTGGGAAACTCCGGACTTCACCCAGACCGAGATGCCGGCGCCGGTGCCTGACGTTCTGCGCGCGACAGCCAATCAGTTCATCAACGATTACCGCAGCCGGGTGCGCACTTTCGACGATGAATACGAGGTGGCGCCGGGCGTGCTGGTGAAGCTGACCGGTGGGCATACGCCGGGCCACAGCATTGTTTACGTCAACTCCGGCGGTGAGCGCCTGACCTTTGCCGGCGATGCCTTGTTTCCGGTGGCCTTCGAACACCCGGAATGGCACAACGGCTTCGAGCATGACCCTGAAGAATCGGTGCGTGTGCGCGTGCGTCTGATGCGCGAGGCGGCGGCGAGCGGTGAGTGGTTTGTCGCCACGCACCTGCCGTTCCCTTCGGTGGGCCGAGTAGCGGTCGATGGTGACGCGTTCCGCTGGATTGCAGCGTTCTGGGATTACTGATCGGCTGTCGGCGGCCCGGCTGCATTTGGCCGGCCTCGCTAAAAGTCAGGCCCCGCAAGTGATGAGCTTGCGGGGCCTTTTTTTGCTTTGAGGTTTATCGATCGGGCAGCGGCAGCTCTGCATCGCCTTGTTCGAGGGGGCCGCTCAACGTCGGCGCATCAGCACCTGTTCGATGCAGGCCAGCAGTGCGTCGGTATGGAACGGTTTGGAGAAATAGCCCTCGGGCGTCTTCACACGGCTGCTGAACTCAGGGGGCAGGCCCGGCTTGCCGGTGATGAAGATAGTCGGAATGTGGATCTTCCTGGCCGCCAGCGCCTCGTACATTTCGACCCCGCACATGCCGGGCATCTGAATGTCGGAGATCAGGCACCCGGTCTGCTCTGGCGCGCTTGATTCAAGAAAAGCAAACGCGCTGGTGAACGTCTTGACTGTATAACCGCAAGACCGCAACAAGCTGTCCAGTGAAACCAGAACAAGTTCGTCATCATCGACAACTGAAATAATAGCTGAGTTGAACATGGGGAAACCTTGCGTCTTTGCGGGTGGCTGTAGCGCCCGCCATACTTGCAAGATACGCCTTCAAAAGTTGTGGAATAGTATACGTGGGTATGTTTGGTCGGTTTTTTTGTTAGTTGCGACAGTTAATTAATGTTCAGCAAACAAGTGGTTGTTGATTAACGAAAGAAAGTAACCGTTATGCCGAATGCAGGCTTCAAAAAATTGTCGGCTGGCGTAGTCGTTATTGGCAATTGCACTGGCGCGACAGTCGCGGAACAAGGCGTCGGCGGCCCCGAGCCGGCGTATGGCGCGATCAATGCCTTTCAGGCAGTCGGCGAAACACAACGGTTCTGCCGCGTCATTGAGGCGGTATAGCGCGTCACGCTGGGCATGGCCACCCAGATCCGTGATGCCGGTGACGAGAAAGTCGGCGTATCGGGTATTGGCATTCAGCAACCTGCGCAACAGTGTCTGCACCGGTAAGAAACTGACGGTGCGCAATGTCTGCTGGCTGTGTTTGAGTCGCGCCAGAATATTCAGCGTAGCGCCAAGAGTCTGCGTCAACGCGTCGATGATCTCCACGCGCTCAGCGGTGCATAGCGATGTGTGCGTGCCGTAGCGGCTGACGCAGGGCGGGTGACTGACCAGGAGCAGTTTGTGCGGTGCGTTCATGACCACCGTCTCCAGCTAGCGCTCGAGCGCGATTGAATGTTGTGAGTGCAACAGCGGACTCCACTGTTCCTGGTTGTCCGGGCGCCGGTAGTAAACGACCATGCGCCGGGCGACCTGCATGGCCACATCACGGCCGTTGTCGGCCTCGACCAGTGCCAGTGCAAGATCGATTCCCGCGCTGACCCCGGCCGAAGTCCACACCGATGCCTGGCGAACGAAGATGGCTTCGCGATCCAGTTCGACCTTTGGAAACAGCCGCTCGAACGTGTCAGCCATCAGCCAGTGTGTCGCCACGCGCAGGCCGTCGAGCAGTCCCGCCTGAGCCAGGAAAAATGCGCCGCTGCATACCGACGTTGTACGGCTGGCCGTGGCTGACGTGACGCGCAACCAGTCCACCAGCGGCGCGTTGTCGAGCATGGCCTGGCGAATGGATGCCGAGCCCGGAACGATCAGCGTATTGATCGGCTCGCCGCTTAGCTCATCCAGCCGCCGGGTTTGCACCACCAGGCCTTCGCCGGTCTGCACCGGCCCGCCATGCAGGCTTGCGGTGTGCAAGGCGTAACCGGGCAAGCCGAGTTGCGCCAGTCTGCAGCTTGCCGCCCATAAGACGGTCTGGGCACCGGTCAGATCCAGCAGGCCCATTTGCGGATACGCCACGAAAACCACGGTTCGTTCTCGTAGCGGATTTTCGGATTCAGGGTCGGGGTTTGTGCGTTGAGTAGACAATGCGAATCTCCATATCGCCTGCCGGCGACGTCAGGGGGGATGACGGTCATTGATCGTGTTCGGGCGCCGCCAACGGAATTGCAAATACGAACTGCGTACCGACGCCCTCGGTACTGTTGACCCAGATGCGCCCGCCGTGGAATTCAATGATCGACCGGCAAATGGAGAGGCCCATTCCGAGGCCGGTCGGTTTGGTCGTGAAGAACGGGTCGAACAGCGAAGGCAGGATGTCTGCGGCAATGCCGACGCCGGAATCGGCGATTTCAAGCACAGCCTCGTTGTGCAAAATCGAGGTGTTGATCCGTAGCGTCCGGGCTCGTTCTTGCACGTTGGCCATGGCCTGGCAGGCGTTGATGATCAGATTGATGATGACTTGCTGCAGTTGCACACGATCGCCTTTGATCAGGGCGCCGCGAGTGCCCAGTTGTGCGTGCGGGCGAACCTCGTGAAAGCAGATGTCGTGTTGCATCAGCGTCAGCGAGTCACTGACGATCTCGTCAAACACTTCGACATTGCGCTGCACCTCGCTGTGGCGCGACAAGGCCCGGATACAGGCGATGACGTCGGAGACCCTGACCGAGTTTTGAATGATCCGGTCCAGCGAACGGCGTGCTTCTTCCAGATTGGGCTCGGGACGGTTGATCCAGCGTTTGCAGGATTCGCCGCTGGTAATGACCGCTGCCAGCGGCTGATTGATTTCGTGGGCGATGGAGGCTGCCAGTTCGCCCATGGAGGTCAGGCGTGTGACGTGGGCGAGGGTGGCTTGCGAGTGAAACAGCGCCTCTTCGGACTGTTTGCTGGCGGTGACTTCCATCAGCGCGCCGGCGTATTGCGTGCGCCCGCGATGCTTGGGCAAAGGGCTGGCGATCATCTGCACATGCTTGATCCGACCATCCGGCATGACCAGTCGATGCTCGGCTTCGATGAGCTCCTGGCGGCGCGCAAATTGGTCCAGCACCTGATCGATCACCGGTAGATCATCGGGATGGGTGCGTGACTTGACCAGGGCGAGAGTCGGAGTGACGTTCGGTGGGTACTCGAAAATGCGTGAGGATTCTTCCGACCAGGACAAGGACACGCTGACCTTTTTATCGATGATGAAACCGATGCTGCCGGTGTGGCTGAGTTTCTGTGCGCCGAGAAAGAAGGCTTCCTTGCGCCGCAACGTTTCAGTGGCGCGTTTACTGCGCAGCGCCAACAGGGAAATGGTCGTCAGCGCGATCACGCACCTGACGAATCCGGCGATGCTCCTGTGATCGCGATAGCCTTGGTCGATCAGGAAGTCGGCCGTCAGGAGCGTGAGGCAACCCAGCGCAACGGCCAGGAATACCGGAACCGGGAAGATGTTCGCGGACATGAACACCAGCGTGATATAGAACAACGTCGGCGCAACGTCCAGATCAAGGTAAGCGTTGGTGATATAGATCATGCTGCCGACTGCAATGGCGGCAAGCCAGGCGAAGGCGTCTGAGCAAAGAAGTTGTGCGCGACGTTTGATGATAGACATTTATTCTTCCAGATTTTTGCTATCGGACGGCAGGTCGTGTTCTCTCGATGAAACAGGCAAATGCTATGAAGGGCGTATTAATGAAGAGGTTGAAAAGTCTGAACTTGTTTTTCAGGCATGACCGTTGTTGGCGACTGTCTGTCATTCACCAATCGTTGTATTGATTAATATTGATTTGAATAAAGATGTTATTCGAAGACTTATTCTCTGGCATCGCTGCATTGGGTCAATCGAAGTATGACTACGTATGAACGGGATATACCTAAGTGTTAGTTGTGCCGAGTCTTTCGATGCCTTGCCTGATGGCACAAACATGCGCCATCCCGGCCCCTTGAGCCGTCCCGTTCTGGTTCATGTGGTCACCGATTGACAGGCTGCGCCGCGATGACCTCGGCCATGCGCACCAGATCGGCAAATGAGCGCGCGCCCATCTTGCGCATGGCCTGGCCTCGGTGGATTTTCACGGTGATTTCGCTGAGGCCGATCTCCCCGGCGATCTGCTTGTTCATCAGGCCTGAGGCTGCCAGCGCCATGACCGTCTGCTCACGGGGTGTCAGCGTCCCGTGGCGCGCGCGCAGTTCATCGGCATGTCGCCCGGATTCGCGACGTTGCCTGTCTCGCGAATGTGCGGCGCAGACAGCATCGATCAGGTCCTGCTCGCGAAACGGTTTGGTCAGGAAGTCCACCGCGCCGGCTTTCATGGCGCGCACGGTCATGGCGATATCGCCGTGCCCGGTGATGAACACGATCGGCACGTTGATGCCGGCAGCGGCCAGTTCATTCTGGAAATCCAGCCCGCTGCTGCCTTGCAGGCGCACGTCGAGTACCAGACAACTGACGGTGTCGGGACGTTGATGTTTCATGAACTCGGCGACCGAACCGAACAGTTCGACTTTAAGGCCAATGGAGCGCAACAGGCTGCCGAGGGATTCACGCAGCGCTGCATCGTCGTCGACGATGAATACCACTGGCTCGCTGGGGTTATTGCTGATGGGATTGTTGTTCATTGCTTTTTTCCCAAGAGGTTGTGACGTGGTGGAGCTTGTCGTGGTATCGGCGAAGCCCCATCAAGAATATGCCTATCCCTCGGCCCGGGTACCGGTGCTTGCTCTTTCGAGTGTATGCCCGACCAAAGACACGGTCACGCCGCAGGTTTGGGCGGGGAGCAGATAAACGGTTCAGCATCGTAGAGGGGCAACACTCCGTCAGCTAGGACAAAAAACCCGAAAAAACGGCCATCGCAGCGGTCTATTCGCAGCCCGATGCAGCTGTCAGGTTCAAACAGTTCATACGCAAGTATCAAAACACTCACCTTACGCATGATCTCGCTGTCCCCAAGTACCACAGACGCCCGGCAGGCACGCCCTTAACCTTGACCTGCTCTCCGTCGATCTCAATGGCCGCGTGCCGGGTGGTGAACTTCATGAACAGAAATGATCTCCGTCGTGTCGACATCCATCTGCTGGTGGTCTTCGAGACGCTGATGCATGAGCGCAATGTCAGCCGGGTCGGCGAGAAGCTGTTTCTCGGCCAACCGACCATCAGTGCGGCGCTTGGGCGTTTGCGCGTGCTTTTCGACGATCCCTTGTTCGTGCGCGCGGGGAGGGTGATGGAGCCGACTGCACGGGCCGAGGAAATTTTCGCCAATCTGACGCCGGCGCTGGATGGCGTGGTCGCGGCGTTGAGCCGTTGCCAGCCGTTTGATCCGGGCACCAGCGAAGCGACCTTTCAGGTTGGCCTGTCCGACGATGTCGAATACGCGCTTCTTCCTCGACTGTTACGCCAGCTTCGTATCGAGGCACCGAACATTGCATTGGTGGTGCTACGGGTCGATGAGCAGCAGATGGCGCAGCGGCTGTTCAATGGCGAGATCGCTCTGGGGATCAGCCCTACGCTCGATCTGCCAGCCAACGCGCGACGCAAAAGTCTGCGATTGATCCGGCCGATGCTTTTGCGCTCGGACACGCGGCCGGGCCTGCTGGCACTCGATGAGTTCTGCGAGCGACCGCATGCCATCGTGTCGTCCATGGGCAAGGTCAAGGATGACACCGACCATGCCCTGGATCTGCTGGGGCGTCGGCGCAAAGTGGTGCTGGCGGTGCCGCAGTTCAGTGCCTTGCCAAGACTGTTGGCGCAAAGCGACATGCTGGTCATCGTGCCGGATTATGTGGCGAAGGCCATGGCCTCCGTGGAGGATATCAGGGCCGAACCGGCCCCTCTGTTACTGCCATCGCGGGAGCTTTCCATGGTCTGGCGCGCGGCTGCGCACAACGATTGTGCTCAACGTTGGCTGCGTTCGCGTTGCCAGGCGTTTTTTGGCACACCGCTTGAGTTGCAGGTAGTGCCCAGGTTGCGCCAGGCGTTGCCCCTCGATCAGACGTTGACGATCGCCCGGTAGGAAATGGCAATGGCTGTGTCAATCGCCCAATAAAAAAGCTCCGACTGGGTCGGAGCTTTTCTTTTTAGAGGGTCGTACGTGATTTGTCGTGAGGACGCGGCCCCGGAACATCACGCATTGATAAACGCCAGAAGGTCTGCGTTGATGGTGTCGCCGTTCGTGGTGCACATACCATGGGGCTGGCCGGGATAGGTTTTCAGCGTGCCGTGCTTGAGCAGTTTGATGGACAGATGGGCCGAATTCGCGATGGGCACGATCTGGTCATCTTCGCCGTGCAACACCAGAGTCGGCACCTCGATGTTTTTCAGGTCATCGGTGAAATCGGTTTCGGAGAACGCGCTGATGCAGTCGTACTGCGCCTTGATCCCGCCGTTCATGCCCTGACGCCACCAGTTTTCGACAATCGCTTCAGACACCTTGGCGCCGGGACGATTGAAACCGTAGAAAGGCCCGCTCGGGAAGTCACGATAAAACTGGCTGCGGTTCTGCGCGAGTGCTTTGCGCAATCCGTCAAACACATCCATCGCGAGGCCACCGGGATTTTTTGCGGTGCGCAGCATGATGGGGGGCACGGCACCGATCAGCACGGCCTTGGCCACCCGCCCGCGTCCATGACGCGCCACGTAGCGTGCCACTTCACCGCCGCCGGTGGAGTGGCCGATGTGGACGGCGTTGCGGATGTTCAGGTGTGCCATCAACTCGGCAACGTCGGCGGCGTAGGTGTCCATGTCGTTGCCACTGGCCGTCTGGGAAGATCGCCCATGGCCACGTCGGTCATGGGCGATGACGCGGAAGCCCTTGCCGAGGAAAAACAACATTTGCGCATCCCAGTCATCACTGGAAAGGGGCCAGCCGTGGTGGAACACGATCGGCTGCCCTTGACCCCAGTCCTTGTAGAAAATTTGCGTGCCATCCTTGACGGTGAACATCCCCGAGCCACTGCCGTTGCCGGCGCTTTTGCTGACCCCTGACGCGGAAGTCGGTGTCTGCTGTGTGGCCAGCGCCGGCAATGCCATCGCCAGGGTTGCGGCCATGGCCCCGGTCGTGATCAAGCCACGACGCGTGGTCCCGTTTTTCTCGTCAGTCATTTTGAACACCCATTGAGTTGTTTAAGTCGCACAGGCGGCAAGGGCTGCTGCCTTGGCCGAAGGCAATCTTTGGGCAAAGGAGAGCCGCTGAAAACCAGACATGGGTTTTCGAAATTAACGCTTTGGTATGTAGGGCGTGGCGGGAGGAATCCTGGCGGGGTTGGCGCGTCCCTGCGCCAGAACAAGTCAGAAGCTGTACTTGGCCGTCAACATCATGTTGCGCGGGGTGCCGTAGCTGTCGCCGCCGTAACTGACGGAATTGGCGATGGCGGAATAGTACTTGCGGTCGAAGATGTTGTTGGCGTTGAGTTGCAGATCGAGGTTCTCATTGACCCGGTAGCCGGTCATCAGGTCGGTCACGGCGTACGCACCTTGCTTGAGGCGGTAGTTGCCGCCATCGAGCAGTTCGATGTCGTTGTACATGCGGCTCTGCCAGGAAATGTTGCCGCCCACGCGCAGTTTTTCCAGCGGGCCCTGGAAGTCGTAGCGGGTGGTCAGTTTGAACAGGTGTTCCGGCGTGTCAGTGTCGAACTGCTTGTTCACGTTCTGCGGATTCGCTTCGTCCTTGATGGTATGAGTGCGGGCGTAGGTGTAGCCGCCGCCGATCTGCCAGTTGTCGGTGAGCGCGCCTTGCAGTTCCAGGTCGATACCCTGGCTGCGAATTTCGCCGGAGGCTTCATAGCAGGACGACTGCGGGCAGTTCGGCACGAACACCTGCACTGCGCGGTTTTCCTGATCGACCCGGAATACGGCGAGGCTGGCATTCAGCGCGCCGCCCAGGTATTCGCCCTTGATGCCGACCTCGTAGTTCTTGCCCACGATCGGTTTGACCGGGCTGCCGGAGGTGTCCTTGTTGCTTTGCGGCGTGAAGATGTCGCTGTAGCTGGCGTAGATCGAGTGATGGTCGTCCAGTTCGTAGATCAGGCCGGCATAACGGGTGACGTTGCGGGTGACCTTGTAGTCGCCGTCGCCATCACGGTTGTCGTAGTCGTACCAGTCCAGACGTCCGCCGAGGATCAGCTTCAGCGGGTCAGCCAGGCTCAGGCGGGTGGTCAGGTACACGCCGTCCTGAGTCGTGACTTCACGCGTGTTGTTGGTGTGGACGAAGTCCGGCTTGCCGGCGTTGATCGGCCAGTTGGTGTCGTACGGCGAATAGTTGTGGGTGGTCAGGTCGTAGATGCGTTTGCTGGCGCCGACCACCAATTCATGGCTACGTCCGAAGGCCTCGAACGGGCCGCTGAAGAAGGCGTCCAGACCGGCCTGGTTTTCATCGGCCCTTGACTGGTAAACCGTGCGGGCCAGGGTGTTGTTGACCCAGCGCGACTGGTACGAACCGGAGAACAGCGCGTCCTGTTCGGAGTAGTTGGCATTGACCTGCAGCTTCCAGTCATTGGCCAGTTGCTGCCGGATCTCGGCGAAGACGGTGTTGATCTCCTGATCCTTGTTCTCCCAATAGGTGCCGGGGTTGTAGGAGCGCGGCAGATCGAGGTGATGACCGTCGAGACCGATCATCGACGAGCCCCAGAAGTAGTTGGTTTTGTCTTTCTGGTTGGAGAAACCGAAGGTCAGCGTGGTGTCATCGCTCAGGTCGGCTTCGGTGACGGCGTAGAACAGGTTGTGTCGCTCGCCCACGTCATCGATAAAACTGTTGGCGTCGCGATAGGACGTGACCACCCGGCCGCGCAGGGTGCCGCTGTCATTGAGTGGGCTGGAAGCATCGAGTTCGCCGCGATAGTTGTCCCACGTCCCGGCAGCGCCGGTGAGGGTGACACGCTGCTCGGCCAATGGCCGTTTACGGACCAGGTTGATCGCTGCCGAAGGGTTGCCGGAACCGGTGACCAGACCGGTCGCGCCCCGAACGACCTCGACCCGATCAAACATCGCCAGATTCGGCTGGGAGCCGAGTTTCACGCCGTTGTAGCCGCTCGGAATGCCGTCGTACATCAGGTTGTCGATGTCGAAACCCCGGGCTTTGTAGGACTGCCGGCCGGGGCCGTCGGAGTAGTTGAGGAACAATCCCGGCGTGGCGTTGACCACGTCATTGATGCTGGTCATCGCCTGATCGTCCATGCGCTGGCGGGTGATCACGGTGACGGCCTGCGGCGTTTCGCGCAGGGTCAACGGCAGTTTGGTGGCGGTGGCCATAGTGCCGGTGGTATAGGAGTCGGAGCCTTCGGTGGTGCTGCCCAGTTGGGTGGAAGTGATGGCGGTTGCGCCGAGTTCGAGGGTGGCGGGTGGAGCGGTGTCCTGCGTCTCGCGGGTTTCATCGGCCAGCGCCGGCGTCATGACGGCCATGCAGATGGCCATGGACAGAAGGTTGCGTGACGGGTTGAAACGATGTTGCGAGGTAGGACGCGACATGAAATTTCCCTGATTTTAAATAGCAAATAAAGAGCAGTTGAGAATCATTGCTAATAATTGTGTCAGGGTTTTTTACAGCGACAAAGCGATTCGTGAAAAAAATGTGAAATCGCGTTCGCGAAAAAACAAAACGCCCGAGGCACTGCCTCGGGCGTTTGAGGATGAAACCGGCGTGACCTGTTTCAGATCAGGCGCAGGGTGACATCGATATTGCCGTGAGTGGCCTTGGAGTAGGGGCAAGTCTGGTGCGCGGCTTCCATCAGCGCCTGGGCGACCGAAGGCTCCAGCCCCGGCAGGCTGACATTCAAACGGGCCCGCAGGAAAAACGCATCGCCGGTCTTGCCCAGATCGATTTCGGTTTCTACCGCCACATCAACCGGCAGTTTGAGCTTCAGTGACACGGCCGCTTTGCCCATAGCGCCGATGAAGCAGGCTGACCAACCTGCCGCCAGCAGTTGTTCCGGGTTGGTGCCGCTGCCGTGCGAACCGGGTGGTGACAGTTTGATGTCCAGATTGCCGTCCGAACTGCGCGAAGCGCCATCGCGGCCGCCGGTTGTGCGGGTCTTGCCGGTGTACAGCACAGTGTCGATTTGATTGATCATGAATTGCTCTGCCTGAGTGAGTGAGGGAGTCGGAACGTCAGGTTCCGATGGCCCACACTTTTGCATCGGCATGTACCCGGGATGTGTCGTACCAAGGGAGGTTATGTATCGTTGTGTAGCCCCAGGCCCGGCAGCCTGGGAAATGGATTTGCTGGAGTGGTTGCGGGCAGTGTTTTGAGTTCTCGCAGATCCTGGCCCTGAGCACCAGCAACTACTCGAAACCCCGGATAAAACTGCGCTCGTCGAAGCGGAGGTGTATCGATGGTACAACCTCTTTTTTCCGTGGTCGCGCGGCGTGGCTTCCCAATCGGAGGGCGCCATAAAACCTTTGTACGACGCATTGGCCATGCGCCTCGACCCGGCCTCGCCGTCGGGAATCTCGTGGATTTACGTGCATGAAAGCGAGCACGAGACGTCATTCGCCTAAGGTGCTCGATTACCCGGTCGCGGTGTTCAGCGCCGCGACCGGTTCGCTTGGCGTTACCCAGCCGGGCAGCCCCGTCAATAGAGCCGTCAACTGTCGTCGCGAACCTGCATAAGCGCGAACCCCAGCAGATTCCCTGGCTCGTCAGTTCGTGTCGTCATCACCTTGAAATATCTCTGCGTAAAGTCGCGCGACTGTAGGGGTAAGGTTATGAGCGGAAGGAATCAGAAAGTCGGCGTGTGGGGCGAGGCGTTTTACGTAGATGACTTCGTAAATCCTGCGCACGATTCCGGGCGCTGTTTCTTCCTGATCGAGGCCAGGCATTATCCCAACGGCCTTGTAACCGGCTTGCTCCAGTGCTTGTTGCATATACGGCGTGCGGGTTGTTGCCATGCCATAGATCAGCCCCGCACCGATGAACCTGCCGATTTTTTCTCCCAGGTCCTGGGCCGCAACGGCCAGACTGGCTTGTCTATGCGGTTTGGCTACCGCGCCGACCCTCCCGAAAATAACGTCAGCACCGTCAATTTTTTCCCACGTGGCGATAGCGACAATCTCATCGTTCTGGCGGACGACTATGGCGATTATTCTTGGCTCCGGATCGTCTTCGAGCACCACGTTGTCTGCGTAGAACTGCGGGTCCAGAAATGGGCTTCCCAACCCCACCGAAATGGAGGGAAACCATGCGCGGAAAAAATCTGTCGCGACATTGATCTCCTCACGTTTCAGGTAATCCCAACTGTAGCCGGAGGGTAAATCGGTAAAGCTGCGAATTTGCTCGATCGTTGGCCATTTCATGCGGTTCTGCTCGTCTGATTGCTTCGATAAGTGGCGCCGGGGTCAGGCCCACCTCATCGGTACAGCGAAACCGTTCCGCGAGCAGGTGGATGAGGGCGGCGTCGATATTGTCGATGGTTTTCCTGAATGTTGTGAGTTGACGCGCGATGTCGGAGTTTTCCATGAATGACCTCGTGGCAGGTGTTCGAAAGAGCTTCTCAATGATTCGTCTGCTGAGCGAAAACCGACCAGTCCTTGTCGCCATCCCCCCGGGCTACCGCCGACGTCATTTTCAATCGCACGGCATCCGCCGCTGGCAGTTCCAGCCCCTTGAGACGACCCGCATCGATCGCCAGATTTATATCCTTGAGGCCAAGCGACAGTTTGAAACCCGGTTCAAAATTGCTGCTGACGATGTTCCGCCCGTAGCGTTGATAACTGGGGCAGGCGAACAGGGTCTGGGTCATGAGATTGATGAAAATCGAAGGACTCAGTCCGTGGCGTTGAACGAGTCCGCTGGCTTCGCCCAGCGACTGGATGGCTTGGGTGATCATCATGTTGCCGGCGATTTTCGCGATACAGGCCTGTTCAGGTTGGTCGCCCAGATACCAGGTGTTTTTCCCGAGCAGGTCGAACAGCGGTTGGACGGTCGAGGCCGCTGCCTGCGGTCCGGCCGCCAGGATATTCAGCTCGCCCTTGGCCGCCACGGCAGGCACCCCGAAGACCGGTGCCGCGATCAATGGCATGCCGACGGCGTCATGTTCGCGCTGCAACTCCAACATCAGCGAAGGCGACAAGGTCGACATCACGACATGCACGCAAGCTTTGTCTGCAGTTTCCAGAGCAGCGCTGGAGAGCAGCACTTGTCTGACGGCGGCATCATCGGCCAGAAGAGTGATGACCACCTCTTGCTGGAACGCCGAGGCCGGGGATTCGAGAGCGCTGATGCCTTCAAGATCCTTGATCGCCGCGTAATTGCGGTTCCATGCAGAGACGTGATGGCCAGCGCGGACGAGCAGTGGAATGATCGCTCTGCCCATGCTTCCCACTCCGATAAAACCAATCTTCATTTGCAGTCTCCGGTTGGTATTCGACGACGGTGAATGCAGACAAGTATGTCGGGCACGGGATTGCTACGGCACTGCCATTGCTGCACTCTCACTGTTCATTTTTGTACGGGGGCAGAGCATGGACTGGAGTGATGTGCGGGTCTTTCTCGCGATTGCCCGAAGCGGGTCATTGGGCGCCGCCGCCAAGCTGTTGGGGGTCAGCCATCCGACCGTGGGGCGGCGCTTGCAGGTGTTGGAACAGTCCAGTGGCCAGCCTGTTTTCCTGCGTACCAACCAGGGTCTGGTCCTGACCGAAAGCGGAGAAAAGCTGCTCAGCCTCGCGCAGGAAATGGAGCAAAGTGCGTTGGCCATCGAAAGACGTCTGGCGGGGGACAGCACACAGCCCGAAGGTGTGTTGCGCGTTTCCTGCGCGGACTGGTTCGCCTGTTATGTGCTGGCCCCGGTGCTGACTGAACTGGTCCGGCGCTATCCGTTGATCGTGCCCGAGGTCATCGCCGGGCATCGATTGTTTGACCTGGCTCGCCGCGACGCCGACATCGCGTTTCGAATCGTCCCGTTCACCGAGCCCGATGTCGTGCATCGCAAGCTGATCTCCCTGAACTACGGGTTATACGCAGCCGTTGGATCTGCTGACCCTGAGCCACAGGGCGACGGGCTGGGTCTGATCACGATGAGTGTTGCTCAGTCCCATTATCCCGATGCGCAGTGGCTGCAGCAGCGTTACCCTCTGGCGCGTACCGTGTTTACCAGTAGCAGCCGCACAGTCCAGGCGCAAATGTGCGCGCAGGGGCAGGGCGTCGCGGTATTGCCCCGCGCGTTGGGCGACAGGTTGACGGCGCTGCGACTGATCGATTCGGATGAACCACCCCCAGGCCGCGACATTTGGATGGGCTACCACCAGGACATGCGCCAGATGGACAGTCTGCGCGCGCTTGCCGACCTGGCCTCCGTCATGATCGGCACTCAGGCAGGCGGTTGATTCACGCTGCCGGCTGCATGGCCACCGTTTGGGGCTATGCAGCAGGTTGACGTGCCAGGGTCAGGCTCAGTCCTGCGCCTGCCGCCAGACAGGCCGCGATGCACAGTATGGCGACGGTGAAGGCGTGGGTGACGGCCGCCGCATCCGTGTTCGTGCCCAGAAGCGTGTAAAAGATGCCACCGATGATCGCCACGCTCAGCGACGTGCTGATTTGCAAGGTGGAACTGGTGATGCCCGCAATCATGCCGGAATACGCCGGTGCCACGCGTCCCGTGATCATGCGCATTAATGTCGGAAGGGCCAGTCCTTGTCCGAAGCCGATCAGAAAGAGAATCACGGCAAGGGACAGCGCAGAGGGCGTGACGGCCGTCGGTGTGTGCGCCACGAGCCAGGCCAACAGCACAAAACCCAGCACTTCGAGCGCCATTCCGAAGGGATTCACATAAGACCCCAGCAAACGCCGGAACTGATGGGTGGCGAGCGGACCCAGCAAGAAACCAGCGCCGAATGGCAGAAAGACCAGGCCTGCACTGAGTGGGCTCGTATGCAGGGCTCCCTGTAAATAAATGGAAAACAACAGGAAGAACACGCCGATCGCGTAGAAGGTCAGCGCGACCAGCAATGCGCGACCCAGCCCGGGCGCACGCAGTGCAGCAGGGCTCAGCAACGGCGCGCCTTGCGCTTGATACAACCGGGATTCGTAGCGCCAGAACAGCCAGGCCAGCAGTGGTGCCGCCGCCAGCGACAGCCAGGCCCACAACGGCCAGCCTGCTTCACGTCCCTCGATCAGTGGAACGATCAGCGCCGCAAGCGTCACCATCGACAACAGCGTTCCTCCCAGATCCAGCTTGCTGGGCTGGAGGGCGCGGGTTTCCTTGACCACAGGGATGGCGATCAGGATGACCAGCAACGCAATCGGTAGATTCACCAGAAATATCGCCCGCCAGCCCAGGTTCATCAGATTGAGCGAAATCAGAATCCCGCCTAGCGCCTGGCCGATTACCGACGCCAAGCCAAACACCGCGCCATACAGGCTCAGCGCCAAGGCCTTTTCGGACTCCGGAAATATCGCCTGCACTGAGGCGAGTGCCTGAGGCGCCATGATGGCTGCCGTCACGCCTTGCAGCGAGCGTCCGGCGATCAACACCCAGGGGGACTCGGCGACACCGCAGATCAGTGAGGCAACAGCAAAACCAATCAGGCCAACGAAGAACATTTTCATGCGACCAAAGATGTCCCCAAGGCGCCCACCGGTGATCAGTGTCACGGCATAAAGGGCTGCATACGAAGAGATGATCAACTGTTCAGCGGAGGAGGCTGTGCCCAGCGATTGCTGAATCGAGGGCAGCGCTACGTTGACGATAAAAAAATCCAGCGGCGGCAAGAATGCACCGACCAACAATATGGCGAACATCAGCCAGCGCCGCGGTTCCGC
Source organism: Pseudomonas sp. B26(2017) (assembly GCF_002113045.1). Taxonomy (NCBI): domain Bacteria; kingdom Pseudomonadati; phylum Pseudomonadota; class Gammaproteobacteria; order Pseudomonadales; family Pseudomonadaceae; genus Pseudomonas; species Pseudomonas sp. B26(2017). Next base: position 125,025 of record NZ_NEJJ01000019.1, on the reverse strand, counting down.
CAGAGCTACTTCTTTGTGAGGCATAAGGTCTCCTTTCTGGAACCCTTCGGTTCCGGAATATTCTCGATTGCGGGTCATGCTTTTAATCAGCTGACCTCAATCTAAACGATCATCCCTTCGCTGACGCCTCACATAAATGAACGGCCAATGTTCATTTATGGCAGTGCCGCTGCGCGCCTGACTCCTCGCAAAATGGCCGCACTTTGGTTCCAGTCGAGCCATACAACCGAGATTGAGGAGTCAGTTATGTCAGGTAAATTCGCTGATCAGGTTGCCGTCGTTACCGGCGCGTCCACCGGGATCGGGTTTGCGATTGCACTCGCACTCGGATGCTCTTTGATAATCTTGCCGCGTGTACCTTCAATGGCGAAAAAAGCGCTATCTGCTCTGATGTTATCGGCACAGGGGGACTGAATGCGTTCGCCATCGCAGTGGCTCTGTCGCCTATAACCATCACCTGGGCACCGACCGAGATTGTTCGAGCGCCACTGCGTTCGCCTGGAATACGGACTTTTCGCCGTCGCAATCCCTCTTCAGCCGATTAGGTGCGCACTGCTCAGAGGTGTTCCTCACATCCGTTGAAGGTGCCCATCAAGGGCACCGTTTTTCAGCTATATCCCCCCTGTGGTCATATTTGAATCAAGTCTTCAGGTCGCATCGTCAAAATGATTTTCCCGACGTTCCGGGAAGATTCCATCCGGCGGTGAGCATCTGCAGCCCTTGAGAGCGCAAACGTGCTGTCGACAACCGGCTCAAGGCTTCCGGCACCCTCGAAGCGATCAAGCCAGTGCTCGCGGAAACGCTTGATCATGTCGTGCTTCTCCGGTTGCGTGCGCGACTTCATGACCGTACCGATGATTTGCAAGTGGCGGTAAAGGATGTCCTCCAGCGCCACCGTGACGTTCCCGCCACCGGCGAGAATCCCGACCTGAACCAAGCGACCGCCCCGTGCAAGGGATGCAATATTGCGGGCGAAGTAGGGCTCTCCGATAAAGTCGATGATCACATCGACGCCGCGATCCTGGGTCTTGTCGGCGATCACTTCAGCGAAATCCTGCGTCTTGTAGTCGATCGCCACGTCAGCCCCCAGATGCTCGACACGCGCCAACTTGCTGCCTTCGGTTGTCGCATACACCGTGGCGCCGGTGGCGTAAGCCAACTGCACAGCGGCAGAACCGACGCCGCCAGCAGCCGCGTGAATCAACACTGAATCGCCAGCCTTGAGCCGAGCCAGATGCATCATTGCTTCATGGGCCGTGACGAAGACCTCGGGAATGGCTGCCGCGTGTACATAATCAAGCTGCGCGGGGATGTGCATGGCCATGCGGTAATCGATGCGGGCCAACTCGGCGTAGGCACCGCCGCCGACCACGCCCATGACTCGATCTCCCACCTCGAACCCTGTAACCGCGCTCCCTTTGCCGATCACTTCGCCGGCGATTTCCAGGCCGATGATCAGGGAGTCACCGAAGTTCGGATGGCCGTACCCACCGGTCCGGTGAGTCAGGTCCGCACGGTTCACTCCGGCGGCATAGACACGCACCAGCAGGTCGTCAGGACGGACTTCAGGATTGGCGACCTCTACTAATTCCAGGACGTCTGGCGCACCAAACTGCTTGATGTTGATGGCTTTCATTCAATTGTTCTCCGTTTCGCTGAACGTGGCGTTGGCGATCGCCGATGCGGTAATGGCGCCAGGCAAGCCCACATAGAAAGCCAGGTGCGTGATCGCTGCTTCCATTTCGTCGCGGGTCACTCCGTTGCCAGCCGCCCGTCGCAAGTGGGCAGGCAACTCTTCCGAGTGACCACCGGCTATCAAGGCCGCCACGGTGATCAGGCTACGGTCGCGCGGGGACAGCGCCGGGTCACTCCAGATCTGCGGATAAAGCGTCGAGTCGACGAATTGCGACAGCTTCGGCGTGAACGCGCGCGCTGCTTCGCGAGGGCTGCTGAAATCGAGCTTGGACATGGGCGAGTTCCTTAAACCTGGCTGATGAATTTGTGGGTGAGATAGTGCTCGATGCCTTCAATGCCGCCTTCGGAGCCGTGACCGCTTTCTTTCATGCCGCCGAACGGGAGCTCGGTTGCGACGATGCGATATTGGTTGATGCCGATCATCCCGGCCTCCAATCCGTCAGCGACATCAATGGCCGTGCGCGCGTTGGAGGTGAACGCGTAGGCCGAGAGTCCGTAGGGCAGGCGGTTGGCTTCCTGCAGCCCATCGGCCAGTTCATCGAACGGCATCAGTACGGCAATGGGGCCGAAGGGTTCTTCGTGCATGACGCGGGCGTTCATCGGCACATCTGCCAGAACCGTGGGTTGGAAGAAGTAGCCTTCGCCTGACAAGGCTTCACCACCGACCAATACCCGTGCACCTTTCTCGACGGCATCGGCGACCAGTTCTTCCATTTTTGCCAATTGCCTTGGGTTGGCCAGGGGGCCGACCTGAGTGTCCGGATGCAGGCCGTCACCGATCCTCAGGGCTTCGGTCGCCGCGACAAAATGATCGACGAAGGCTTGATAGGCGCCACGCTGGATCAGAAACCGAGTGGATGAAATGCACACCTGCCCGGTGCCGCGAAAGCGGTTGGCGACGCCTTCGATAGCGGCTTTTTCAATGTCGGCATCCTCGAACACCAGCACCGGTCCGTGCCCCCCCAGTTCAAGGGTGATGGGCTTGACGCCTTCAGCAGCTCGCGCAGACAGCAAACGACCGATGGGCACCGAACCGGTGAAGGTCACTTTGCGAATGACTGGCGAGGCGATCAGATGGCTGGACACTTGGTCCGGTACGCCAAAGACCACTTGCAACACACCCTTGGGCAATCCTGCATCGTCGAGTGCACGCGCCAGGGCCAACGCTGTGGAGGGACTTTCTTCACCAGGTTTGAGAATGACGCTGCAACCGGCGGCCAGCGCTGCCGAGAGCTTGCGTGCCGGGGTAATGGCCGGAAAATTCCACGGTGTAAATGCGGCCACTGGGCCGATAGCCTGGCGTTTGACCAGTTGCAATACGCCTGGCCGGTTGGCCGGGACCACACGGCCATCGATACGCCGTGCGCTTTCGGCGAACCATTCGAAATACTCTGCCGCGCGGGTCACTTCATCCAGGCTTTCACCCAGCGGTTTACCTTCCTCCAGGGTCATCTGCGCGGCAATCTGCGGTGCACGTTCGAGGATCAGGTCGGCGGCACGCTTGAGGATCCTGGCGCGTTGGTCAGGTACGGTCTGGCGCCACTGCTCGAAGCTCAGGCGAGTCACTTCCAAGGCGTGATCAAGATCGCCTGCGGTGGCAAGTGGGACGCGCCCGATTTCCCGGCCGGTAGCCGGGTTAACGACGGCGGCAGTATCGCGCCCGTCGGCACTGATCCATTCACCCCCGATGAAAAGATAAAGCGGATCGTAGGAAATCTTCATGATTGTGCCCTTCAGTTGGTTGTCGGAGATTCGTATCAAACCCGGCGCCTGTTCAGGCGGCCTGTGCAACCAAGTTTATGGAAGGAGCGCCCATCGATTTAGACGGGCCAGAGGGAATGATTGTTGTCGCCAGAGGTAATATCGAGCCTCAGGCCGAACGTGTAGCATCCGGAAAAAGTGCGCCTTATCACGGGTGAGCGTCAGATCTACAGGAAGGTCGCGATGGATAAGCTTTCGAACATGTCGGTGTACATAAAGGTTGTCGAGATGGGCAGTTTCACGGCCGTGGCCAATCATCTGGATTCAACGGTCGGTAACGTATCGCGTGCGGTCTCTGCGCTGGAAAACGTGCTCGATACGCGCCTGTTGCAGCGCTCGACCCGACGCCTCTCGGTCACCGATGCAGGGCGACGGTTCTACGAGCGCTGCACGAAAATTCTGGCTGACCTGGAGAGTGCCGAAGCCGAAGCCAGCAATGCCGCGCTGGAGCCTCGGGGAACACTGAGGGTACATTGCGTCCCTGGACTGGCTCGGCATCTGGTCACCGGGGCTGTACTGGAATACCGCCAGCAATTTCCTGAAGTGACAGTGGATTTATTGCTCTCGCAACGCATGCCTAACCTGTTGGAAGACCAACTGGATGTCTCGATTCTGATCGCCCGCGCGCTCCCCGATTCGGCGTATGTCAGCCAGAAGATCGGTGTCAGCCATTGTGTGCTGGTGGCGTCGCCAGATTACCTGGCACGGCATGCGGCCCCGCAGACGCCTGAAGATCTGCGCGATCACCAGTGTCTGTTGTTAAGTACCGTGGACTATGTGCGGGATGAGTGGCAGCTAAAGAGCAAAGCGGGGGACGCGACATTCGTCCCGACAGGGCCAAGTTTCAGCGTCAACGATATGGATGCGATGGCGCATGCCATTCGAGAGGGGGCGGGGATTGGCTTGCTGGCCGGGTTCACGGCCATCGACGATTTGCGTTCCGGCAAGCTCATGCGGGTTTTGCCTGACTACCATACCTATGAGCGCAACGTGTACGCCGTCTATACCTCCCGGCAGTTTGTCGATGCGAAAATCACCCGGTTTATTGAAGCGCTGAAAGATCGTGTTGGCAGTCAGCTGGCAGCCACGGCCAAAGAACTTATCGATTGAAATGCCGCAGGGCAGAAAGTGATTTGCGCCTCGATGAACAACGCTTCGAGGCGCAATGATCGGCGAACAGGTTGCTTTCCTTGGCTGCGTGGCGGCACGACTGCGCATACATCTGGCACCGGGTCTTCAGAGATGACCTTACGGCCCTGTCCTCTACAGACCGCACTCTACAAGGGGCCTGCTTTGAGTTATGGAACGGACGTCGCTCACATCGCTGATCTCTGACGCGCATTTGGGCGAATGTCGCAAAACTGGAATTCCCCGATCCGGTCGGCGAGCGGCTCGTCACCTTTCTCAAGCGCTTCCAGTTTTGCTTTTTCCCGCGCCGCGTCCCGATGCTTCGAAGTCGGGCATGTCGAGCATGTCGGAGTGCTGGTACATCCCGTTTTCATCGCGCACAACCGGGGCCGGCTGAATCAGTTTTATCGTTTCCATGGGCGAGCTCGTCCTTGACGCTATAACGGCTGACTTTGAAGGAGAGGGGGATTTCTCTTTCGTATCTAACCTATAGGGTAAGTGCCATACTGATTTCATAGGAATAGCGGCTCGTAATTCCGAGCCAGCCCTAATCGGTTAGCGTGTCCTAATGAAGGCTTATGATGATTTTCGCTTCAAATCCCATCAACATCTGATCGATCTGGAAGCCACAACAAATCATCTGATGATGCTGGTCGTGTCAGATGAGATGACCGGCAAAATTTGGGAGGATGCGCTGAGCAGGCAAAAGTGTTCCTACGCAGCCTGGATCGCGTTTGCAGACAGCCTGACGTGTCCAGACGTGCCAGCCATCGACGAAGAACTTATCGATGAGTCTTCCAGCAATAATTTCTTAAAACCCACTCAGTAAGAGTTTTCGCGCTGATGAGTTCATCTTGTTCATAGGATGCGGAATGTAATGTGATGCATACTCGATCACCGAAATTGGAGATCAGAAATGCGCACACGTGGAAGCGTTTATTGGGGTTGGGCCAATCCCGAGATCCATTTTCGAAACAAGGATGAAATACTCCCGGACGGGAAGCTGGTAAACGTGCAAGTTCGCACGTCCAAAACTGGCGACGTTCAGCTGTTTCTGGGGGTATACGGGCAAGCCGGCACCATGCTCCTGGAGGAGGGTTTCGATTCCCGACCGGGCGAAACGATGACCGGTGCAATGGAGTGGGGGTTCGAGCGAGCTAAAGAGTTCATCGCAATGATGAGCCAAACCGCACCAGCACTTGGATCTGAAAGCCTTCCTCGCAGACGATCGCGTCAAGCCATTTGAACCTCTTACGTCACTGCTGCGGATGCGCCTGATTCAGGCGGCATCCCGCTGCGGTTGCTCTTGACGGAGCGCCTGCTGAACCGCGAGGACGATTCGCCCAAGGTAGGCGTAGTCGTGGATTCGACGTCAACGTTGCCGGCAGCCTGACGCCTGAATGGCGGGTAATAGGTGGCTATGCGTATTTCGATGCCGAGGTGACCAGGGACAACGTGCTGCGCTCAGGCTCGCGGCTGATGAACATCCCGAATAACAGCTTCAACCTTCTGCATATCGAAGTGAAAAACCTGTTCGACCGGGATTATGAAGAGGACGCATTTGGCAACATCTATGCCTGTCCGGGGGCGCCGCGAACCGTGCAATGCTGGTAGACGCCTTACCTGCCGCGTTATCGCAGCAGGTGAGGCAATTTGCGCCGGCTGTAGCGGTCGCATACCCAGCACTGATTTGTGGGCGGATCTGATAAACCGCTGAGCAAGTTGCGGAAACTGTCGAAAAGATGTGGAAATGATCCTTAGACAAAAGCCAGAAACGACAAAGCCCTGAATAATCAGGGCTTTGTCGTATCAAATATGGCGGAGGCGATGGGATTCGAACTCATGGACCTGTTACAGTCGACGGTTTTCAAGTCCAAAGATTAGTCCTTATATTTCAATAGCTTAAGCTGTATTCGTTTCCGCGAGGCTGCATTCATCAATGCTCTGTAGGCCTCTGAAATCAAGGGGTGGTGAGTTACTTGCGGAAACGAATTTGGCCGGTTATTTGGCGTTCATGGTTGGCTCATGATCGCCCAAAATTCCATAGCTGTAACCGAGAGACTGCGCTTGATGAAAAGTGACTTTCATCTGAAGTGAGATTTTGCAGCCAACCTAGTCAGCCGTGACAGGCAGAAAACGGCCAAAAGCGGTCGGTAGGCGCTCTAGTGGTTAAACGATAGCGTATCGCTATGGATGTTCGGCAACGGAGTTTGTCATCTATATTAGTAGGTGGCCTTTCGAGATCATAAATTTGTTGCTTACCGAAGAAAATAGTGTATTTTCGGGTTGCGTAGGCGTATCGCCTATTTGCCGCAATCGAAACATAACATCCGCTGGTTAGCTCAGTAATGAGCGTTCAATGTGTAGGCATTGAACTGATGAGGAGAGGGCCCCGGCAGTCTCCGACCCCCGCGTCCCGCTGGAGTGCTTCACGGTGGGCCTACCATGAGAAAGATGGTGGTTTTCAGCGGATGGTTTCGATGAACGCAACATCTTTCTCTTTACCCTATGTTATGGGTTGGTACGGCTCACATTTATATCCAATGGATTGGCTATCGTGCTTGCGAACCCACTAAAAATCTCGAAAAACTCAATTAGTAGTCGCGAAAATTTATGCAAGCTTCTGCGTGTTACTGATGAGTTCCTTGCTTCTGTATTGGCATTGAGCCATGAGGAGCGATACACCAAAAAAGAACATGTAAAAAAAGCGGGAGGAATAAGTCGCCCCATTTACAACCCTCATCGATTCTTAAGAAAAATCCAAAAGCGAATAAATGTTGCAATTTTTTCCAACCATTACGTGATTAGATGGCCGCACTATATTTATGGCTCAGTGCCAAACCAAAAAAACAATGACGCCTATGATAGCAAGGACTATGTTTCTTGTGCTGGAAGGCACTGCGGTGCAAAAAGCCTGCTAAAAGTTGACGTTTCGAGTTTCTTTGACAACATCCATCAGGATATAGTTTTCTCTATATTCAGCAGATTTCTTAAATATGACGATGAAGTCTCCAGTGTTCTTGCCGACTTGTGCTGCCATAACTCTCATCTTGTTCAGGGGGGGCTTGACTTCAAGTTACATTGCTTCTTTGTGCTTATATGATGTTGAGGGAGATGTTGTTGAGCGACTTAACAGAAAAGGCTTCACCTACACTAGATTGGTAGATGATATAACTGTTTCATCAAAGTCGCTAAATACCGACTTCACGTATGCGCTTAAAATTATTAGTGATATGTTGACCGCCAAAGACCTCCCTATCAATGAAGGTAAGACCCGAGTATTTAGAACCTCCACTGAACCACTGACCGTCCACGGGCTGAGAGTAAGTTTTAATACTCCGCGACTTCCTGCTGATGAGGTAGGTAGAATTAGAGCAGCGGTTCGCAACTTAGAGTCTCTCGCAGCCGAGCCTAGCTATAGAACTACGCACGGATACAGGCATGATTATAATCGCTGTATGGGGCGGGTGAATAAACTTCATAGGGTTCGCCATAATCAACATAAAACGCTTCTAAATAGACTTAATTCCATTAAGCCTTTGCCATCAAGACGTGATGTTAATAGAGCTAAAGATATGGTTGCACGCTTAGAAAAAGATTTTGACACCAAAAAGCATACCCACTGGTACAAGTCTAGATTTCATCGAGTTATGGAGCGGCTGATAGTTTTAGATCGTGTCTACGACATAACTTCTAAGCAGTTAAGGAATAAGTTAAGAAGGCTCAAGCCTGCGAGTGAGGACGTAATTGATAAGTCTTTATAAATTGATAGCGTGGCCCTCTAAAGGTATGCGAGATTTTTTTTCAAGTCAGCATTATTATTTTAAGTGCTTGATTATGTTGCTTGCCTCAATCGGAGGTGTCGGTTTTGGTCTTTCCTTTGTTATATTTGTGACGATTTTTCTTGCAGATCAGCTTTACCTATTACCGTTTTGCTTTACCAATAAGTGTTTTATAAGCCTGTATGAACATTATAGCACGGCTTTCAATATTGCTAAGTCAACGTTAGATCTCATTGTCCTTGTTGCTACTGTTGGTGCGATTTTTGTGGCGCTGTTGAGTTACTTGTCTACACTCAAGTCGTCGTATTTTACAAACCATATATCTCACCTTTCTCTGTTTCAGAGCTTCTTCGTGGAGGAAGTAAGGAAGAGGGACTTACTTTCTATGTCATCATTTGATCCTCATAAAATCTACGGCCTTATCTATTCCAACTCAAGAAAGGGAGATATGTCATTGTCTAATTCGTATTTTGAGTTCGTTGGTCGGATCAATGAGGTTATCTCTGGTTCGAACTTTAGATCTTATAAGGCTAGTAAAGGGCCTTTTATCTACAAAGACCACCAAGCGGAAATGATCAAAGCTTTGGAGGGGATTGGATTCAATCTTCAATTTATGCCGAAGAAAGATTTTTACGAAATTGAAACTCAAGTGCTTTCATTGCTTGACTCAATTTCAAAATCTTTTTGCGGGGGGGATGATCGAACAAAGCTTGAAAGGCGCATTTACAGATAGGTGCATTTGATTTGGCAGGCCCAGGGGGGAGGTACGGCTGATTCTGAGAGGCTCGGAGTCTGTTCACCAAGCTCCAATTACCGAAGCATCTTTAAGCCTCACATGGCTCACCTGACCCTTTTCGTTACGTATGGTGAGGACTGAGGGAATGGTTTTTGGTGGCTTTCTGTACCAGTCGCTGCACCCCTGAACTACGTCAGTCAGAAATTGGTTTTCCGCGACTTTCCTCAACAGGCTGTCGGTCAGCTCCATATTCGGATCGAAGAAGAAGTCACCATCCCTTACGAGGTCTGCCGGGGAAGGCTTCATCGTCTCGATCTTTCGTTGAAAAGATTTCGCCGGGGGCAAAAATGCATGATTCGAGGATGCGGCCGTTTCGGGGAAAATCGGAGTCATGAAGTCAATGAGGTAACCGTCACAAGCGACCATCGCATGAAAAGCATCGACGGAGCTATGGACTTCGTTATTTTCAATTTTTGCGAAGCACATGACGCTTGAGTCTCTCATATCGCTCATCAGGCACATGGCACCTGCCAAGGCATGAGCCTCTTTCTTGTAGTGTATGCGCAGTATCGCTGCGCCTGCCAGGCTGAAGTACCAGCAAGCGTGAGCAGTGTCTGCGTTAGCAGAGTCCAGGACGCTTCGGATTACGCGATGAATCCTCAGGTAGTCCAATAGCGGGAGTAAATCGGTCGATTTTTTGCTCATATGCGCCCTTATCGATAAGTATGTGGCTTGCCCTCGGCCAACTTAAACGTAGATCATGCCATGGCCTAAACACAAATTGAGCGTATCGAAGTTGTTGGCAGATGAGTAGCCACTCATGACCGACCACTATTAGCCGCTCTCTGCCCGATACCTCGGGCGGAAATCGGCCAAAAGCGGGCTACCGCGCATCAGCTGGAAAGAGGCCATAGAGGATGAGTGCGCCTACGAAGGCTGGGGCTATTCAACTTTCAGTATTCCGCTAGCGCACATATGGCATAAGGGGACGGATTTGTTTTCGAAAATGGATCTGTCCCCATTTATTGGGGCTATGATGACTTGCCGCTTTTGGCCGATAGCAGTCGATACAACTGACCTCGCCAAGGTGAAGTGACTGCCTAGAGCGAAAGCATTCATTCATCGCATATTCACCCGGCGTTCACCCCCTAGGCCGTTAGACAGGGTCTAATCCAAGCATACGGCGCATTCGAAGGATTGCCATGTCCGCCTCTCCATTCGGCATCGTTTCGGCAGTGAAGGGCGCGTGTACGGATGAACCTGGGTATTCCTGGCTCAAAGTCACTTCCACTCCAGCTGTCAGTAATGCATCAAGAATCACCTCTACAATCCCGTCTACCCCGGATAATCCCTTCCATGATGTTCGATTTTCCCACGCCGTTCGCAATTCCTGCTGTAGAGAGATGAAGTGTTCTTCCATTTCGTTCTTGCTAGTTGAAGGGCAGCGCTTCACAAGATTCAGTTCTTCCTCCAGACCATCTAAATGCCCAATCAGATACGCTGACATTTTTAGGGGCATGGCGATGGCACGACACGTTTCTATCAAGAGCTGCGAGCAGTTTCCATGAGTGCGGAACATTTTGATGCTTTCACGAGCCCTTGCCACCGCCCCCGATAATGATGTTTCGAAGCCTTGGGCGTAGCTCAATGTTGCTGTCTCGCCTTGGCTAAATCGCGCACTTAACCTGCAGGCAGCGTATTCTTCCCAAATCGTATGGGCGGCATCGCGCATGGTTGCAACAGCCCAATCACCCTGGTGTTCTGCCAACATTACGCCGGGGGAGTGGGACTCAAACCAAGTTGTAACCTCAACGTGGGCAAGTTCATGGGCGAGAATGTTGGCTGCAGCCCAGAACTCGTCAGTTTTGATGTCATGATTAACGAGGTCCATAAGTACATTAGCGTTTAAAACCACATGTACCTTTACAGTGTGATTTCGACGTACTCGTAGCATTTTCCCAACACCGATCAGTCCGTCCGCATTTGTATAACCCTTAGCGATCGCCGACTCGTACCCGAGATCTACCGAGGCAAGAGCGTCGTCATAATCGAAGCCAACTGTTACCCCATCCAGTTGAGATAAATCCATAACCCGACCGCAGTTAACAATCAGTTGCAAAATCACATCCTGAAAAGCTTCCCTCCACGGAGCTTCCTCCGGCATTCCCCTAATTGAGAGCTGGCACGTCGGTAAAATGGAGCAGGGTGCGAGCGGTTCACTAGTTTCAATTTTTACGTCTTCTGACATGACTTTTCTTCCCTGGGAAAGAGATCATGGAAGCATGATTCGAGCCGTCGCGGATAGCGTCGTCCCGCCGTAATACTCATTTTTGGTATCAGCGGGTAAGCGTCTACTTTTGGCCGACAGGGGGCGCTTTCCGATGTCCGCCTTTGGCCGTTTGTTGCCCTTCGCGACAGGCAGTAATCGGCCAAGAGCGGACAGCTGATCTTGCTGAGAGGCATAGAGTGTGACGCCGCGGTGGGGCGGGTGGCGGTTTGTAGGTAGTCCCTCCCTGGTTGATCACGGTGGCGTTTCCAAGCCGCCAGCGCAGCACCAACTTGACATTTTAACGCTCGCTAACAACGCGATCGCAGGAGCTGCTGATTTGGCTGCTGTGCAATATGCGCCGCTACGCCTGTGGCTGCTTGCTGAGGATGTTGAAGATGTCGCCGGGATCGCTGTGGCCGTAGAGCGTACTTGGGTTGCATGCCCCTTCCGGGACTCCTCTTCGCCGCGACACGTGACGCGTGGGTATTCTCCCATCAGCTGGTGGCCGGGCACGATTTTTTACGGTACTTTGTGCTGGCATGAGGCCATATTCACAGCAGGACGCACCTCCACGGCAGGGGCTAACACTCCCTGGCCGGTACCGTTCCTGCACATTCATTTTGTGACAGGAACGACCATGTCAGGCGGCGAAACCGATAACATTGCGAGACTCGCGGAGCTCGTTTCCAACGACATCTTCAGCTTTTTCAGGTGGAAGAAAGAGGGGCCACCCAACCTCAACTTTGCCTGTGTGAAGAAGGAAACTCACGCGCCAATGAAGAAGTCCGAGCACACGCACCCGGCTGACGTGGTGTTCAAGTACGCAGATCCTTACCTGAACAAAGCCATCTACCTTCATACCGACTTGAAGAGCTATGCGGTTGGCTCTATTACTCTGGACTCAATCAAGAAGGCCTTGAAGTCCCTGGGCAAGACCATCGACTGTGCTCGTGCTTCGCAGGAATGGCAGACTCGCTACCATTTGGCTAAGCGTGAGAAGTATGAAATTCGTGGGATGCTGTTCGTCTATAACCACGATGACGATTACGACAAGAATTTCTACGATCACTTCAAGGATTACAAAGGTGAGAATCTGCACATCAAAGATTCTCAGCAGGTTCATATCGTCGAACCTTCATTGATCAATTACCTGAAGACGCTGCAGCTCGATGTAAATACCCTCAGAGCGGAAGGGAAATTCCCGAGGGACAATTACACCTTCTACTACCCCGACCTCGTCTTGCACAAGGCCAGTGGCGAATACTGGGAGCGTGCGGCCACCGCAGAGCTTATCGCCTCGCCGTATATGATCATTCACCACAAAGAGGTGAAGTCGTACTGCGAGAAGGCCCAGGATGTGACTGAGACGTATAGCGAAGGCTATCTGATCTTTTATCGCCGCGATGGCAGCACTGAGATCGAGTTCAGATACCTCTTTGACGCGCTATCCAGGTTCCAGATCCTTAACGCCAACAAGGACTTGAAGATCCGAATCAGGGTTGCCAATCGCCACCATCACAGCAGCATCATCAGCAACTTCAATGCTGCCATTAACAGCTATGTGACAGAGTGGGGTGAAGACGAAAACCGCAAGCGGAAACTGCAGGCGATCGAACTGGAAATCGTCAATCACGCGATTCCGAACTATAAGCCGGAAGTAATCGGATGGGAGCGAGACTGACATGAGAATGGGTAGTTTGTACTTTGCATCCGACAAAGCGATCTACGATGCGCTCACGCAGCGAAGCCTGACGAGCGCTGAGCTCAGGAAGGTTTTCCTCTCCAGAGGGATCGTGATCTCCAATGAATCGGACAAAAAATTCCTAGCCAATCGATTCAGTGCCCTGTTCCATGACTACTATGACTATCGGAACCTGTCCCTTCTGGTGGGTGGACGTGACAGTCGTGAGAAAACCACCAATGTGGTTGTCACGACAGCAGTCACTAAAGACCAACTGACCGACGCTCTCACCTCCGTCAAGGAATGGCTAGTGGATGACCAGCACGAGCAGGCTGAGGTTGCCGTTCATGGTGATCAGCTCAAGCTCACCGTCAAATACCAAAAGCTCGATCTGAGTCAGGCAGAGTTCCGCCAGGTGGTTGAGAAGACGGCAGAGGTGATCCTTGAGAAGCAGGGCAGCGGCTGGAAGATCACTGGCCCCATGAACGACAAGTTCAAGGACATCACCGATCAGTTATATTCCCAGATCGAGATCGTCACTGATCAGGACGTGGCGACCCGAACTATCTCCTTGGAGGCGATCCCTGATGCGAGCATCAGGACGAATTTCCTTCGCAGCTTGATCCGCAATTTCAAGGACATGGAGGTGGTCGATGTCGTCGACGTCTCCACGTTCAACCCGAAAGACCAAGAAGATGATGACCTGGATCTCAGTGACGATGCGCTGGTGATCGAGGATTCGATTGAGGTTGAGTCAGAAGATGAGGCTGAGGAGGGGGGGGAAGGTGACCCTGAAGCTGAACTGGCCAAGCCGCAGCCAGAAGCCAGGAGTCACAAGATCATCCGCATCGACAAGGCGTCCCTGAAGGGTAAGGGTGTCTTGGAGTCGAAGCAGTTGCTTGAGCTTGAAGGCCACGGGTTCTATCTGTGGAAGATTCGATGGAAAGCTCGTGAGAAGCTCGTTGGGTCTGAGCTAGTCCTGTTTGAGGCTCAGTTTGGTAACCAGGCCAAGTACTGCGATTTTTCCTACATCGTCAAAGGTGTCTACAACTACAACAACGGGAAATACGCCAAAAACCTGGTACGTGCCGAGCCAGTGTTCGAGCAGAAGCTCAAGATCCGCTTGGAGGAGGCGGCGCAGAAGACCCTGAATGACATCGATAGGAGTCTGACGACATGAAGTCAAAGCGGCTGAAACTTTGGGTTCTGACCGCTCGCATTGACTTTCAGACCCTTGTGCATGGGCTTCGACAACAGCCGTTCAACGACCAGAATCGCGTTGGTGTCGAGGCTATCGAGATCCTGGATGGCAAGGCCACCTTTCGGTACCACGAGCAGCGGGATTTCACCCAGTCGTTCACGAACCCTCTGGGCGAAACCGTCGAATCGAGTTACTCGACGTTCATCAGCTTCGACATGGTGTTCGAAATGCTTGGGCCGGATCGGTATTCGATCTGCATGGGTTCGCCACCGAAGGATTTAAAACCGTTCGTGGAGATTATACGAACGGCAACCGGGACGAACTTCGCGCTGGAGATCGTGAAGCCGGACATCTCTTCGATCTATCAGCAGCTCAAGGCTGACAAGCGCTTCACGAGAGTCATGGCCAAGCGGATCGTTTCTGGAGCGGTGACGTTCGACATCGAAAGCAGCTACCGGGTCGATATTGCATCGACGGGGAACGCAATGACGAAGTTGTTGGAGATCACGGGTGGCCGCGCGGCTCCGATCGACAAGATCAAAATCGTCTACACGTACGACTCAAGACCTGTTCAGATTGAGCTCTTGCGCTCAGGTACGATTGCAGTGTCGTGGGATGATGAGGAGCACCTGCACCTGCTGACAGGTCTCTTGATCCGGTAGATAGGTAGAGGCTACGAGAAGTCGAGCGGGATGTGTCAGGCCTGTCTCGGCTGGCTCGGCGCCTGGGGGCGTGCACAAAACCCGGCTCCGCCCATCCACGCTTGACTGCTAGTAACCAGAAAGGGGGCGGCTCTATATTCTCTAGTCTCCCCTTTTGGCCGAAAGCTGCCCGTCTCGAATGCCTGCCTCCAGCCGAGAGCCTTACTTCGAGGAAGAGCAGCGGTTAAGAAGACTCGTGTACGAACTCAATCGATTGTCGGGTTCATCGGGTAGGTTTCACGATCTCACCGACGCGTCGGTAAACCGTTTCTGTTATGCGCTTATCTGTATGACCAAGCAGTCTGCTGGCATGCCCAAGATCGTCAATCTCACTGGCTGCCTTCGGACGGATATCCCTGAACTGGAACTGTCGGATGCTTGAAGCGAGTTGCGCATCTTCGTTCTCTAGAGCTTTCGCGATTGCAACATTGCGCGCATCGTCGAATCGTAGACGAAGCATTGGCGCAGTCACTCGACGACCGTCTTCCGTGACGATCAAGTACGGGTTTCGGACTGCGCGCGCCTTCCGCTGTGCGAGCAGCTTTTCTATCAGCTCACCCAAGCCGTTGATGATCTCGCCGGCATCAAGCCGGATGCGGAGTTTTTTCGAGGTCTTACCCTGGGCAACCTGCAGAAAGTTGTCGGTGACATCGGTAGCGCGCATGGACAGAACATCAGCAGGGCGTTGGCCAGTAAGATAGGCCAGGTCCATGGCGTCTTTGAGTTCTGGCACGGCAACGCCGTAGACGGCATTCCAAATCGTGGCATCAGCGTAAAAGTCACGTGGCGTCTCTTTGTTCTTACGCACCCCTGAGGCTGGGTTTTCCTTGTCGGTGATACCCCATTCCCTGGCGATGTTATAGATATGCGAGAGCAGTGAAATTTCACGGTTTGCCCGAACCTTTCCAGTTCGTTTGTCGCGATACTGCGCTATCACCTGTGGTGTCACTGCATTGATCGGAGCTTCACTGAATGCTTTTCTGAGTTGTGTCAGTGAAAGCAAGTTGTCCTTTTGGGTTCTAGGCTTTTTCCCTGGAATGATCTCGGCCTCGTATCGGTCGAAAACTTTACCCAGCAAGGTGTTCTTTTGTGGAATAGGTTTGCAGTCGAGTTTTGCCCATTCCGCCTTGGCGACATCTAAGTCGCTACCCAAAGGAATTTCCTTCCTCTTTCCCTGAGCGTCCCTTCCGTCGTAGTAGTACCCGACCCACTCGGAGCCATTTTTCATTGACCTGACTCGCCTGATCATTCGAGGGGGAAGATCGCGATTTACTGCCTTTCTTGGTCGCATTTTCACCCCACACGAGAAAGATCTAGCGACCAGGCTTCAGACGCAATGTTGTCAGATGAAGGCTTTACACCTGACAGCTTCATTCGGGCATATACGCGGCCTACAACGGGTCTTCTTGCGCCAGTAAGTACGTACTTCCAGCCATTTCGATTGAGCCAGTCCAGTTGCAACGAAGGTCGTTGATATCCGGTGATTGCGACCAGCTCGTCCTCGGCAAGTGTTTCGCTATGAATTTCCATGGCTATTCCTTTCTGAATTCACGTCGGCTTGTATGGACTCGTCCTGCTGTCGTTGCATGTCTTCATCAGCCTTGTATGCGCAGATGTCGATCAACGAGGCCATGTGCCGGATGTGGACGTATTTGAGTGCCTTGCGACTGGCGTCGATCGTGGTGATCGGAAGCTGGATCCTGCCGTTGTAGATCTCAGTCACGAACAACTGTGAATTCAGGTTACGAAAATAGGCCTCCCGCACTTTTTCCAGAGGGATCAGCACATTTCCGAAAGTGCGATAGAGCATTTCGACGGTGGTCGATTCCGGCGCCGTATGAAGGCGAAGCGGATTCTGCGTGGCGTTACTCATGGCCTTGTCGAGCCTCCTTGAGTTGTTTTCGTGCCGGGTGGTTCCAGGCATTCAGGCAGTGGCGTTTCGTCAGCTCGCGCAGATGTTCTGGCACTTCGAGGAGCGCGGCGTTGCGCTCCTCGCGTGTGCGCATGGCAACGATCTGGCGGGCGTATTCCCTAGGCCACGTCACGGCGGTCTGCCGGGATGGCGGGGAGATCGATGTCCAGCTGTTCAGCCAGCCAGCGGATGCCGGCTTGCTTGACCCGGGTCGACTGGCTGTACTGCATGCCGTATTTCTCGTCGTACCAGGGGCTGTCCTTGATCCGTAAGTACTCTTTGTCGCGCTCGAGGTCTGCCGGCAGGTTTCCCTTGAGCAGACCCTTTTCGCGCATGCGGGCGATGAGCTTGGGACGGGTCAGACCGAGATGAGCGGCTGTTTGGGCGAGGGTACGTTCCATGGCGCCCTCCTTAAGCCGCGTGTGCGGCAGGAGTGGCCGCTGCAGCAATTTGGCTGATGGATTCGCTGACCTTGCCGTAGATCTCAGCGTCGGTACCGCACGCGGTAAAACACCGGGTACGCGGGCTCTTTTTACCAATGCTGAGGATGGCGGTGATGCAGGAGAGGGTGTGCGGGCGATGAACAACGACGTGCAGCGGCAAATCGAAGCCCATGTCGAGGCTCAGCACGCCGCCGGTGCGAATCAGCTCGAATACTCGCTGCTTGTCCTGGACTTCAAAGCGGCCGTACTGGCGTTCAGTATGCGTGCGATGCAACAGGTCACTGGCGCTGCTCGGATCAATCGGACCGTTCGCAATATCTTCGATGAAGTCAGCCAGCTTGAGGTGCATCTTCTTGTCGTTCGGTAGGGTCAGCGTGTGGCGTTCACTGCCCAGTTCGATGACAAAAGTGCTTTCCACGGGGCCGCGTTCGGCCTTGAGACGGAATGCCAGGCATTCACGCTTCGGCGCTGTGCGCAGGACGTGGTTGAAAGTCTCGGTCAGATTGACCTGTGCGTTGAGCAACTGCAGGGTGCGGTTATCGATCTTGTATTTGATCATGCCGCGTGCCCTCCGCCGTTCGGATCGACAGGAGAGGGCTGGCGGGACTTGGAGACTAGCTTGGGTTTGTTGTTATGAATGACGACCAGGCAGCCCGTGGCGAGCTGCAGCTGTTCGATCAATTTGCGGTTACTGACACATGCCGGATGAACATGCAGAGATGCGGTGGTGCGCATAGGTATTGCCTCGCTCTGTGGTAAAGAGTGAGGCAAATATCAACCAGTGGTTAAATTAAGTCAACAACCATCAGGTGAAAAATACGGAGTGAGTAATCACTCGGGGGTAAATGACCCAACGATTTTTCCGCAAATTTGCATATCGTCCGTCATTTCTATGATGGGGTATTGCGGGTTGATCGGTTTCAAGTAGTGCTTTCCAGCGTCCTTCACGAGCACCTTGAAGGTGGCTTCGTTGCTGCTCGGCAACGAAGCGATCACTCGATCACCGTTGTTCACAACGAGATCAGGGTCGACAAAAATGATGCAGCCCTCAGGGTAACTGCGACCTGGACCGGTGTTCGTCATTGAGTCTCCAACAACGCGAAGCGCATACCCCGATCTGCTGATATTTACGGGACAGGGCACCCACTGTTCGGCATGTAGTAGTTCAACAGTGGGGGCAATCTCGCACCAAGCTCCCGCTTGAACCCATGAAATCAGCGGTACTTTGTTCATGCTTGATGTCAAGGCAATGACGTTCTCGTCCTGCGCTGTTTGCGAATTACCTGCTTCGTGAGGGAAAACAGGCATGACCCCGTGCTCAAGCCATTCTCTGCGCACGCCCAGCCAAGCGGATAGCGCCGTCAAACTGTCGATTTCAGGAATGGCCGCTCCGTTAAGCCATTTACTAACGGCTTGGGCGGTCTTAATCACTCCTTTGGAGCTGAGCTGTTTGATGATGTCTGCCCCTCGGCCACGCTGGCGAACGCCATTGGCGTCCAGCGCAGTATTAAGCCGTTCGGCAAACATAAGTCTTTCGGATTCTTTATCAATCATAGGTTGATGGTCACATAATGATTGCTAATCTGTCAGTTGAACATTATTATCAACCGTCAGTTGAAAGGAGGCATTCATGCTTGACCCACAGAGTTTCCCTAATGCCATTGCTTTCGCCTTCGAGGCCGTAGGCGGTATTGGAGCGGCAGCACGTGTGTGTGGACGCAGTTACCAAGCACTCAACAAGTGGAGGCTAGCAGCTTCGTTACCACGCACCGATTACACAGGTGAGACTGAGTACGCGAAATTGCTTGCTGCAGCTGCTGGAGAAAAAGGCAACCCATTCGACGCCGATTGGCTGCTTGGAAAATCTGCACCGCAGAAGACTGCATAGAAAAAAGGCGACCCAAAGGCCGCCCAGTTTCTCCCGACAGCATCACCACATGCTTACGGGTCGCGATGTCAGAAGGCGAGCACACCACATGCCGCCGACCTTCATCGCGTTTCCAAGGCTCGGAAGCCTTGGTGTTGCTGCCGTTCTTACCACAGAGCTGGCAGCTGTTGCGCCAGGGGTGAACAACGGATTGTTCGCCCCGGCACGGTGCCGGTTGTCCCCTGCAAGGGTTACCGGCGTTTGGGCCTCTCCAGACCACGCGGCAAATGTATCACCAACTTCTGTCGCGCGGCACTGGCAACTTTTAGGATTAATGCCATGAGCCGAATCGCTCTCAGTCCTCTGGAACGGGCGCAGCGGGAAATCCTGCCGCTCGATTTAGCGCTGTACCACGCTGCCCGCGATTATCCGGGCGGGGCTGCTGCCATCGCAGCCACCACCGGCCGTAACCCGACCACGCTGCAACACAAACTGTCGCCGACCCACCCGAGCCACTCCATCAACATTCAGGAATTCGGCGAGATCCTCGAACTGACCAAGGACCGCCGCATTCTCGATGCGGTGCATGCACTGGTCGGCGACACGGTCTGGCAGGAGCTGGCCGACACCTACACCAACGACATGCCCGAAACCCTGACCACCGGTATCGCCGAGTACTTCCGCCAGGTCGCGAATCTGGCCGAGACCTGGGCCAAGAGCATCGGCGACGGCGTGGTGACCGATCAGGAACTGGCCGCGATTCGCCTGCAAGTGTTCCGGGGTATTCAAGGGCTGCTGGGGTTGTTCAACCGCGCCACCTACGTCAACCAGACGACGCGAGGTGCGGACCGTGGCTGACATCGCCGATTTCGCCAACGACCTGGTGCAGGAACGTATCGATCAGGCCATGGCCGCGCGCCGCGCTGCCAAAGCTGAAAGCGCTGCCCATTCCTTGTTGTTCTGTGAGGCCTGTAACGACCCGATCCCGGAAGCACGCCGTCTGGCTCAACCGGGTTGCTCGCAGTGCATCAGCTGCCAATCCCTGTCTGAACGGGGTATTCAGCATGCTCGATGAAGTATTGGGCCAATTCGCCGATTACGGTCTTGAGCCAGCGCAACCGCTGGTGTTCGGCAAGCTGACCCGCTGCAAGACATCCCAGGACAAGGGCAAGGAAAAGAACGGCTGGTACGTGGTTCACGAGCAGCGTACGGAGAAGGGCGACACGCTGATCTTCGGCGCCTTCGGTGACTGGCGTTCGGGCGAGACACAGAAGATCAAGGTCAAGGCCGGTCGCATGTCGCCGGAAGAACGCGAAGTGATGCGTGCCCGCCAGGAAGAAGCCAAGCGCCGCGCCACCGAAATCGCGAATAACGCTGCGCGGCGGGCCGCGAAAAGAGCGCAGGGTTTGTTCGAGCGCATGCCGACCACTGGGCGCAGCGATTATCTGGACCGCAAGCAGATCGTTGGCATCAACGTGCGTTACGCACCGCGCACCGGCGCCGTGCTGGTTCCGATGAAGAACGCTCGTGATCAGGTCATGGGCCTGCAGGTGATCTTTCCAAACAAGCAGGAAGACACCGGCCGCGACAAATCCTATTGGCCTTACGGCATGGCGAAGGAGGGCACCTTTCACTTGCTCGGTCCGCACCCGGAGCCGGGTGAACCGGTGTTGGTGTGTGAGGGTTACGCTACCGGCGCCAGCCTGCACATGGCGACCTCGCTGGCCGTGGCGGTGGCCTTCGACGCCGGTAATCTGTTGGCCGTGTGCAAGGCCATGCGTGAGCGTTTTGCAGGTTGCCCGCTGATCATCTGCCGTGACGATGACTGGAAGACCAAAAAGCCCAATGGCGATGCGTGGAACCCCGGCGAAGAAAAGGCCGGCAACGCCGCGTTGATCGTCGGTGCCCAGGTGGTTGCGCCGACCTTCTCGGTCGAGCGTCACGACAAGTGGACCGACTTCAACGACCTGCACGTCGCCGAAGGTTTGGACGCGGTTCGCCGACAAGTGCTCGCGGTTGTGCGTCCACCGGCGGCGGGTGGCTGGAAAGATCAGCTCGCCCGCAGTGAAAGCGGCGCCCTGATCGCGCACATGCAGAACGTCGAATTGATCCTCGCTCACGACGAACGCTGGGCTGGGGTGATCAGCTACTGCGCCTTCAGCTCGAAGATCGTCAAGCTGCGTGCAGCGCCGTATGGCGGTGGTACCGGCGAGTGGGCCGACATCGATGACGTGCGGGTGATGAAGTGGCTCGCACAGCAGTACAACCTGCGCGTGAAGTCCTCGCACGTGATCGAAGCGGTCAGCGTCGTGGCCCACGACCACGCCTTTCACCCGGTGCGCGAGTACCTGAATAAACTGGAATGGGACCGCGTGCCGCGTCTGGACCGCTGGCTGACCGATGTGATGGGAGTGAAGGAAACCGACTACACCTCCAAGGTCGGTAAACGCTGGCTGCTCTCGGCCGTCGCACGGGTGATGAGACCTGGCTGCAAGACGGACTCGGTGATGATCCTCGAAGGTGTACAGGGCGCCGGTAAGTCGACCGCCATGAGCGTGCTCGGCGGTGATTGGTTCATGGACACGCCGTTTTCCCTTGGCGACAAGGACGGCTTTCAGGCGATTCGCGGCAAGTGGATCGTCGAGCTCGGCGAGTTGGACAGCTTCAACAAGGCCGAGAGTACCAAGGCCAAACAGTTTTTCTCCGCCTCCACCGACACCTACCGCGAGAGCTACGGCCGCAGAACCCTGGACGTGCCACGCCAGTGTGTCTTCGTCGGGACCACCAACCAGGACGAGTACCTCAAGGATGCCACCGGCAACCGCCGGTATTGGCCGGTGGCTTGTACCAAGGTCGACGTGGCACTGCTGCGGGAGATCCGCGATCAGCTGTGGGCCGAAGCGATGTTCTGCTTTGAGGCCGGCGACCTCTGGTGGGTCACGCGAGAGGAAGCGCCGATGTTCAGCGAGGAACAGGACGAACGTTTTGTGGTGGACGAATGGGAGACACCGATTCTGACCTGGCTCGAAGAGTCGCAGATCGGCGAGACCACCACCGGCAGTGAGGTGATGAATCAGGCGCTCAAGCTCGATCCCGGTCACTGGGGCAAACCCGAGCAAATGCGTGTGGGTGCGATCCTCCATCGGCTGGGCTGGCGACGGTTCCGCTTGGGTGCCTTGAGCAAGAGCGGCCAGCGGCCGTGGGCGTACAAGAAACCCGAACATTGGGGCAGGGCGCCTGCGCTAGAACAACCTGCGTTTGAGGAGCCGTGCTTCGATGATTAAGGCAATCGACATGGCCCTCAAGCAATGGGCGCAGGAGCTGCACAGCGACGAGGTAGCCGCCGGTTACTCGGGCGGCAACATGGTGGCGATGATGATGGAAAGCGGGGGGCAACTCGTACGCGGCAGGCGCGGGAGCCGGGTACCGTTGGAAGCCTCACTGGACATCGAGCGCATCGTCAAGAAACGCCTCGATCCCGAGCTGATGACCGTGGTCAAGGTGCATTACTTCCAGCCCGATGCGCCTCTGGCAGCACGTCTGGAGTGTAGTGGCTGCACGCGCAACCTCTACTACCAGCGTCTGCATGACGCCCACATCGTGGTCGAGCACTTCCTCCTGGGGGAAGCGGCTTGATCGTGGACACAACTCTGACTCACGCCGTCCCACCGGCCTGCTTCCGTCCCACCGCTTTTTGCGGTGGTGGGACGGGCGCAGGCCACGTCGTTGTTGGGCTGTCCCACCGTCCCACCTTTTTCATGCCTCCCGCCCGTGTGTGCGTAGCGGGCACAGGTACGCGCGTTTACGCGCACGCGTGCTTTTTAAATTTCTTTCTATACACGAGAAAAGAGAGAAAGAAGTAGGACGGTGGGGCAAAGCCCCAATCTGCGGGGCTTTCAGACGTCCCACCTTGTTTTAGAGAGGTGGGACGCATGGGACGCCGCTAAAACAACAGAAGCAAAAGCCAGCCGGGTTGAGATATTCACTGACATTCACCAGCCGTTCACCGGGCGTCACCCACACATTCACCGGATGGCATTAAACCGGTCTTGCTGCCACCAGAATCGACCTGTAAAAAGGGGCCATCTTCGATGGGTGCGACCGCAAAGCGCGGCAGGCCACCCACCACCTGACCCGGCCAATGCGCCGGGTCTTTTTGTTTAAGGGGCAGGGCAGTGACGAACGAACAACAGGCACTGGCAGAGATGCCGATCTGGTTGGTGATTGCCCTGTCATTGGTGGGTGGCGTGTCCGGCGAGATGTGGCGCGCTGACAAGGATGGGGCGCGAGGCTGGGCGTTACTGCGGCGCCTCGCACTTCGCTCTGGCGCCTGCATCGTCTGCGGCGTGTCAGCGATGATGTTGCTGTTCGGCGCGGGCCTGTCAATCTGGACGGCGGGCGCCCTGGGTTGCCTGACCGCGATGGCAGGCGCCGATGTCGCCATCGGCTTGTACGAACGCTGGGTCGCCAAACGGCTGGACGTGAGCGAGGCTGAGCCAAAGGCATGAGCCGGACAGGCCAGGTAGGGCGTCGATTTTTCCGGGTCCTCCCTGAGGGCGCCCCCTACACGGGTTAGCGAACTCGCGGAATCTCTCTAGCTGAAACCTTCGCAGGGATGTCCGTCTTTCCAAAGGGAATGGGGCAGGGCATGGCAGTCGACCGACCGGACCGGGCAGAAACCCGCCGGGGACCCTGGGGATATTCAAAGGACACGGGGTCGGAAACCCGCGGGATCGCGTTAGCGGCAGGCCCGCCAGCTTACTGAAATTTCAACCCACTGAAATCTTGAAAGGATTCATTGAAAAGCCGCTGAAAAGGAGGGCTTATGAACACAGCCACGTACCTGTCCAAGAGCGCCTTCGCGGCGCACATTGGCCGGTCACCGAGCTACATCACCTGGCTGAAAGAGAACGGGCGACTGGTGCTGTCGCCCAACGGCAAGCAGGTCGATGTGCAAGCCACCGAGGCGCTGATCCGCGACACCGCCGACCCAAGCAAGGCTGCCGTCGCTGCGCGCCACCAACAGGAACGGCTCCAGCGCGATGTGTACAGCCACGTCTCAGCCCAATCCGAGCCGACTAACACGGCTGCGCCGCCGCCCGCTGATCAGGCCCAGGGCCAGTCTCCGGACTTCCAAAAAGCCCGAGCGCATCGCGAGCATTACCTGGCGCGGATGGCTGAGATGGAGTTTCGCAAGGCCCAGGGCGAACTGGTGGAAATCAGCTTTGTGCAGAAGGCGGCGTATGAAACGGCACGTTCGCTAAACCAGTCGCTGATGAGTCTGTCGCCGCAATTGGCGCCGCAGCTAGCTGCGCTATCAGATCCATGGGAATTGGAGCGGCAACTGACCGCTGCGATACGCCAGCGGCTTAACGAAGCAGCTCAAGTGTCCAGTGACGACTTCGGATTTGCGTTGAGCGAAGCCTAACGATAGACGCGCTAACTTGAGGTCACTCGATTGTCATCGTGCTTGAGTGCATTCAGCAATCCTCAGTCATTCAAACGCATATACGGAACGCCGATAGTCTTCCTATTGGACTTTTCTTACGCCCAGGCATGAAGCGTGCTGTGTTGCTTTGTGCCAACGGCCTCATTTTTTAGAGCACATTCTGAATTCCAGGGCTGCTTGACTGGGATGGTCTGATACGCTTTCGGGAAGACTAAGGAGTCGTTGATCCAGGGAAGCATACTCGCTACATTTCCGAATGCTCTCCGAGATCTGAATCGACAAATTCGTTGGCTCGATCCAAATCAAGCCCAGATCAAACAGTGTATGAATGTCCGACCGTAGTAGTAGCCCGTTCGAGATCACATCCGTATGATCACCCTGGTAGGGGTGGATGTGCGCGGCCTCAAGCGCCGGTTCAACTTCGCACCCCGTTATGGCACATCTACTTTTGTAGGCTTTCAGTAACATGGTCCTAAAACGAGTCTGGCCACGTCGCTGAACGATGGCGGCGAAAGTCCGCTCGCGAGAGTCCGTGACGTCCGCAGGATCGAACGTACCTTGGGTGACCAACTTACGCTCCATCTCATTGAGATCAGCATCGAAACTATCGGTGCGTTCGCGTTTTAAAACGAATGAGGTAGGTTTCGAGCCAGAAGCGTCCTCATAACAGAAAGCGCCTTCGTATCGGAAACCCGCGCCGGAGTACTCTTTTTTCGTCCGGCGATGAAAGACCAACAACTCCAACCCCAGTTGCTTATGCTTAAGAATGAGATGGTCAGTACGCCCCTGGAGCTGACCTTCCATGCGCAGCGTGTCATTCGTAAGGGTATCAACGTACGGGGTTCGGTCAGATGTCTTCTGCTCAGTCACAAATAACCAAACCGAATCGTATCCCTTGGGACGAAAGATGCCGTTTTTGAGAGTGGCATCTTTGATTCCGAAAAGCTCGCTGAGATCATTTCTTGTGTAGATCATGCCAGGCTTTAGTCGCGTTGATGACAGGTTTTCCATGTGGTGTTCGGCTCTGTTGATGATCGTAAAAGCAAATGTGCTGGTCCTTTTAGCCTCGGACGTTGAGTCTACATTTGCTTCCGGTATGCATACGACCCATGCACATTAAGCAGTACCGTCTGGGTCAAACGCATGATCGCTTTCTGACTGTCGTACGGGCCTGCACTGGGCGCCCATTCATGATTCGGAGAAGCTTTGTTCGGTGTTGGAAGCGGAGAGGAAGGCGTGTGGATTAGTTCTACGGCAAGGTATGGCTATCGAAGGTCTTGATGCAAGAAAACGAAGGATTAGCGAGCCTGTCGCGTCACATATGCGCATTAGGATACTCTCCTCGCGTTCGCTTAGCTGTATCAGCAACTGTCTGCAGCGGCAATAGGGTACTGCCAAGCTATTAATTACAGGAGTTCAAAATTGAATAGCCGTTCGCGTAGGACGCCAGCAAGACGGGACAGTGTCCGGAAGGTGGCGCTAGTGACATTCACACTCGTAGTTTTGATTGCGGTGGTTGCCGTCTCAGCAATCGTTCAAAATCGAGGGTTTAGTGTTGAAGTAACTCCCAAACAGATAGGCTTGACGTTGCAACCAGCAGAGCAACCCAGCCCCTCTATGTCCACTTACAATCCCTCCTCTCCCATCGTTACTGCACCTAGTGCGCATGTCGTAACTGAAGTCAAAGGACCTAACGGGTCGCGGGCTGCTGGTACCACTCCGAATAGCGCTATATCCACCCACGGCGCGGCTTCACCAATCGTGACCGGAGAAGGCGCTGTGGTTAAATCCACTGTCGATACACGGCCATGATGAACGAAAAAATTCGTTGTGCGTTGATGATGATTTCGATGCTTACATTGTCTCAGTTTGCTCTGGCGCAATCCCAGAACATGCAGACCACGGGGCCGTGCTCGTCGATTGTTACTGGTGCGGGCGCATCCGTCAGCAGCACTTGCATCGGCATCACGGAAGAAGTGCTGAAGCGTCTTAGCGGAACCACGGCTGTGAGCAACGGCCGCAAGCTTGTTGTAAGAGAAGCATGGCTCAGTCCAACTGTGATGTTTGGACAAACCAGCAATGGGCAAAAGATAAATGAGCAGGTCTACATCACAGTCCGTGTCACAAATATTACGACGGCGCCAATGCTATTGACGGCCGCTAAATGGGAGATTGTGCAGGCGAGGAATTTGTCTAAGGGCGGCGCCTCATTCTTCTCCAAGAATTTGTTGTGGCCCGTGATTTCGATGAGCGAGCCGATCAAAATCGATGCTGGTGAGCAGGTTGACGTCGAGTTCGCTGAGGGACTAGAGCTGAATGGGATGGCAAGCCGCATTCGTAAGAACCGAGATATAGACACTGCTTATACGTTGCCTGGGAGCCCCATGCGGATCAATGGCGACCGATACGTCGATTGGTTCGCCGAGCAGATGGGCCTGCTGTACGGCGACAAGGCCAAGCTGCGACTCACGCTCTATGAGGGCGACTACAAAGCTGCCGCCAGCGTTCTGGTGCCACTTAGCCAGGGCGTGAATTTCTTCTACCATGGAGAAGCGGTAGATCAAAAAGGAAACGTTCAGTACGCGCCTCGCCTGGCTTACGATGCCTTTCTGGGTCAGTACCTCGAAATGCGTGAAAAGATGGAGCCAGGGTTTCGTATAAACACTCCGCCGACGAGGGTCATCGAGGTAATACCCGATCCTAACGTTTGGGGTAAGCAAAGGTATCGGGATCTCGGAGTTCAAGAGCAGCCGGAGGAGTAACGTGCTGCGTTGGAGCTTAGGGATCAAGCTGCTGGAGAACTTCATCAGCTTTAAGTCTGGTTGCCCAGACTTAAAGCTGAAACTCTTGGTGATGATCGGCCGCTCTCATGAAATTCCATTTAGAAAATTTCCTGTCGCCCAACCTGTCGAGAAGCCTTCTGCGCGAATCGATAACCGTATCGTCAGTGACCCAGCGCTTTTAGCCATGGCATCAACGACCGCCATCAATAGCTCGCAGACTCCACACCTCAGTCGGAGCACGAGACTCATTTCTTTTTGGGTTACCTTGCGGTGTTCGTTAGGATTCCAGTAATCTACCAACAGGCACATTCGGTAGGTGCCCGCCGTCCACTCTGGCAAAGCAATAGCGCTATCGTGATTTCACCCGTTTCATACCAACCCTGTATTGGGTTCTCGTAGTGGACAACAGGCCCAGCCTTTGGAGGCTGATATGCAACAGGCCCTTACTTTCGCTGACGTACAAAGCGTCAAGCACCTCGCGAAAAAACTCAAACAAGCGCATCCTGAACTGCCGCACGGTAAGCGACTCAATCTCGCCGCGGCTGAGCTGCTCGGTGTTCGAAACTATCACGAGTTGAACCGCCGGTTTCAGGCAGTGATCGATCAGTACCTGGATTCACCAAGTGGTCCCAATGCAGTCGCGCATTGCCTGTATTGTGATTTCCGATTCGCTGCTGATCTCAAGGGTGATCAGCGGGAGCACCGCGAGAATCATGAGCGGATCATGGAGGTTCACGAGATCACTGGCTACCGCCCGGGTACGTATGTGGAGCGCGAAGCCATGAAAACGGATGGCTACACTAAGGCGCGCAGTCCCGGTTCTCTGGAGGATCGGATTGACGGGGCACTGTTGATTTTGCGCGGGTGGTTTGATCGTTCATATCACCGCGCTATCGATGCAGGCCAATGGCGTAAGCACCCATCCTTCGAGACATACGTGGCCTTGATGGTCCCGTATATAGAAGGGATTTTTCCTGAATTGGCTCCCTCTCTGGCACAGCGCTACGGTCGTACGCCTGGCGTGATTGCGCACGGCCAGACCAACTGGCCGCTGCAATAGTTCGCAAAATTAGACCCAGCTCTAGCTGGGTCTTTTATGCTGTAAGTTTCGCCAACAGAACCTCCTTCCTGGACGGCAGTCCTCAGGGCGGAGGGTGCTTCATCCATACATGTACAAAAGGTCGTCGATCAGTTCAAGCTCCTGTTGTGTGTACTGAGCTTTGTTGTACCGCCTAATGTCCTCAAGCACACCTCTGATAGGAACTTGTCGAGTAGGGTCCTGAACAATTTCAATCAGGCGGTCGTAATCCGGGTCACGTCCCTTGAGGTATTTTTCAATCAGTTCTTTGAGCGCTACGCGCGCTTCTAGATCGGTCAGCACTGTTACTTCTCCGGCAAAATCGTGACTTCATCCACTTTGATAACAGTGGGATTACCAGGTTTGGGGATGAGTTGCTGCGCACCGCCAGTACCGTACTCAGGATACGCTTTGGTGAACGGTTCCAGATTAGGACCTTTCCCACCAAGCTCGTACGGCACTGTAGCGTTGGGCACACCATCTTTGTAGAGCTGAAGCGTGTCAAACTTCAAACGTAGACGCCCATCACTCCATGCCGGATCCGGGTCAGCCGCAGTAACGTGCTTCGGTGCTCGTACTTGGAAGGCTTCCGTTGCCGCGTCCCCCGTCTCGAATTTTTCAAATCCAAAATACGACAGCCGAGCTTCCTGAGTGTTGATCGTGTTCTGTGCGTGAGTGTTTACGGTTCCGTCAGCATTCTTGTAGCCCATGTATCGATACCCTGTCGCAGGTAAAGTCGAGTCCGGCCCAGATGGTCCGACATAGAAATCTGGTTTCGACTCCATGACTGCTGGTGGAGTGACGTCTCCCGTTTTTACGCTGGAGTCTGCGAGGGTAGGGGTGGTGCTCGGAGAAGATGTACTTCCAGGTTTCGGGCAGTTCGCAGCGGGTTTCAACGGTGCCTTTTTCGCGACGCCAGATGCCGCCCTGGTAATCGCTCTAAACATCAGGCCTAGCGGGTCGACCCATCCAGTTGGATTGGGGGCGTATTGGTAGTTGTTCAGGCCGCCCGCAAGCTTGACTGGATCGGGTGTCAGAAACCGTCCTGTATTAGGGCTGTAGTAGCGATGGCGGTTGTAATGAAGTCCCGTCTCTGGGTCGAAATATTGGCCTTGAAAGCGTAGCGGGTTATCGATCTCCGCGACATCCAGCACAGCCAGGTTTCCATAGGCCCGATATTTGGCCGACCACATGATCGCGCCGCTGTAGTCGGTGAGTTCCTGCGGCGTGCCCAGATGATCAAGTTGGTAGTAGAACGGCGTGGCTTTGAGTGGACCTTCGCCGTCGAGCATCGCCAAGGGGCGAAAGCTGTCCGGCTCATAGACATAAGTGCGGTACCGATTATCACCACTTTCTACGACCAGGCGTTCGCCTTGCCAGAGGAATTCGGTGGTGTGGCCATCGACTGTTTTCTCGATACGTCGTCCGAAGGCATCGTACTTGTAGGTCGCGACACTACCACCCGGTAGGCTGACGCCTATCAAGCGATGCTGGCAGTCATAGCGGTATTCAGTGACGAGTTTCTGCCCGGTACCTCGGCGCTCGCGAATCAAATTACCGTAGGCATCGTAGTCATAGTGGCGGTCACCCTGCATCAGCAGGCGGTTGCCTTTGACGCTGGCAAGGTTGGCAGTGCCTTCGTTGTTCTGGCCCAGCAAATTGCCGGCGGGGTCGTGCGCGAAGCTCTCCGGTGTTGCACCCCGAACGCTGGTCAGGCGATCCAGCGGATCGTAGTGAAAGGTGCGGATACCTTTAAGGTTGTCGTTGATACCTGCTAGGTTGCCCGCCGCGTCATAGCTATACCGGCGCTGCAGCAGGACGCTATCACGCTGGCTGACGTTGTGGGCACGCAGTCGACCTTGATCGTCATATTGATACTGGCTCAACAGCAGGCCCTGCTGACGTTGCTGTTCACGACCAGCTTTGAACTGGTGAGATGTGAGGCGAGAGCCGTTGAGGTCAATGCTGCTGAGATTGCCGCCGGGCAAACGGCGATAGTCGAGCTTGCTACCGTCTGGAAGACGGCAATGCTTGAGTTGTCCGACGCTGTCGTATTCGTAGCGTAGGGTGCCCCAGCCCTGGTGCTCGGTGATCAATCGATCCTGAGAGTCGTATTCATAAGCCAGTGGCCAGTGACCGTCATCGACGTTGACCAACCGACCAAGAGCGTCATAGCTGTAGTGAATTTCTTCTCCATCAGCCAGCGTCTTCACGAGCAACCTGCCAGCGGAGTCACGCTGGTATTCGGTGACCAATTCGCTACCGTCGTCGCCGCACTCTGTTTTTTTCAGCAGATTGCCATTCAGGTCATATTCGTAGGCAGTACGGCGACCATCGAATCCCGTTTCCTGCTGTATCAATCCGCTCGAGTAGTAGTCCAGTCGATAATGCTCACCTCGTTCGTTTTCGATCTCAGTCAGCAGCAAGCGGGAATTGTCGTAGCGATAGCGCAGCTCACTGCCGTCTGGGTTGATTCGGCGGCTGACAAGTTGGAGGTTATTGGCGTATTCGTAGCGGGTGATCCGGCCCAGTTCATCGCGCTCGGCTGTAACCTTGCCGTAGGCGTTGTAGGTGTAAGTCCGGGTTCCACCGCCAGGCTGTGTGGTCTGCGTCAAGCGACCAGCCGCATCCCATTGGTAATGGGTGATGGTGCCGTGTTCGTCCTGGCGGGTGATCTGACGACCCAGTGCGTCGTAGCGGTATTTACGCCGACCACCATCAGGCAATGCTTCTTCGAGCAATTGGCCCAGTCCATTCCAGGTCAGCTGATGTCGCCCACCATCTGGATGAGCGATCTCCAATACGCGACCTTGGGCGTCGTATCTGTAGTGTGTTTCGCTACCGTCTGGATCGGTCTGGCAGGTGATATCGCCTTGGCTATTTCGCTGGTACTTCCAGCATGCTTTGCCGCGAAGGATCTCGCTCACAAAGCCATGTTGATATTCGTAGAATGTCGGTGAATCTTCAGGAGGAATAACAACGGCGAGCAGGCCGGCGTCGTTGTAACGGTATTCGGTTATTGCACCAAGAGGATCCTTTTCTTCAATCAGCCGACCTTTGTCGTCATAGGCTTTCTGAGTTTCAGCACCGTCCGCAGCGATCTCGCTGATGAGTCGAGCATTTTCGTCATGCACATAAACTTGCTCGCTCCCATCCGCGTTTGTAACGGTAACCTTGCCGGCATCGTCCCACGCGTACTGTGAATCCATCTGCGAAAAGCTGGCCCAGTGACGGATGCTGCGCGACGATTTACCTTCGTTTTCCCACTCCCAAAAGAAGCTTGCTCCGCCGGCTAGTTGTCGTTCCAGGATGACGTGCTGGTCGTTGTACCGGTAGTGCTCAGTTTCACCTGCAGCGTTGGTGGCGCTGACAAGTTGACCTTGCGCGTTGTACCGATAGGTCACCAGCGTTTGTACGGTGACCCACGGCTCCTGCCGTTGGCCCTGATCCGTGTATTCGGCGCGCCGCTGCTGGTAATCCACAGCAACGATATGACGGTCCTCATGGCGGAGGAGCAGTGAGCGTCCCGCGTTGTTGTCGATACGCTGGATACGGCCGGCGAAGTCGTAGCTCAACAGTAACTGGTTGTTGTAGGCGTCACTGATAGTGATCAAACGGCCCGCGCGGAAATGATAAAAGCGCGGATTCTGTCCGGCCTGAGTCAGGATCAGTTCGCCCGGTGTCGATCCCAGGAAAATGGCTGCTTTCGATAGGCTATTGGTGATAGCAGGGCGCTGCTGTGTCGGCATTGGAAATCGCGTGGTTCGATTTTCATTGTCCGTCCACAAGACGCCTTCATCATCCAGATCCAGTCGATGAGAAAGAGCGTGGCTCCATCCATAGCCAAGACGACTGTCGATCTCCACCGCGCTGGTGCGGTAAAGGCGCGTCCACTCCAACGGCAGCATACCGTCGAGTTCGCCATCGGTAAGCGTCAGTAGTTCTTCGCCGGTGACCATCGAGACTGGGCAGCCATTGGTGCAGGTATCTTGCGCAGGTGCCGCGCTTTTTTCATCGGGGTTCTTTGACTGTTTTGAGGCGTCATCAGGACGTTTTCCGTGTTCGATGGACGCATTACGTTTCCCATCGAAGCGCAGTTGCGCGACTCCTTTTTCTACTCGAGTCGCTACTCCGCGCGCGGCGACAGCGACGTATTTTCCGACGTAGCCCATGAAGCCTTTGATGATGGTGAACAGCGACTTCACAAATCCGGTAACAGCCTTGACGATGATCTGGCCGTACTTCGCTAAGCGCGCGGCCAGATAAAACAGTCCGGCACCTTCGGCTGCGACGGTCAGTACGACTGAAATCACGATGTCGATGAGAATTCCGAAAACGGCTGCAGATGTCATCTTCGCCGCTTGGCCTGCAGCTTGCGTCGGGGGTAATGCCGAAACCCAGATCGAAGCGCAATGCACCATTAGAAACAGCGCTGCCTCGTCGCTTGCGAGCAGCATGGCCTGCTTCATCACATCTGGTGCTTCTTGCGCTAGCTTGATCAGTTCCTCTGCGCCGGCCCCCAAGTCTTGTGCGAACTTCCCAGGGTTTTGAAGGATGTCCAGAGCCTTTGAGATACCATCCCAGACGCCTTTGATAGCTTCCCATCCACCTTCGAGAATGCCGACCCCAATCGCCATCGCTTTGGCTGACGTGCTTTGATTGGACCACTGCGGCTTGAAGCCTGCCCATTCCTTGCGCAGAAACCCTTCCAGATCGGCAGCCAAGCCGTCGTAGGATTTGAACAGGGTATCGATCTGCGTAGGCGTCACCTGATCGTGGACGTGAATTTTATAGGACTTTCCAGGCTGCCCCTGAAAGCTGCCTTTACCCTGTTTATCCAGAGTAATCGTCGATTTGGCGCCTCCATCCACTGCAATGATGTCGACCTTGATATCGCCGATAGGGATGTCGAAAACCGATTCAAACTTGCTCTCAATCAGCAGTGGACCTACAAGTGGACACTTGGCGACGTATGAAAAATCGTCATCGGTCATGCTGACAGATTTGCTAGAGTCGCCGGCCTTGATCACTCGCTCCATACCAAGCAGGGAGGGCATGTCTGCGGCTCGGCTTGCCTTGTCCGCAAGCTGCGCGTACCAGCTCTTGGTTTCTTCACGGTACAGCGTCAGGCTGTTCTTGAAGGCGTCCAGTTGTGCTTCGATAGTGGCAACGCGGTCCATCAGCCTTGCTCCATAATCAGGTGATCAAGCAGTGTTTCTTTAAGATCGTTCGGTGCATCCGGGCGGCGGACGAAGCGGGCGATTTTCAGTTTCAGGTTGCTTTCCGGCCAGGCGCTGTAAATATCCGGACGTTCTTCTTCCAGCCATTGCATGAGGTTGCTGATCAGTGTGGTCTGGTCGTCTTTCGCCAGCCGATCCAGCAGCGCTTTTGGCACCTCCCACCACGGCCAATCCTTCGCTTTCGGCACCACCCGCTGCCCCACCTCCAGCGTGCGCCCATTGATCAGATAGCGATCAAACACCGGCAACACTTCCCCAGCCTTGTCGCCCAGCCCCTCCAGAATCGGATGGATATGCCGTCCATCCCAGAACCGGAAAAACACTTCGGTCCCGTCTGGCATCTTCACCTGGGTCAAACTGCGCAGATGTTCGAAAACTTCGTTGGGTTCCGAGCGGGAGACCGCCAGCCAGCCCCAGTCGAGGGCGTCGGTTTCGGTGATCCAGGGCAGGAAGGCCGAGTTGGCCTTGAGTTCGGCGACGTAGGGCATCACCGGTTGCCAGGTGGAGTAGGGCGTTCCGCCCCAGACGGGAATGGCCTGCACGGACGGTTCGCTCTGATACAAGGCCTTGAGCGCTTCGGCATCACTGGCGGCGCTGATGACCAGATACAGACGTTCGTCTTTCTGCAGCGGCTGTTGCGCCAGCCAGTCTTTGGGTGTCAGTCGATTAGATGGCACAGGCACCTGCCTTGCATTTTTCACACTCTTCGCAGAACGGCGCATTGCGTTTAAGGGTGTTGATCTGGGCTGGAGTGAGGACTTGCCCAGCCTTGTCAGCATCAGCCTGTTTCAGTACGCCGGGCATCAGCGGAGCAGCGCCGGTGCCGCTACCGGGGCTGCCGCCGGAGTTCACGTTGATCGCCGGCCCACTCATGGTCACGCCACCGGCATCGATCTTGATGAAGCTCCCCCCACCGACCAGCGTCAGTTCAGCCCCGGCCTCCAGAACGACCTTCATCCCGCTGCTCAGGTGAATTTCCTGCCCCGCGTCGATGAATTGCCCGGTGCCGATCTTGATGTGCTGGTTCACGCCCACGGTCAGGTGGTCGTTGGCGCGGGCTTCGACTTTGCGGTCTTCGTAGACGGTGTGGTGTTCTTCGGCCTTGAATTCCGTGTAGCTGTTCTTTTCCACGACGTCGTGGCGTTCGTTGCCGACGCGGATTTTCTGGTCGTGTTCGATGTTCTCGTCCCAGTCGCGCTGGGCGTGGAGGAAGATCTGTTCCTGGCCTTTCTTGTCTTCGATGCGCAGTTCGTTGAAGCCGCCGCCACCCATCGAGCTCAAGGTCTTGAAGGTGGTGCGGGTCTTGTTCGCCGGCAGCGCGTAGGGGACGGTGTTTTCCTTGTGGTACAGGCAGCCGCTGATCAGCGGCTGATCGGGGTCGCCTTCAAGGAAGGTGACCAGCACTTCCATGCCGATGCGCGGGATGGCGATGCCGCCGTACTGGGCGCCGGCCCAGGCGCTGGAGACGCGCAGCCAGCAGCTGGTCTTGTCGTCGGCCAGGCCGTCGCGGTCCCAGTGGAACTGGACTTTGACGCGGCCGTATTCGTCGCAGTGGATTTCCTGGCCTTGCGGGCCGGTGACCACGGCGCTCTGGCTGCCGAGGATGCGCGGTTTCGGGTGGCGCAGGGCCGGGCGGTTCGGCACGTCCCACGGGGTGGCCTGGAAGCGGTTGCGGTAACCCTGATGGAAATCGTCTTTGAGCGCGGTGGTGTCACTGGTCACCGACTCTTCCAGCACCTGCGGCTGCTTGCCTTCGTGGTGGACTTCGGTGAGCAGCCACAGGTCATTCCACTTGGCTTTCGGGTGTTCTTTCAGCGCGAGGAAATGGCCGCTGACCAGCAATGGCTGATCGCTGCGACCCTCGGCGAGCTGGAAGTCGCTGCGGTGGCGTTCGAGGGCGCGTTTGGCCAGGTGCTTGCCGCGCTCGCGGTCGATGAACCGGCCCGGATAGTCATAGTCTTCGAGGTCGGGCAGGGCGTCGCCACGGTTTTCGCTTTCAAGGGTGATGCGCGGTTTTTCGAAATCGTAGTCGCGGCGCGTGGTGCGGCTGGTGCGGGTTTCCAGGCGCAGGTCGAAACGCTTGATCGCCGGGTTGCTGGCGACCATGCCGGTGTCCTGCTGATAGGCCACGGGCGCGAGTTTCGGGAACACGGTCTGGTCATCGCCGAACACCAGTTTGTGGCCGGTCGCGCTGTGCTGGAAGTGGTAGTGAATGCCTTCTTCTTCGCACAGGCGCTGGATGAAATGCAGATCCGATTCGTCGTACTGCACGCAGTAGATACGCTCGGGGTAGATCGAGCCGGTCTGGAACGCGTAGGCGTTGCCCTGGATGCCGTGTTCTTCCAGCACCGCGCTGATGATTTTCGGCACGCTGAGGTTCTGGAAGATGCGCTGGTTGATGCGATGGGCGAGGTACGCCAGTTGCGGGCGCAGGGTCACGGAGTAGCGGGTCAGGCGCTTGCCGGAGTCGCCTTGCGCGGCGCGGTAGATCAGGCCGTGAATGCCGCTGCCGTCAGGCGACAGCTGCAAAAAGGCCGGTTTGTGCAGCAGGGTTTCGAGGTCCAGCGACGGCTGCTCACTGACCAGCTCCACCTCGAAGACGAAAGGCTGGCTGATGGCTTCCCGGCCGGTGAGGGTGAACACCTGAAAGTCGGCGGAAAGCCCTTCGATGGTCAGGGCAAAATGGGTTTCATTGGCCGGCGCGAACATCCCTTGTTCCTCGTGCTGTACAGCGGCGCTCGTCGACGCCGGCAAAAAAGCGGGTCAACGTACGCGAAATTCTGGAGGGGCGTAAACAACATCGACCAGCAGAGCTGGCCGATGCTTGTAACGATCAGCCGTAATTAAACGACTGGAGCACGCCAGTCATCGGAACCCGAAGTACCGGATACTTCGTGGGTCCAGGTGATTTTGCGGTAGGTGAACTGCACTTCTTCCAGGTGGGTGAAGTGCGCGTTGCCTGGATCCTGGCAGTTGTGCATTTTGTTGTTGATGGCGACGATGATCGCGTCTTCCAGTTTGGTGGTGTAGTAGTGCTCTTGGGTACCTTGAGCCGAAGTGCGGTACCACTGGATAACGATTTCGCTCATGCGCTCGCCGGAAGTCAGCGCGGCTTGCAGCAGAGGCGAAGCCTTGTCGTAGACCTTGGTGATCACGACTGGCTTGTGAACGCGCTGGCCGGTTGGCTGACCGGATTGCGGGTCACGCGGGATGATCACGTCGTGGGTGAACGCCTGAACCATGACCTGGTCTTCGTGACCTTCCTGGTAGGTGTTGCCCACGGAGTCGGCGGTGAAGGCGCCGGCAGTGATCAGGCCTTGTTTTTCGCCGGTAACCGACATGTACGCTGGTGTTGCCATGGGGAGGTGCTCCTTGCTGGATATTTAGGGTGCCCGGGAGGCGAAATCGCCCGGTGGGTGCCGGAACAGTTATCAAGGAGCGTGCCAGTTTTTAAAAGGTCTTATAGATCGTGGCTTTGCGAGTGGGAGAGGTAAAAGCCCAGGAAAAAAAACGGTAAAACAGAGGAAAAGTGCGCAAGAAGTTGCGCAGTACTGCGCAACTTCTTGCGCACTTGGCTGCAGACCTTGTAGATAAAGGCCTGCAGCGATTTTAAGGTGAGTTTTATTATGGGGTACTGCGCAACTTCTTGCGCAGCATGGCATTAGGCCATGAATTTCTTTCTATCATCCTGAACAATGTGACGGGGGCTGGCTGCTTTCGGCTAGAAACGGACGTTGGCTAACGACCGCTACCGGCCGAGGCTGTGTAAAAACGTTTTTGAGCGCGACAGGTACTCAAAACCGGCCTGGAAATCGCGCTTCTACGCGAAATCCACATCTGCTGACGTGCCGATAAATTTCAGATTTAACGTAGACGCGTACACTTCAATTTTGGCGAAGCGTTTTTACACACTCTGTGCCAGAAGCGGACATTCACATGCCACCGCTATCGGCAACCAGGGGATGCTCATGAGCGATCGAGCCGAGTCCAGACAGTTCGGGGCGTCAATACGAAACCAGTATTGAAGTGGAGATTCGCACAAGAAGTTTCTTGCTCTCAATCGAGACGCGTCCCGCTCCAAAACTCATTCTCAATTTTTAGAATTTCCTTGCGCTAAATCAATGCGCTATCCGCCTGATACAACACTGCAAGGAAGTTTTATCTCCATGAAAGCAATTAAGTTTCTGATGCTCGCCTCGGCTGCATTCACGATGACCAGTAATGCCTTCGCCGCTGATGGCACCATAAATTTCACCGGTGAAATTGTCGCTGCATCTTGCGTCGCTTCTGCAGGTGCAGGCTCCACCGTGGGTGGCAGCGCTGGTCAGCAGATTGTCGATGTCAATCTCGGCAAGATCAGCATGGACGCTATCAATGGTGCAGGTGAAGGCAATATCGCCGCCGGCACTGCTATCAACCTCAACCTGGACTGTGGTAACACGGCTGCCGGCCTTACAACTGTCAAGTTTAGTTTCGACCCGATGTCCGGCTCCGGTGTCGATCCTAAAAACAACAGTCTGCTGAAAATCACGGGCAGTGCTGAGGGCGTGGGCATCGGCATGTTTGACGATAACAACCAACTAATCAACATGTCTGGCAACGAAACCTACTCTGCTCCTTTGGTCGTTGAAGGTGAAGGTAAAGACGCGAAGTATTCAGCAGCTATGCGCATGCGGGCTTCTTACGTAGCCAATGGCGCCGAGCTAAAGCCCGGCACTGCCAATGGCACTCTGCCGTTCACTCTGACATACGAGTAAATCGTCCTAAAAAAGGGAGGACTTATATGTCCTCCCGTTTTCTGCGAGTCGCTGATGAATACCGGTAACTTTGTTCGTATCTGCGTACTGTTCACGCTCTTATTGCTATCTGGAGTAACACTCGCAGGTATTCAAGTGAGTGGGACGAGAATCGTTTTTCCAGCGTCGGATCATGAAGCTTCGCTTCAGGTTCGTAACGAGGGTAACGATGACATTATGATCCAGTCTTGGATTGAGGCGGGTGCAGGAGAGGCCAATGGTGAAATCCCTTTTGCGATAACACCATCACTTGCACGCCTTAGCTATCGCAAGCAGCAGACGTTGCGCATTTTCTACCAAGGCAAAGGGCTGCCAGAAGACCGGGAGACTGCAGTCTGGGTGAGTGTTCAGGAAATACCTCAGGTCAGTGGTTCAGAAAACAGCTTGCAGGTGGCTTTCCGTCAACGCTTGAAGTTGTTTTATCGCCCTAACGGTTTGCCAGGGAGCGCAGATGAAGCCGCCGGCACGTTGAAGTGGAATATTCTGAGAACAGCAGGCCAAGCAGTATTGTTGGTAACCAATGACTCAGCCTTTCATGTCTCGTTCGCCAAGGTGAGCGTAATCGCGGATCAGAAAGAATATGTACTTGAGCCTACCATGATTGGTCCGCGTGGCTCCCAGAAGATGGCAATCAAGGGACTTCCAGCGTCGGTCGGAGGCGACGCACAAGTTGTCTGGGAATCTATCAATGACTACGGCGCGCTGATCGATCACAAGGCATCGATCAAATTCTGACGTAGCTGCATCTTTTTTAGCAATGTGATCCGCGCACGCCATGGGGAAGTCCCCAGGATTCCCCGTGCACAGGAAGTCGCTTTTTGACGGAATTTCGGCCTTATTCCATGCAAATTAGAAAATACAGAAGGAAGTCGCGGAAGGCGTGTGCTCAGCAGAAGCCTAGTAAATATCTTTCCTGCTTGGCCGCTGCAAGTATGTTGGGCGCTTCTGCTGCGTCCGCTGCGCAGTTCAACCCAATGTTCTTGAAGGACAAAGGCGCAAAGGTCGACCTGCGTTTCTTTGAACAATCAAATGGCGTAATGCCTGGCGTTTATAGCGTTGATGTTTATCTAAACCAGCGTCTTGAGCGACGCCAAGATATCTCTTTCGTTGCTGACGAAGATACGCCAAATGCTGATGCGCACCCCGTCCTGAGCTTCGGTTTGCTTCGTGAATTAGGTGTGGACGTCGAGCGGCTACTGAAAGAGGGCATTGTATCTAAAGGAGTTACAGAAGAAGAGCCCGTTAGCATATTGCGTATAGACGGGGCGGTAGTGGAAATGGATGTTTCCAAGTTGTCTCTGTCTATCAGTATTCCACAGGCGTATATCAAGCGGCGTTCGCGCGGCTATGTTGATCCATCGCTGTGGGATGACGGGATCACTGCTGCATTTACGAACTATCAGCTGAACTTCAACCGTAATACGGGGGGGGGATTTGAGAGTAACTACGGGTATCTCGGATTACGTAACGGCTTCAACATAGGGCAATGGCGCTTTCGTAACAATTCTTCGCTCAGCCAGAGCAGCGGTATGTCGCGAAGCTTTTCAAGCAACCGCACCTATCTTGAACATGACGTGACGTCCATCAAAGGCCGATTTGCAGTCGGACAGCTTTATACAAATGGCGACATTTTCGACAGTAGCCGCTTTCGAGGAATTCAGCTCGGTTCAGACATCGGTATGCTTCCTGATGACGAATCAGGTTATGCACCCGTTGTGCGCGGCATTGCTGAAACCCATGCCACTGTCGAAGTTCGTCAGAACGGTTACGTTATCTACTCTACCACTGTCTCGCCAGGTGCCTTTGAGATTCACGATATTTATCCTGGTGGTTCCAACGGCGACTTAGAAGTCACGATCATTGAATCCGATGGACGTCAGCGCAAATATACTCAAGCATATTCCTATTTGCCGGTGATGGTACGGCAGGGGACGTTCCAGTACAGCCTGTCTTTGGGCAAATACGACAACGAAGGGATGGAGTCTCCGAATTTAATTCAGGGAACAGCGGTCTACGGTGCAACCGATAATCTGACCACGTATGGAGGTGTGCTTAGTGCCGAAGGCTACAACGCTTTTAACTTTGGCCTCGGCCTGAACACGGGAATGGGGGGGATGTCGCTCGATATCACCAACAGTCAATCGCGTCCGGATACTGGCAAGGCCACAACCGGGCAAAGTGCGCGCTTTCTTTATTCGAAAACTCTCAATAGCACCAATACAACATTCACGATGGTGGGTTACCGTTATTCCACATCGGGTTATCGAACGCTAAGCGAGCACATTCAGGAAAACAGCGAAGCTGACCAACAAAATTTCATCAGTGGTCGCCCCAAGAGTCGACTCGATCTGAACATCAACCAGACTATTGGTGGGCGTGGTTCTGTTTTTGTCAGTGCGGGTGAGACTAACTATTGGAACCGTGCCGGTAGTACCCGACGTCTGCAGCTGGGGTACAGTGGTAGTGTTGGCGAAGTTACCTACAGTATTACTGCTTCACATACGCAGAATGGTGGCCGATCGCGGGAATCAGATAACCAACTTGCGTTCGCCGTGAGTATTCCCTTTGGTTCTAGTTCCCGTTCTCAGCGTGTATATAGCAACTTTACCCGTTCGGTCAAAGATGACGACAGTCTTCAGACTGGGGTTTCAGGTTATCTCGACGATGCCGGCAAGCTCTCTTATTCCGCCCAAGCGGGTACCTATGGTAGTCAGCGTTCCAGCAGTGTCGGTATGGGCTGGGATGCCCCAATGGCCAAAGTGGCAGGAAATTACTCGATGGCTGGCTCCTCCCGTCACATGGATCTATCCGCGTCTGGGTCTGTGGTCGCTCACAGTAGTGGTGTCACTTTTGGCCAACCTGTCGGCGAAACTTTCGCGCTGGTGGAGGTGCCGGGTGTCAAGGGCGCAACCGTCAATGGCGCAACTTCACGTACCGATAGCTCCGGATACGCGATTGAAAGTTACGTACAGCCTTACCGTTATAACGATATTGGTCTCGACACCCAGACACTTGGCACAGATGTGGACGTTCTTGAAACTTCCGCGCGAGTTGTACCGCGCCGTGGGGCTGTCGTCAAGGCGCACTTCGATGCATCGTCTGGAAGACGTGTGCAGATCGATCTTGTACTACATGACGGAAAGAAGCTGCCATTTGGTGCTCAGGTAGAAGATGAGGGGGGCAAATTATTGGCAGTGGTTGATAACCAGTCGCGTGCACTGGTCTTCGGTATCAAGAATGAAGGATGGTTGAAAGTGAAGTGGGCGGACGGAATATGCTCCGCGCCTTATAAGTTACCTCCAAAAGACAATGCGTTGACCTATGACCGAATGAATATCACCTGCGGTTTTCAGGCTGATCGAGGAACCAAAAATTGAAGTGTCTAATGTCTGTTTTTTTAACCATTTTTTTCATGATGATAGGTAGTAATGCCAGAGCAGATAATTCTGCCAGATGTTATTGGTATGTAGGTGGTGTTAACCAGTATGTTAAAAGAATTTTTACTTCTGCGCCTTCGCCAAAAACACTTTATTTCGCTAAGATTGGCGATCGAATGGCTTATCAGTCAATAAATCTGGCGGCGCAGAGTTTAAATTACGTGAAGTGCCCAGGGTTAACATCTATTAATTTTACTTATACGATGGATGGTGAATTGGTTGATGGATTTAGTGATGTATATCAGACTAACATACCAGGGGTTGGAGTGCGTATGAAAAATCCGGAGCTCAACCAGAGTGTGCCCTTTTCGGGGAGTGGTAGAAGCTGTGCAAACTGCGTGGTAGGGCTTCCGAATAAATTTGACGTTGAATATGTTCGCACTGGTAGGGATGTGAAGACGGGGAATGTTTCGTTGAACTTTAAGGTTCGCGCTATGTTTCAAGACTGGGATGCTGCAGAAATTTCAATTATTGGTACGAATGAACTAAGCTCGCAAACCTTTTTTTCTGGATGTTCTGGTAGCAAAACTCAAGACATCCCTCTTGGTAAAGTGGCGATTGCTCTTCTTGAACAACAGACACCTCGCAATGTTGGCCTAGAAATCTTGTGCACCGGAGTTTTACCAGGGACGAAACTGCCCTTGAAAGTTTACTTTGAAGGGAGCAATGACGGCCCAGGGATGCTCAATCTGACACCAGGCGGCGCGGAGGGTATTGGTATCTCGCTGACCACGGCAAGCGGAGTGAAGCTACCTTTCAATAAGGCAGGGGGGCTTGCTATGAAATGGGTGAAAACGGAGCAAGACGGCGAATTGTATTCCTTCGATTTCGACGCGAAGTACGCACGCAAAGGGGGTGTTGAACCAAAACCCGGGCGGGCGGATGCTGTGTTGAACTACATCCTGGATTACAACTGAAGCCACTGTTTGCAGGTCGAGTGTTCAATGCTCGACCTACATGAAATCACGCTGCAAAATTATTGTTTCGCGAGGTGAGTCCCGCTAGGAGGGATTCAAATGGCATCGGGCGTGCGCAGTAATAGCCTTGCCCGATCCTTACTCCCATCTCTGACAGGCAGCAACGCTGCTCTTCCGTTTCTATTCCTTCCACAACCAGTTGTATGCCCAGCTCTCTAGCCAGCATGACCGTCGTCCGGGCGATACTGCGGTGTTTTGACGAACTGAGTATCTGCCGCGTGAATTCGCCAGCTAGTTTAATTTCATCGAAAGGTAGTTGGCACAAGCGAAACAGCGACGACTGGCCTGTCCCATAATCGTCTAGTGACAGACGTACACCGAGCTGACGAAGGCGAATTACACTCTTAATACAGACTTCGTCCGCTATTGCAGGACCATCCTCTGTTATTTCGAAAGTTACCGATGCCAAAGGTAGGGGATGCTTTTCTAGGCGACTGATCAGCTTTTCGAGAAAATTGGTATTGGATAATTGTGACAGGCTTAAATTAAAGGCGAATCCAAATCTTTGACCTTTGTCGTGTAGGACAATTTGATGAGCAAGACCTTGCTTGAGGAGGTTGTGCAGCAAATCATCGAGCAGATTTTCGCGGAACATCGTTGGGATGAATACGGCGGGTGCCAAAAGGCCATGGTCAGGATGCTTCCATCGCGCAAGGACTTCCACTGAAAGCAGTGCATTGCTGTTCAGATCAAATTTCGGTTGTAGGAACGCCTTGAATTCGCCTTGACGCAACCCTTTACGAATTTCTTGGGCCTGCACTGTGTCAGTCTTTAACTGTGTGTCAGGTCGATTAAGGTCGCTGTCGGTATTTATGATGCAGAATGCAGTGCGCATGTCGTGAAGCCCTGGTTAAAATTTTCGACCAAGGGTATGTGAGTAATTAATTATGGCTTCAGAGATGTATCTGGATTGAATTCGAGATAAATCTTGAATTGGCCTGAGATTCTTCTTGGTGTCTAAGTCAGCGTACTAGCAGTGATTTATTTATGTTTTCCAGACAGCTGAGGATTGCCTGTCCTGAATCGTTAATGTCCCTGCCGATTCTTCCACTAGCAAGTTCTTCCATTTCTAGGCAACGTTCCAATAGAATCTGGTGATTCAACAGGTAAGCAGTGCCTTTTATTTTGTGGACAATGCGCTTGATTTCTACGAGATCGTGGGTTTCCAGCGCTCGGCGTAGCGCAGCACTTTCACC
Source organism: Pseudomonas sp. B26(2017) (assembly GCF_002113045.1). NCBI lineage: Bacteria > Pseudomonadati > Pseudomonadota > Gammaproteobacteria > Pseudomonadales > Pseudomonadaceae > Pseudomonas > Pseudomonas sp. B26(2017). Next base: position 80,893 of record NZ_NEJJ01000019.1, on the reverse strand, counting down.
CTCGTTGCTCCTCGTAACCTGCTCGGCCATTTTTGCGCGGATATTACTCGTCCAGGATGGACCGCCGTGCGCGTTAGGCTGCTCGTGTCCAAACTTGGGAATCATCTGATTGAGCGCAGCGAGATCAGTAGGTTTCGCCAGCACGTGATCCATACCAGCAATTCGGCATGCTTGCTGGACTTCGCGCTGAGCATCCGCCGTCAGACCAATGATCAGACCGGGTTTAATGCCTCTGCCTTTCTCAATACGTCGAATCGACCGGGTCATTTCTAACCCATCCATTTCGGGCATGTTGCAATCAGTGATCACGATATCGACCTCATGCTCACTCCAGACTCCAAGTCCCTCCAGACCATTGTTAGCGGTTAGTGTGCGATGTCCTAGGTATTCAATTTGCTGAACGAGTAAATATTGACTCGGCAGGTGGTCTTCGACGATCAATACGGTGAGTATTTCATGAGCTTCTTGGGGCGCTTGTGCCTTCAGAGAAGGTAATACAGTAGCGTCAACGATCACCTTTTCAAGATTGATTGAAAAACTCATCTGGGTGCCGCTACCCAACTCGCTCTGGACCTGCAGGGTGCTTTGCATCAGCTTACAAAGTGCTTGGCTGATGGCCAGTCCTAGCCCGGCACCCGCATTAGGATCACTCACGGCGCCATCGGCCAGGTAAAATGGTTTGAATAGCTGATCCAGATGTATTGAATGGATACCCGCTCCGGTATCGCTGACACTGATACAAAAGCTCAATGTAGAGCTTCCAACTGCCTGTACCGAGCACTGGATACTAATTGTCCCGTACTCAGTGAACTTGATTGCGTTACTCAGCAAGTTTGAGACGATCTGTTTGATCTTGACGGCATCGGCCCAAACCTGTTCCTCCGCCAGTGCATCGATATTCAGTTTTATATGCAGCTGTTTCTGCCGTGCGAGTCCAGAGAACACATTGCTCACAGACTCCAGCAGATCCTTCATCCGCACCGGTTCAGGCGTCAGAACTAACTTGCCCGACTCTATGCGTGAGATATCAAGGATGTCGCCGATCAGGGCCAATAGGCTGATGGCCGATTCGTAGGCAATATGAATGGACTGCCGATTTAGCTCGGCGTCTACCTTGCGTGTCAGCACCAGCTCCAGCATGCCTATGATGGCATTGAGCGGAGTGCGAATCTCATGGCTCATCGTCGCGAGAAACACACTTTTGGCACGGCTGGCCCGATCCGCTGACTCTTTGGCAACCTGCAGTTCGTCCAGTAGCAACTGGCGCTGTTGTAAATCTAGCCGTTTACGACGGATACGACGACGCTGAGCTAGAATCAGGAGGCCAGCAACAACAAGCAAGACGCCGAGCACCTCAAAAGAACGCCAGACGTACGATGTTACCCCCTCCCAGTACTTGTCATCAGTCGCCGAGTTAGCGCGCCATCTACCAATAATCTGTAAGTTCTTGCGAGGCGTTATGTCAAGCATTGCCTTGTCGAGTATGGATATGAATAACATCTGATCCTTCGGTGCTGCAAACACGATTCCCACACCTGGACCGTTGAAGACACCTCCGATCCTCAGGCTACTTTCATATTTGTAGGATAGGTAGTAGCGGGCTACGTTGGCGGGCGCCAAGACCATATCGGCACTGCTTTCCCGTACCAGCTTGAAAGCCTCTCCCATCGTCTCGGTTTCTTTACAAACAACATTTGGATACTGGCGGCGCAACGATTGGGGATCGGCATAGCCTTTCGCAAACGCGACCACAGTTCGGCTTTTCGCATCAAGGTTGACTTGTGCTGCTTCTTGACGTTGTACAAAGAGATAGGGGGCTGTAGTCAGTGGCCTGGTATGAAGATACGGCAATGAAGTTGGTGATGTGGTCGGCAGTATGCTGAGAATCGCTTTGCCGTGATCAAGTAGCTCGTCAGCCTCGGTGATCGAGCTGACGCGATGAATATCGAAACGGATGCCTGCCTTGCGTCGAATGATGTCCAGAACGTCAGATGCGATGCCGTTGAACCGTCCTCGGCTATTGAAGAAGGCGTAAGGTGCCAGATCCTCACTGACAGCCAACGGCACCGTTGGAGACCGGTCGAGCCATTCACGTTCCGCGGCGCTGAGTCGATTACGAAACTCGCTCGGATTACAGTCCTCGGTATCGCCCCACAGGTATTGGGCATTGATGATTTGGCAGCGGTCCAGCCCCCCCAGCATTCGGTCAATAATGTCCTGCAATATTTTGTCATCCGGCCTCAGACCGAATCCGACTTTTACCTCAGGTAGCTTCGCACTTTGGTTAACGACAAGTTGACTGCTGAATAGCTGGCTGGACAAATAATGGCTGGAGAGTGTGTCACCCAGAAATACATCGTTCTCCCCGGTCAGCACCGATGCCATTGCCAGCAGGGCGGAGGGGTAATGTTGGAAGCGCCCCCGGCCTCCAATACTTTCAAACATGTCAAGAATTTTACTGTTGGAGAAGGCAATCCGGGTTTGTCCATCCTTGGTGCTGTATTCGTGTAAATCTCCGCCTTCGGAAAAAAGCGCTAGGTCTGTCAAAGCATAAGGAGAGCTAAGACTCAAACCCTGATTTTTGGCCATCAACGGGGTGACGTTGCTAACCATATCGATGGTTCCGTCACGCAGTGCAGCATACATGGCTTCGCGAGTTTGGAATGATTGCAGTCGAGTAGGAACGTGAAGCTCTCGCTGAAACGCCATGAGGTAGTCAGCCATCAAGCCTTCGAAGCGTTGGTCTTCCTCAAAGATTCGAAAGGGCGGCAGTGAATCCTCAAATACACCAACAACGAGCACTTTTTTCCGTGCAAGCCATTGCTGATCCGATTCGGAAAGATGGGCTACTAGCTCACTCAGTGATTGTCGTGCAACGGGTATCAATTCTTGGGCATATAAAAGCTTGCCGGAGCCACAGAGTAGAAGAAGCAATACTGACAGGATTTGAACGGGCTGCAGGTAGGCTTTCACGTGAGGCACCGCTATATCAAATTATGCCGGCGAGCAATGTCGGCCAGTTCGATCAGCGAGTTAGCACCCAACTTGCTTTGGATGTTGACCTTGTGCCCACTGACTGTCTTGGTGCTCAGGTTTAGGCGAGTAGCAATCTCAGCATTGGAAAAACCCTCAGCCAGCAACTTGAAGATCTGCAACTCCCTGTCGGTAAGACCTTCGACGTCGGTTGTCAGCTCGACGTTGCCAAGTAGAGGCATGGCATCTTTTGGAAAAAAAATGTATCCGTCTGCCACTGTCTCCATCGCTTTGACCAGCTTGCTGATAGGTTCGCTTTTGCTGACGAAACCACTGGCACCGGACTGCAGGCACCGCGATGCGTAGTTTTCCTTGGCCTGGGAGGTGTAGACCAGCACGCGGGTATCTAGCTTGTCTCGCCTGATGCGTTTTAGCACCGTCAGGCCGTCGACTTTTTCCAACCCTATGTCCAGGATCACTATGTCGGGCTTGAGCGACTCAATCATTCGCACGGCTTCAACGCCGTCGGCAGTTTCGCCTACGGCCTCAAAGCCGACCGGTTCGAGAGCTGAGCGAATGGCATGGCAGATCAGTGGATGATCATCAACGATCAGGATTTTTTTACTCATTCAGTCACCGAAATATGATGGCGTTTCACTCTGAGAAACGAGGAAGAGTCTTGGCTCACTTGGGTGATTTGCTCACCCCCTAATGCATTAGCCCACGTCCATTGACAACACGTTTCTCGCGCTTCATCTGAAACCAGTGCTAATTCGTTAAACCAGTGTCGCAATGATATCTCTGGAGAACACGTCAGACATCCTTTCGTGTTGTTCGGGGTATTTTTCGAGGAAAAACCTCATGTTAAACAAGATTTTTCTTGTCTACCGCGCTCGCTCATTTGCATAGGCTGCTTGGAGTTATTCAGGAGCACAGTAATGCATCGTCAACAGGAACGAGTCGCCGTGATCGGCAAGCGCCCCGGCGGACTGCTGGAGTTCACGCGCTTGCTGAACGAGCTGGGACTTTTCGACATTTCACTTCGAAATACGGCAAATCAAATTGTGGAGTTGCTGGACAAAGGTCATCGGTTCAGTGCGCTTTTTTTTGACAACTTCGACATACACAAAGACGGCGAAAGCGTTAAGTCCATTGCGTGTTACAGAGCAATCGACCAGATCATCCTCACGGCAGACGTAAATTCTCAGGAGCGCCGCCAGCTCCTGGAGTGGGGTAAAAAGCGTTCAGTAGCGATGCTGCAAGTCATGCAGTTACCCATTCGTACCGAGGATTTGAAAAAGGTAATGAATCCGCCGCTTACGCGTTGAATCGCCCGTCCTACTGTAGAAACTTCAAAGGCTCAAGAAACGGCGATTAACGCTGCGAAACCGTCTGCTTTTGGCCGGAAGCAGCCTGTTGACGGTTGCTCCACACCTCTTAGTGTCGACGTCGAACAGTGATGTCGAAGGGGGGGAGGGTTGCGGAAATGATCGAAAAGATGCGGAAACGATCCCGAAAGACCAGAGTGAAATTTGCGAATGCCAGAAACGACAAAGCCCTGAATAATCAGGGCTTTGTCGTACTAAAGATGGCGGAGGCGATGGGATTCGAACTCATGGACCTGTTACAGTCGACGGTTTTCAAGACCGTTGCCTTAAACCACTCGGCCACACCTCCGTTGCGTTGCGGGCGCCATAATACCTGAATGAAACACACTGTCAAACTCTGTGCATGGCTTGTTACAGAGCGTCTGTTATGATCTTTGCGACTGAACGTTTCAAACCAACAGGAGTGTCGCCATGCGCGAACAGGATTACGCAGTTCACAACAGCGTGCAGGCTGAGCAGCTAGAGGTTAGCCGCGTCCTGCGCAACACTTACGGTCTACTGGCGCTCACCCTCGCATTCAGCGGTGTGATGGCGTTCGTAGCCCAGCAGATGCGGGTCGGCTACCCGAACATTTTCGTGGTGCTGATCGGTTTCTACGGGCTGTTCTTCCTCACCAACAAGCTTCGTGATTCCGCCTGGGGCCTGGTGTCGGCGTTTGCCCTGACCGGTTTCATGGGTTTCCTGCTCGGCCCGATCCTCAACCGTTACCTGGGCATGCAGGGCGGCGCTGAAGTCGTAAGCTCCGCGTTCGCGATGACCGCACTGGTGTTTGGTGGTCTGTCGGCCTACGTGCTGATCACCCGCAAGGACATGAGCTTCCTCGGTGGTTTCATCACCGCCGGTTTCTTCGTCCTGCTGGGCGCGACGCTGGCGAGCATGTTCTTCCAGATCAGCGGTCTGCAACTGGCGATCAGCGCAGGTTTCGTACTGTTCTCGTCGGTCTGCATCCTGTTCCAGACCAGCGCCATCATCCATGGCGGCGAGCGCAACTACATCATGGCGACCATCAGCCTGTATGTATCGATCTACAACCTGTTCGTCAGCCTGTTGCAGATCTTCGGCATCATGAGCCGCGACGACTGATCGCTGCACCGCTATAAACAGAAAACCCGCGAAAGCGGGTTTTTTGTTGCCTGCGAAAAAGAGAGCAGGCGATCAATTGATCACGATGCTGCCATCGGCCTGTTGCTTATAGATCGTGTAGGGCAACAGCAATGTATCGAGCACTCCCGACACGGCCGCATCGACCAGCAGGCCCGGCGTCGCATTCTTGTAGTTGAACGCATCGACGTCATCCGGCTTTTCGGCGTGCAGCAGGCAGAAGTCGTACGTCACGCCACTGTAGATGCGCGGTACGGCACCGCAGTAGGATTTGTTAGCCTTCAACTGCTCGGTGGAATGCTTGTCACTGAATGCTACGGTCTGCACCGTCCCGCACCCAGCCAGCATCCACGCCGCCAGCATCATTGCCTGAATTTTCATGCCGCCAATCCTTCGCCGGAAAAACTCAATCTTCGCCGCTTATCCCATCGGCGGCAATCGACGTTTCACCGGGGTCTTCTTGACGATCGCGGTATTGGTTTCCGCCAGGGTATTCAGCCGATCGAGCAGGGTATCGAGCTGCTCCATCGAACGCACATGCAGACGAGCGATAAAACAATCCTCGCCAGTAACCTTGTCGCATTCGGTGAATTCGGGAATCGACAGGATCTGCCGCTCGACTTCCTGCAATTGCCCCGGCAATGGCCGTACCCGGACAATCGCCTGTAACTGATAACCGAAGCACTTCGGGTCGATCTCCACGGTGTAGCCCTTGAGCACACCGCGTTCTTCCAGGCGGCGCAAGCGCTCGGCCACGCTGGGCGAGGACAGCCCGCTGATCTGCGCCAGCGCCTTGAGCGAGCGCCGCGAATCCTCCATCAAGGCCCCGATCAGGATCTGGTCGATATCGTCGGTCATACAAAACTCCTGCATTAGGCGAATGGCTCAAACCACCCTTGATAAAAAAGGCAGAAATCGAGTTTAGCCTGCTTTTTACGCTGGAGAAGCCTCGGTCTCGCTTGGCATACTTTTGCCACACATTAAGGAGATTGATGATGGACAAAACAATCCGTCGCGGCTCATTCGAAATGACCGCCGCCATGCTGATATCCGGGACGATCGGCTGGTTCGTGCTGGTGTCCGGGCAACCGGTGCTGGACGTGGTGTTCTGGCGCTGCGTGTTCGGCGCCGGGACTTTGTTGCTGATCTGCGCCGCTTTCGGCTTCCTGCGGTCAGGCATTCTGACCCGCGCCACATTCCTGCTTGCTGTGCTCAGTGGGGTGGCGATTGTCGGCAACTGGGTATTGCTGTTCGCTTCTTATTCACGGGCTTCGATTGCCATCGGGACGGCGGTGTACAACGTGCAGCCGTTCATGTTGGTGGGGCTGGCGGCGCTGTTTCTCGGCGAAAAGATCACCCTGCAGAAGCTGTTCTGGCTGGCGATTTCCTTCATGGGGATGCTGGCCATCGTCAGTGCCCACGGCGGGCAGGGCGAGGGCGGCAGTGACTACCTGACGGGGATCGCGCTGGCGCTGGGGGCGGCGTTTCTGTACGCCATCGCTGCGTTGATCATCAAGCGCCTGAGCGGCACGCCGCCGCATCTGATTGCGCTGATCCAGGTCTGCACCGGTGTGTTGCTGCTCGCGCCGTTCGCCCATTTCTCGGCAATGCCCGAGGCACCAAGCGCTTGGGCCAGTCTGGTGACGCTAGGCATTGTCCATACCGGCCTGATGTACGTTCTGCTCTACGGTGCGATCCAGAAACTACCGACCGCATTGACCGGCGCGCTGTCGTTCATCTACCCGATCGCGGCGATTTTCGTCGACTGGTTTGCTTTCGGTCATCAACTGCAAACCCTGCAATGGATCGGCGTGGCGGCGATCCTGTTGGCCGCTGCCGGCATGCAACAGGGCTGGGGCCTGAAGGCGCGGCGCCTGGCCGCGCAGTAAACCTCAGATATTCCAGCGCGGCGCAGTCTTCGCCAGACGCTGGCGCATCTCGCTGATGTTGGCTGCCAGTTGCCGGGTCAACAGACGGTAACCGTCCAGCGGGCTGTAGACCGGCGTGTCGAGGCTGGCGTCCGGCAATTCCACCGGGCGTCCCAACCGCTGGGATGCGCCGGTTTTCAACGCCCGGGCCATGCCGATCAATTGCACGCGAATATGCCGGTGCTCGGCCCTGAGCGCCGCTTGCAGGTGCGCCATGGCGTCGGGATCGTTGGCGTCCGGGCGGATGTTGCCAAGGATTTCCAGAGTGCTGATGCACATGCGCAGGTTACGCTGGATCGCGTCCAGTTCGGTCATCGAGACTTTGACTTCCTTGGACACCGACGGCATCAGCGAACGCAGTTGCACCATCACCGCGTTCAGCCGGCTCATCAACTTCAAATGTTCGTCGGCCGTCACCGGTTGGCCACCGATGATCCGCCCGTACACCGTGGCGCAATCACGCAACGCATCGGCCAGGTTGTAGCGCCACGAGTACACCGCGTACAGCGGCAGGGCGAAAGAAAAGGCCAGGGCCAGGGCGATACCGATCAGGATATCGACCCCGCGCCACAGCCCGTCGGTGATCGGGTTGTCGCCATGCCCGGCGACGATGAAAACGGTGATGGCCGAGAGCAGGGCGGTGTAACCGCCCTTGCCGATGGCGTGATACGAAAAGAATCCGCACACCACCGCCATTGCAAAATAGGTCAGCCACGGCATGCCCAGCCACGCATGCTGCGCCACCAATAACAGGCCGACGCCGGCGCCGATCAAGGTGCCGGTGGCGCGTTCGGCGGCTTTCTTGCCGATGTTGCCGTGGTGTTGCAAGCCGCCGATTACCACCAGCATGGTCACCGACGCCCATTCGCCGTGGGGCAGATTGATGCCGGTGGTCAGCAGGATCGTCGCCAACAACCCCAGTGCGACCCGCACCGCGTGAATGGTTCGTGCATGGCGATAGCGTCGATACGGATCAAGCAATGGCCGCAGGATCCGCCGCAACAGCGGCGGCCAGCGATGGGAGCTGAAAGTACTCAGCGCTGATTCCTCCTCAGAAGATGTAGTCGGTGGCGATGAAGTTCGAATCGCGCCCGCGAATGATTTCGCTGATCAGATCCTTGTTGGGTTCCTGGAACTTGGTTGCCACCAGCGTACGGATCGAAAACACCCGCAGTGCATCGTGTACCGACAGCGTGCCCTCGGCGGAGTTCTTGCGCCCGTTGAACGGGTAAGTGTCCGGACCGCGCTGGCACTGGGCGTTGAGATTGATCCGACCGACTTGGTTGGCAAAGGTGTCGACCAGTCGACCGACCGCCACCGGGTTGGTGCCGAAGATGCTCAGTTGCTGGCCGAAGTCCGACTCCAGGACGTAGTCGATGACGGTGTCGAGGTGACGGTACGGCACGATCGGCACCACCGGGCCGAATTGCTCTTCCTGATACACGCGCATCTGCGGCGTCACCGGGTACAGCACCGCCGGATAGAAGAACGAGGCCCGCGCTTCGCCACCGTTCGGGTTGACCACCTGGGCGCCTTTGCTTTGCGCGTCAGCCATCAGCCCATGCAGATAATCGACCTTGCCCGACTCCGGCAGCGGCGTCAGCGAAACCCCGCTGTCCCACGGCATGCCCGGTTTGAGGCTGGCCAGTTTGGCGTTGAATTTCTCGATGAAGCTTTCGACCACGTCTTCGTGCACGAACAGGATTTTCAACGCGGTGCAGCGCTGGCCGTTGAACGACAGAGAGCCGGTAACCGCTTCGCTGACGGCATTGTCCAGATCCACCTCGGGCAGAACGATGCCGGGGTTCTTCGCATCCAGCCCCAGCGCGGCGCGCAAACGGTGTGGTTTCGGGTGCAGTTTTTTCAGGTCGCTGGCGGCCTTGTTGGTGCCGATGAAGGCGAAGATGTCGATCTTGCCGCTGGCCATCAGCGCACTGACGGTCTCACGGCCGCTGCCGTAAATCACGTTGATCACGCCGGTCGGGAAGCTGTCGCGGAAGGCTTCAAGCAATGGGCGGATCAGCAGCACGCCGAGCTTGGCCGGTTTGAACACCACGGTGTTGCCCATGATCAGCGCCGGAATCAGCGTGGTGAAGGTCTCGTTCAGCGGATAGTTGTAGGGGCCCATGCACAGCGCCACGCCAAGCGGGACGCGGCGGATCTGGCCGAGGGTGTCCTGTTCCAGCTCGAAGCGGCTGGAGCGGCGGTCGAGTTCTTTCAGTGCATTGATGGTGTCGACGATATAGTCGCAGGTGCGGTCGAACTCTTTTTCCGAGTCCTTGAGGTTTTTGCCGATTTCCCACATCAGCAGTTTCACCACGGCATCGCGCTGTTGGCGCATGCGCCCGAGGAAGGCCTCGACGTGCTGGATGCGTTCGGCCACGCGCAGAGTCGGCCACAGGCCCTGGCCCCGGTCGTAGGCGCGCACGGCGGCGTCGAGGGCGGTGAGGGCGGTGTCGGCGTCCAGCAGCGGCGTGCTGCCGAGGATCACTTGTTCGTCGCCGTTATCGCCGTGCAGATAGACCGGGCTGCGCACGGTGGCGAGCGGGCCGTCCCAGCGGCGCAACTCGCCATCGACCAGGTATTCGCGTTGCTCGACCTGACCGTCGAGGCGGTATTTTTCCGGGATGTCGCTGACAGAAGGGAACAGGTTGCCAAGGATGTTTGCTGTGGTCATGTCGCTACCCCGCGTCATTGAAAAAGTCTGTAACGGTTATACGCCTGAACGCGCCGAAATTTAAACCCGCAAATGTCACGCGAATGTCACGCGAAACCGCACAGCAGAGAGGGCATCCACACATGATCATTCCATGCTCTGCGTGGTAATGCCTCAAGGGACGCTCCGCGTTCCAAGCGGACGCAGAGCGTCCAGGGCTGCATTCCCACGCGGCGCGTGGGAACGATCGTCTTCGGTAATGGGCTGGCCCCGTTTGCCCCCCTCAATGTCCCGCAATGCCCTCAACCCGCCGACCTGCCTGCCTTAAGGTGTGACCACAACAATAAGCGAGGCCGTTATGCGGGCAATCCGACTCACATTATTACTGGCATTGGCCATGGCGCTGCCTGGCTGTGGCGAAGACCCCAAGCCCCCGGCCAGCACCAACAACGCCATTCCCAAAGACCCGGCGCTGGCGCAGATCTACGCCAACAGCTGCCAGCTCTGCCACGCCAACCCTGCCGCGAATGCGCCGTTGACCGGTGACCGCCAGGCCTGGGAACCGCGCATCCAGCAGGGCGCCGATACGCTGCTCGACCACGCCATCAACGGCTACAACGGCATGCCGCCGATGGGCCAGTGCGTCGAGTGCTCGGAAGAACAATTCCTTCAGTTGATCGGCTTCATGGCCGACCAGCCGCTCCCACAATAAGGGTCCTGGCATGCCGATAGATCTGACACGCCGGCAGTTGTTGCAACGGGCAAGCATCGTCGGGGCGTTCAGCGCACTCGCTTCCAATCCGGCGCTGGGCCAGTTGATGCGCGCGCCGCGACTGATTCCCTGGCGCAACTGGTCGGGCGGGCAGAGCTGCCTGCCGGCGGCGCGGGTGGCGCCGAAGAATCTGGATGAACTGACGACGATCATTCAGCAGGCAACTGGCAAGATCCGCCCGGTCGGCTCGGCGCATTCCTTCAGCGCGCTGGTGCCAACCGACGGTACGCTGTTGTCGCTCAGCTACTTCAACGGCCTGCTCGATCACGACCCGAAAACCCTGCAAGCCGAATTCGCCGCCGGCACGCCGATGTCGCGCATGGGCGTACCGCTCAAGGACGTCGGTCAGGCCCTGCAAAACATGGCCGACATCGATTACCAGACCCTGGCCGGGGCCATTTCCACCTCGACTCACGGCACCGGCAAAACCTTCCAGTCCTATTCCGCCCACGTCTGCGGGATGCAATTGGTCACCGCCAGCGGCGAGGTACTGGATTGCGACAGCCAGCGTCATCCCGAGGTATTCAACGCCGCCCGTGTATCCCTCGGCGCGCTGGGCGTAGCGACCAAAATCCGCCTGCAAAACCGCCCGGCCTATCGCCTGCGCGAACGCCAATGGATCGCCAGGACCGAAGAGCTGCTGGAGGACATCGACAAGAACACAAGCGAAAACCAGCACTGGGAAATGCTCGTCGTCACCCATTCCGACTACGCCTTGTCGATCGCCCTCAACGAAACCACCGACCCGCCCACGCCGCCGATTTCGCCCGAAGAGGAGGGCGGCAACGAGTTCGTGACCCTGATCGAGAAGATCGACAAGTACGGCAGCGATTTCCCGGGCTTGCGCAGCTCGCTGCTCAACAGCCTGCGGCATCTGGCGAGCTTTGATGACCGGGTTGGTGACTCGTTCGACATCTACGCCAACGTGCGCACCGTGCGCTTCAATGAAATGGAATATTCGGTGCCCGCTGAACATGGCCCGGCGTGTCTGCGGGAGATTCTCAAGCTGATCCGCGACAAGGACCTGCGCACCTGGTTTCCCATCGAGTACCGCTACGTCAAGGCCGACGACATTCCGCTGAGCATGTTCGAGGGCCGCGACAGCTGCTCGATCTCGGTCCACCAGCATTACCAGATGGACCACCATAACTTCTTCGCCGCGATCGAGCCGATCTTCTGGAAGTACAACGGCCGGCCGCACTGGGGCAAATTGCACACGCTCAACGCCCGCACGTTGCAAACGCTCTATCCGCGCTGGCAGGAATTCATTCAGGTACGCCAGGCGCTGGACCCGAGCGGCAAGTTTCTCAACGGGCATCTGTCGTCGATTCTGGGGGTGAGCTGATGGCGGTCAATCGACGTAATTTCGTGCTCGGGACTTTGGGTGTCGGCGCTTTGCTGGTGGGGGTTGGCGCATGGCTGCGGCCGGGGGATCGCGGCGGGCCTTACAGCGACTATTTCCGGGCGCTGAACAATGAACTCAAGAGCAAAGGCCCGATGCGCCCGGTGTTGCTGATCGATCTGGATCGCCTCGACCACAACATCGACGTGGTGATGCGTTCGGTCAATCGTGCGGGCAAGCAGTTGAGGCTGGTGGAGAAATCCCTGCCGTCACCGGGCCTGCTCAGCTACATCGGCCAACGGGCAGGGACGCAACGACTGATGTCATTTCATCAGCCGTTTCTCAATCATGATGCGGTGATGTTTCCGCATTCGGACATCCTGCTCGGCAAGCCGCTACCGGTGCGTTCGGCGGAGATTTTCTACCAGACCCACAAAGGCCCGTTCGACCCGGCGAAACAACTGCAATGGCTGATCGACAACCCCGAACGCTTGCAGCAATACCTCGCGCTGGCCCAGGGCTTGGGCACCCGCATGCGGATCAACATCGAACTGGACGTCGGCCTGCACCGGGGCGGCGTCAGCGATCTGAACGTGCTCGGGCAAATGCTCGCGCTGATCGCCGCCAACCCGCAGCATCTGGAATTCGCCGGGTTCATGGGCTACGACCCGTTCGTGGGTATGGGTGTGCCGAGGATTCTCGGTTCGCCCGAGGAACTGTTCGCCAGGGTGATGGTGATTTATCAGCGCTGCGTCGACTTTATCCGGCAGCAATACCCGGCGCTCTGGCACGACGGCTTGTGCCTGAACACTGCCGGCAGCCCGAGTTACCGCATGCATGAAAACGAGCACCTGAGCACTGAGGTGTCGGTGGGCACGGCGATGCTCAAGCCGACTCATTACGACTTGCCTTCTCTGGTTGAACACGAACCCGCCGCGTACATCGCCACGCCGGTGTTGAAAAGCACCGGAGCAGTAAACATCCCGGCGCTGGATGACAAGTCGAAACTGTTTTCGTGGTGGGACACCAACCAGCGCCAGACTTTCTTCATCTACGGCGGTAACTGGATGGCCGAGTTCGAATCGCCGCCGGGGCTTCAAAGCAATGGCGTTTACGGCCGTAGCTCGAATCAGGAGATGGTCAATGGTTCGAATGCCGTGGGGCTGACGGTGGAGGATCAAGTCTTTCTGCGACCGACCCAGACCGAAGCCGTCCTCCTGCAATTCGGTGATTTGCTGGCGGTACGTGGCGGCAAGATCGTCGATACCTGGCCGGTTTATTCCTGACCAATAAAACAAGCTCACTCCCACAGGTATTTATGGTGCCTGATCGACCTCATTCGATTTCCGTAATGAAGCTTTTATGACAAAAGTTCGGTAGCACATCGCCAGTCCGGTCATGCCTATGTAACGCGCTTGAGGGGCCCTTTGGGCGCTTTTCACAAGCCGAGGCGGGACGCCGGGAGTGAGGCAATGGGGACTATGGAACGCTACTCGAAAGTAGGCATGCAGGAACTCGATCAACGCCTGTCGAAGATCGTTGAAGCCGCGCGCAAGAAGCCGGTTTCGGTGTATCGCTACGGTGCGCCGTGGGTCTGGATCGTGTCGCAGGATGACTGGCAGGGCGCCTTGAAAGAGGTCTCCAGTTATATTCCGCCGGGTCATTCGCTGGTGCTGCTGCGCCCGCAGATCGATGACCTGCTCGACGCCCATCGCGACCTCCTGCACGACCTCGATGCCCAACCCGGCATGCTGATCGCCCCGCAGACGGTCATGCATATCCTGCTGCTGCAACTGCTGTATTCGGTGCCCAGCGAGCAGCAGCTCTATGAACAGCTCAATTACAACCTGCTGTTCCGCTGGTTTGTCGGCCTCGGCCTGAACCAGAAAGTCTGGAGCTTCAACGTCCTCAGTCGCGACATCGCCACGCTGCTCAACGAGCCGCGGGCGGTGCAGCTCATCCAGAAAATCATCGGTGAAGTGTTCTGCGGCGCGCTGCTGCAAATGCCCGAGTTCTCGCTGAACTTCGCGCTGCTGCACACCTGGCTGGGCAAGCACACCGGGGGCCCGCACGTCAGCAATTAACAACGCCAGTCATTGATGCACACGCAAGGCGCATGAGCGCCAACAGGTCATCGCGAATTTCAGGGGGTAGTGTGGAGCAGATTTTCACGTCACGGCTGGCGCTGTGGGGCTGGCTGCTGGTGACGGCCGGCGTGCAGCCGGCGTTCGCCGAGGAGGCCGCAAACGCAGGTGCGCAGCGGCTGGTGGACGTCAACGAATACTTCGTGCGCGGCAACACTGTGCTCGATGCGCGGGCCATCGAAGAAGCGGTGTACCCGTTCCTCGGCCCGCAAAAAGCCCTGAGCGACATCGAAGGTGCGCGGGACGCCTTGCAGAAGGTCTATCAGGAACGTGGCTATCAATCGGTGTTCGTCGAGCTGCCGGAGCAAGCGGTGGCCGACGGCATCGTCTATCTGCAAGTCAGCGAAACCAAGGTCGGCCGGGTGCGGGTGGTCGGCGCCAAACACTATTCGCCGCTGGACATCCGCGACAACGTCCCGGCGCTGAAGGAAGGCGAGGTGCCGGACTTCGCCAAGGTCCAGGGCGAACTGGCGCAACTCAACAAGACCCCGGGCCGGCAGGTGATGCCGCTGGTGCGCGAAGGTCAGCGCCCCGGCACCATGGACGTCGATCTGCAAGTTGAAGACCAGAACCCGTGGACCGCCAGCGTCGGCCTGAACAACGACTACAGCGCCGACACCGAAAAACTGCGTACTGTCACCAGCCTCGGTTACAACAATCTTTGGCAGTTGGGGCACAGCGTCAACCTGACGTTCTTCACCGCGCCCCAGGAAACCGACAATGCCAAGGTCTGGTCGGGCTCCTACACCGCGCCGCTGACCGAGCGCTGGAGCGTGCAGTTCTCCGGTTATCAGTCCGACAGCAACGTCGCCACCCTCGGCGGCAGCAACGTGCTCGGCAAGGGCCATTCCTACGGGTTAGCGGCGATCTACACGATCCCGTCCAGCGGCAACTGGTCGAACTCGCTGTCGGCCGGCATCGATTTCAAAGACTTCGACGAGCGCCTGACCCTGTCCGGCGAAAGCGACAAGGTGCCGCTCAAATACGCGCCGTTCACCTTCGCCTACAACGGCTATCGCTACAGCGAAAAGAGCCAGCTCGGCCTCGGCCTGAGCCTGGTCGCGGCCACTCGAAGCTTCTTCGGTTACGGCAGCTCCGACGAAGACTTCGACTACAAACGCTACCGCGCCAACCCGAGTTTCGCCGTGCTCAAGGGCGATACCAATTTCACCTGGACCTTCGACAGCGACTGGCAGAGCGCAAGCAAAGCCGCGTTCCAGCTGGCGTCGGGGCCACTGGTTTCCAACGAACAATTCTCCGCCGGCGGTGCGACTTCGGTGCGCGGCTATCTGGCCGCTGAACGTACCGCCGATGACGGCTTTCTGCTGAGCGAAGAACTGCGCACACCGTCGCTGGCCAAGTACGTCGGCGGCTGGATGCAGGACTGGCGCTTCTACGCCTTCGCCGAGGGCGCGCAACTTTATCTGCGCGACGAACTGCCGGATCAGGACGCCAATTACGCCCTGGCCAGCGTCGGCCTCGGCACCCGCGCCAGCCTGAGCAAATGGCTGTCCGGCAGCCTCGACTGGGGCTACCCGCTACTCGAAGGGCCGAACACCTCGAAACAGGAATCGCGCCTGCACTTCAACCTTCAGGCCACTTTCTAACAAGGAGCACCTCCATGCAGCGCCTTTTCCTTTCGTTGTTGATCTGCCTGGGCTTTGTGCTCCCGGCCACGGCTCAGGCCTGGTGGCAGGACGACTGGCATTACCGCAAACAGATCGCCGTCGACACCACGCCGCAAGGCGCCGCGATCAATCAGGCCCTTGGCCGCACCGCGCTGCTGGTGCGCCTGCACACCGGCAACTTCACGTTTGACGGCGTGAAAGAGGACGGCTCGGACCTGCGTTTCGTCGCCGCCGATGACAAGACCGTGCTCAACCACCAGATCGAAAGCTTCGACGCGCTGATGGGCATGGCGCTGATCTGGGTCGACGTGCCGAATGTCGAGGGCGGTCAGCGTCAGGACATCTGGATGTACTACGGCAACCAGAAAGCCCCGGCCACCGGCAACGGCCAACTCACGTTCGATCCGAATTACACCGCGCTCTATCACTTTGAGGGCGCCACCGGTACCCCGGCGAAAGACACCACCGCCTACGGCAACACCGCGCAGAGCGCCACTGGCAGCGCGATTGACGGTGTAGTAGGGCGGGCCTTGCAGTTCAGCGGCCAGCCGTTGCTGTTGCCGGCCAGTCCGTCGCTGCAGCACAACGCCGGCAGCGCGTTCACCTTCAGTGCCTGGTTGCGACTGGATCAGGCTAACGGCGAGCAACTGATTCTGGCCCGTCGCGAAGGCGCCCACAGCCTGCTGGTCGGTGTGAATCAGGGCGTACCGTTCGTGGAAATCGACGGCCAGCGCGCCGTCGCCACGCAACCGTTGAATCCCGGCCAATGGCAGCACGTCGCACTGACCGCCGAAGGCGCGAAAGTGACGCTGTACATCAACGGTCGCGAAGGCGCGGCACTGGCTCAGGCGATGCCGGCGTTCAACTCGGTCATGGCCATCGGCGCTGATCTGCATGAAGGTCCTTTCCAGCCGTTCGTGGGTGCCATCGATGAGCTGCGTCTGTCGAAAGTCGCCCGTCCGGCGCCGCTGTTGCTGGCTGACGCCACTTCCCAGGGCGCCGAGTCGAAACTGGTGGCTTACGGCGTCGATGAAGAACAGTCCGGCTTCGGTTTCGGCAGCCTCGGTTTCCTGCTCAACGCCGTGCCGGTGGATGCCTGGGTGATCATCGCGGTGCTGGTGCTGATGATGTTCCAGTCGTGGATCATCATGCTGCGCAAGAACCGCACCCTCAGCCGCGTCACCGCCGCCAACGAAGACTTCCGCGTGCAATTCGCCAAGGTCGGCACTCGCCTGGAAATGTTCGCCGACGACACCCAGCTCGCCCAGCGCTTGCAACATTCGCCGCTGTGGCGCCTGTATCAGGTGGCGGTGAAAGAGATCCGCACCCGCCGCGAGCAGGGCGCCGATACCTCGTCGGTTTCGGCGGCGACCATCGAAGCGATCCGCTGCTCCATGGACGGCGTGCGCACCCGGGAAAACCAGCAACTGAGTTCGAAACTCTCGACCCTGTCCAACGCCATCGCCGGCGGCCCGTACATCGGCCTGCTCGGCACCGTGCTGGGGATCATGGTGGTGTTCCTCGGCACGGCCATGGCCGGTGACGTCAACATCAACGCCATCGCGCCAGGCATGGCGGCAGCATTGCTCGCTACCGCCATGGGCCTGTTCGTCGCGATCCCGGCGCTGTTTGGCTACAACCGCCTGATCACTCGCAACAAGGAAGTCAGCGCCGACATGCGTGTGTTCGTCGACGAGTTCATCACCCGTCTGGCGGAGATGCACGGCGAAGGCCAGTCCAGTGAAGCGGCGCATCAGCGCGGTCATCACGCCAATCACTCCGTACCGGCCTGAGGAGCACTGACATGGCGTCCGTAAATGCCTCCCACGACGATGACGAAGATGCAGCGGTGGACAGCATCAACATCACGCCACTGGTGGACGTGCTGATGGTGGTGCTGGTGATGTTCATCCTCACCGCCACCGCGCAGGTCTCCGGGATCCAGATCAACCTGCCCAAGGCCAGCGCCGCCGTGTCGCTGTCCGAGGCCAAGACCAAGGCGATTTCGGTCAACGACGGCGGCCAGGTGTTCCTCGACGCCTACCCGGTGACGCTGCCGGAGCTGGAAGAACGCCTGCGCATCGAGAAGGCGCAGAACCCGGACTTCCCGGTGATCGTGCGCGGCGATGCCACGGTGCAATACCAAAAGGTCATCGAAGTGCTGGATCTGTTGCGCCGGCTCGAACTGTCCCAGGTCGGTCTCGTTACCGGCAAACCGACGCAGGGCTGAGTGATGACTGCACAACTGCCAATCGAGCCTTTACCGGTGAAGAAGTCGCCACTGCGCTACGTGAAGTGGGGCGCCGGGCTGATCCTCGGTGCGCTCGCCGCGTGGTTCCTGTGGCAGTGGGCCAACGACATGAGCGGTATCCGTCGGGAAGCGCCGAAGGTGCCGACGATCATTCCCTTGCCGCCACCGCCACCTCCGCCGCCGGAAAAACCGCCGGAGCCGGAAACCCCGGTCGAGGAAAAAGTCGTCGAGCCCGAGCCAACGCCGGAGCCGCAAGAGGTCAAGCCTGAAGAGGAAGCACCGCCATCGCCGGCCGACGACCTGGCCAACCCGATGCAGATCGACGGCGACGCCCAGAGCGGCAGCGACGCGTTCAACATCGGCGCGGGCAAGGGCGGCGGCATGGCCGGCGCCGGCGGTGGGCGACTGGGCAACGGCACCTACAGCCAGTTCCTAGCGTTCACCTTCCAGAAGCTGCTGCGCGAAAACCCCGACCTGCGCAACCTGGCGTTTTCGCTGCAGGCCGATGTGTGGCTGAGCAGTGTCGGCGAGATCACCCGGGTCGAGCTGATCAAGTCCAGCGGCAACCCCGAGATCGATACGCAAGTGCTCGCCGCGCTGCGCAACGCGCCCGCTTTAAGCGAACGGCCACCGGCCTCCATCACCTTGCCTGTGCGCATGTCCCTGCAAGGGCGGCGTCCGGGTTAACTGAATTCATAAAGCTGTATGAAAAGGAGTTGTGTGCAGATGATTTCCAACGTGAATCGATTGTCCCTGGCGGTCGGCATGGTCATCGCGACCCTGGTCGGTCAGGCCGCGGCAGCGCCTGCGCCCTCGGAGAACGCCACGATCAATCTGATCCGCTTGCTGGTCGAGCAGGGCATTCTGAAACAGGACAAGGCCGACGCACTGATCGCCCAGGCCCAGAACGAAGCGGCCCAGGCCAAGCAGGCTGCGGCGTCCACCGCTGTGGCCGCCGGGCCGGTCGCGGCACCGGGCGATGTGCGGGTGCAATACGTGCCGGCGGCGGTGCGCGACCAGATCCGTGATCAGGTCAAGGCCGAAGTCATGGCCACCGCCAAACAGGAAAACTGGGCCGCGCCCAACACTTTCCCGGACTGGGCGTCACGCATCAGCTTTGACGGTGACATTCGTCTGCGTGACGAATCGCGCTACTACTCGGGCAGCAACAGCAACGAAATCGTCGACTTTGCCAAGCTCAACAACAACGGCCCTTACGACGTGAATCCAAACAGCAGCACCGCGTTGCCGCCGTTGCTCAACACCCGCGAAGACCGCGAAAACCTGTTCCGCCTGCGCGCACGGCTGGGCATGAAAGCGGAGATTTCACCGCAATGGACCGCCGGCATCCGCATCGGCACCGGCTCGGACAACAACCCGGTGTCGACCACCCAGAACCTCGGCGGTGGCTTCTCGAAAAAGGACATCTGGCTCGATCAGGGTTACCTGACCTGGAAGCCGTCGGATGAGCTGACCCTGACCGGTGGCCGCTTCGCCAACCCGTTCCTGTCCACCGACATGCTGTATTCCAACGACCTCAACTTCGACGGCGTGGCGGCCATCTTCGACCACAAGCTCAACCGCGACTGGGGCGTGTTCGGCACCCTCGGCGCGTTCCCGGTGGACTACACCAACGACACCACCACCAGCAACGGCTTCGACAAGGAAGAAAGCGATAACAAATGGCTGTACGGCGCGCAAATCGGCGCCAAATGGGCGATCAACAGCAACAACCGCTTGAAAGGCGCGCTGGCCTACTACCGCTTCGACGACATCGAAGGCCAGCGCTCCAGTCCTTGCGAACCGTGGGCCGGCGCACCGGGCTGCGACAGCGACGGCACCCGCGCAGCGTTCATGCAGAAGGGCAACAGCGTGTTTCTGCTGCGTGACATCACGCCGAACCCGCTCAACCCGAGCACCACGCCGCAACCTCAGTTCGTTGGCTTGGCGTCCGAGTTCAACCTGCTGGACCTCAACGTGGTGTGGGACGCCGACCTGCCGGAAGACTTCAAACTGCGCAGCCAGGGCAACTACATCCACAATCTCGGCTACGACGAAGGCGACATGCGCAAGCGTTCGGCCGGGCAACTGGTCAACAACCTCGACAGCAGCGGCAACATCGAAAGCGGCGCCAATGCGTGGATGGTCCAGTTCACCCTCGGCAACGCGCTGGAGCTGAAGAAGCAGGGCGACTGGAACCTGTTCGCCGGCTACAAGTACATCCAGCCGGATGCCTTGCCGGATGGCTTCAACGACTCGTCCTTTCACCTCGGCGGCACCAACGCCAAGGGCTATATCCTCGGCGGCAACTACGGCCTGGCAAAGAACGTTTACGCCACCGGCCGCTGGATGAGCACCGAGGCGGTGTACGGTGCGCCGTTCGACGTCGACGTCATGCAGCTTGAGATCAACACGCGCTTCTAGAGCGCCGGGAGAGGGTTATGAAAATCCGCTTTTTATGGCTTGGGCTCGGGATGTTGATCGCCACCGGGGCGAGCGCCGAAGGCATGGAGGAACGCCTGCGCACGCAATTGCGCAGCACCACCCAGCAGCTGCAAACCCTGCAAAGCCAGCAGGCCCAGGCCAGCGCCGCGCAACTGGCGGCGCAGAACGAAGCCAAGGCTGCCCAGGCGCAAATCAAGCAATTGACCGCCGAACTGGCCAAGGCCAAAGGCCTTGCCGAGCAACTGGCCGGGCAGCAGCAAACCTTGCACAGCCAGGCCCAGGCGCAAGTCGCGGCCAGCAACGAGCAGACCGGCAAGTTCAAGAAGGCCTACGAAGAGCTGTTGGTCCTGGCCCGTGCCAAAGAGGCAGAACGGTCTAAGCTTCAAGCGCAATTGACTGAACGTGACACACAAGTGCAGCAATGTTCGGTCAAAAATCAGCAGATGTACGGCGTGGCCAAGCAGATTCTCAGCGCCTACGAAAACATCGATGTGGCCGAGGTGATGAAGATCCGCCAGCCCTTCGCCGGCAGCGCCCGGGTCAAGTTCGATGAACTGGCTCAGGGTTTTGGCGATGAACTGTACAAGACTCAATTCGATGCGCCGCAAGCCGCGATTGCGCACTGATTAAAAGACTCATGGACAAGGAAGACGTAATGACTCAATTGATCTCCCACGTATCCCCGCAATCCCTGACCGACGTGCTGCAAGCCGCCGGTTATCGTGTCAACCAGACCGAACAGAACGGCATCGTCCAGTTGCTCAGCGCCAGCCAGGGCATCGGTTACGCCGTGCGTTTCGGCAACCCGGCGGTGGCGGAACAGGGCAGCTACGTCGACTTCACCTTCAGCTGCGCCTTGCGCGTGCAGGGTGAGTTGCCGGCCGGTGTGGCCGAGCAGTGGAACGCGACCCGCCGCTTTGCCCGGTTGTCGTTGCAGGGCGAGTTTCTGGTGATGGAAATGGACGTGGTGGTGGCCGCTGGCGTCAGCAACGATCACCTGCGCGGCAACCTGGAATTGTGGGACCGTCTGTTGCAGGAATTCATCGTTTACCTGCGTGATTTCACCCAGAACGCCGCTGCCGCTCAGGCTCCAAAGGTTGAGCAAGAGGAAGTTGCGCTGTGACGAAACCTGCCATGGTAATCAGCGCCGCTGCGGTGGCGCTGTTGGTGGTGGCCGTGGCGCTGGTGGTGCGGCCGGGCAATGACCCGGTCGCCGCCCAGCAACCGGCGCCGGTGATTGCGGCGAACAATGGACCGGCAGTGGCCAGATTAGGCAATCAGCAGGTTTCGCCGGAAGAATTGCAGGCGCTGCTGGCCGCCGTACCGCCCCAGACCCGCGAACAACTGCGCGGCAATCGTGAGGCGCTGGAGCGCTGGATACGTTCACGCCTGGCCGAAAAAGCCGTGCTGGAACAGGCCGACGCCCAAGGCTGGGCGCAACGTCCGGACGTGGTTCGGCAAACCCGTGCCGCCACCGAGCAGATCGTGTTCCGCGACTATTTGCAGTCGGTGAGCCAGGTGCCGGCGGACTATCCGAGCGACGCCGAGTTGCAGCAGGCATATGACGCGGGCAAGGCCAACTGGCAGACGCCGGCGCTGTATCGGGTCAGCCAGATTTTCCTCGGGGTGAACGAGCCGCAGAATCTTGAAACCGTGCGCAAGCAGGCTACGGAATTGAGCAAGAAAGCCCAGGCAACCCCGGCGGAGTTTGCAGCGCTGGCCAAGGAATTTTCCCAGGACCGCCTGACCGCTGACCGTGGCGGTGACACCGGCCTGCAACCGTTGCAGCAACTGGTGCCGCAAGTGCGTGGTGCCGTGGCGCGACTCAAGGTTGGCGCGGTGTCCGATCCCGTTCAAAGCAGCGCCGGTTTCCACGTCATCAAACTCACCGAACAGCAACCGGCCCGTATCGCGACCCTCGACGAACTGCGCGATCAACTGACCCAGGCCTTGCGGGCTCAACGTCAGGAGCAGATCGCCCAGGCGTATCTGGACGGCATGCTCAACACCGCGACGCTGAGCATCGACGGAGCCGAGCTCAATAAAGTGCTGGAGGAAAAACTGTAATTCAGACTCACCACTGAACCCTGTGGGAGCGAGCTTGCTCCGGGCGGCGTTCCGACGAAAGCGGTGTATCTGGCAATGAGATGTTGCGTGTGCCGATGCCTTCGCGAGCAAGCTCGCTCCCACAATGGATTTATGCAAAGGCAAACAACAAAGATCGACAGGGAGTCATCGATGTCATTCACCGAACCCGCAGCACGACAAAGCAGCGCAGAATTTCGCTGGCCCAAGGACAAGGATGAACCCTGGCTGGCGCAAGCCGCGACGCTCGACAGTGACGTCGCGCAATACTTTCTGGTCAGCGCACGGTGCGGCTGCTTCATGCAGGCCGCCCGCAGCCTCAACGTGCGCTCGACCCTGCTGCGCAAACAACTGGCGCAACTCGAACAACAACTGCAATGTGCGCTGTTCAGCTTCCAGGGCAGCGCTCTCAGCCTGACCCGCGAAGGCCAGCAATTGCAGGCGCAACTGGTGGCCCTGGCCCACGAACGCAAACTCCCGGTGATCGAGCAGCCCCTGATCAGGCTGGCGGTCGCCGAATCGATCCTGCACGACATCCTCGGACGCGACCTCATCGCACTGCTGCGCCGCAACGCCAGCGTGCGCCTGGAGATCATCGCCCTCGACAGCGAACTGGCCCTGCGCGCCGTCAGCGCCGACATCGTGCTGTGGCTCGCCCACGGCGAAACCCCGCACCCCGGCCCGACCTTCGCCACCAGCGAACCGCAACGCCTCGCGCAACTGGAATATCAGCCGCACATCGCCAAACGCTACTCCCGCGTGACCGCACGCCCGGAAAGCCCGGATGATCTTGCCGATTTCATGCTGGTGCAATGGCAGCATGACCGGCAGATCGACAGCTTCCGGCCCTGGAACAATCTGGTCGAACAGCGCCTGGCCGGAGTGGTGCAGATGCAGTCCTACGAGCTGATGCTGGAGATGATCCGGTGCAGCGCATGCATTGGTTTGTTGCCGATGTACATGAGCCGGTTTGATCGCGGGCTGGTGGCGTTGCCGGGGTTGTTTGACGAGGCGATGCGGTTGCAGGCGTGGTTGGCGGTGAACAGTGAATCGCAGGAGGTCGGGGAGGTGCAGGTTTTGGTGGAGTTGATTCAACGCACGTTCAATGAGCGACAGGAGTGGTTCGAATAACTACGCAGGTTTATAGATCGTTCCCACGTCGAGGCGTCGAACCGTCCGCGGGGGAATGCCTCAAGGGACGCTCCGCGTTCCAGCTCCGGAAGGGGCGCGGAGCGTGCCGGGCTGCATTCCCACGCAGACGGTTCGACGCCTCGACGTGGGAACGATCATCGAATTAAAGCGGCGCCTCAGTCTTCAACTCCAGATTATCCAGCGCCCGGTTCACCGCCAGTTCCCCCAGCATGATCAATTGCGCAATCCCCAGCAGCACATGCCGATGCGAGCCGTCCACCAGCCCGGCGAAATCGCTGGCCATGGTTTTGGCCGAGGTCAGGGTATCGCAGGCGTCGGCCAGCAGTTCTTCGCTCGGGATGCCGGGGGCGATGAGGTAGCGGGTGTTGGATTTGAGCAGCGGTTTTCTGGGGTGGAACGGATTGAGGTAGTGATCGAGGGCGCGTTCGGCGGCTTCGTGGAATTTCTTGGAATCGAGGGTTTCGTAGGGCGAGGTCGGGTCGGTTTCGGGTGGATTGGGTGTTGGTTTGATCATGATTGAATCTCCAGAGTCATGGAGCCGCCACGATTCGCTGCGATACGAAGGGGTGGCAGCTATACGCGGGTCGCAGACCGGGACTCTAGAACCGGCAGACCCGAGGGTCTCCCACGTACAGCCGCCATAAAACTGGAGGGTGTTGTGCGTCTAGAGATCGCGGGCTGCGAGACCCGATCACTGATTCATCAGCGACCCGGAAACGATAGAGTCGGCCCCCAAGGCACACAAGCCGGCGGATTCTGGCGGATGCGTAGGCAATGGCGCAAGGCGTTGTGGCTTGCTGGAAGTTTCGGTCAACGGCTTTAAACAGGCATGGCGAATCCGTGAGGAAGCGGTTTACATTGACCGGCCACGCACTGATCCAGGAGGGATCGTTCATGCTTGAGCACAACCCCGCGATTGATCTCGAACGCTTCAACGAATGCCATCTTGAAGGCGTCACCGCGCTCTACAACGACCCGGCGTTAGCGCGGCAAGTGTTGCAGATGCCGTTTCAATCCTCCGAGATCTGGCGCCAGCGCCTGATGCCGGACAGCGAGCGGGTGTTGAAACTGGTGGCACTGCACCAAGGGGTGGTGATCGGTTATCTGGGGCTGGAGGCTTTTTCCCGGATTCGTCGCAGTCATGCCGGCAGCATCGGGCTGAGTGTTGCGGTGGCCTGGCAAGGCAAGGGGGTGGGGACGAAACTGATGGCGGCGGCGCTGGATGTTGCCGACAACTGGATGAACCTGCACCGGGTCGAGCTTTCGGTGTACGCCGACAACGAGGCGGCCATCGGCCTCTATCGCAAGTTCGGCTTCGAAACCGAAGGGCTGTTCCGCGATTACGCCGTGCGTGACGGGCAATGGGTCGACACCCTGAGCATGGCGCGTCTGCGCCAGACGCCAAAGGTTTGAAAGATCGTTCCCACGCAGACGGTTCGACGCCTCGACGTGGGAACGATCAACATCAACGGAAGTAGCTCACATTTCGAGATTGACCCACCCCGGCTTTGCCACCTCCGGCGCTACCGCTTTCACGGTCTTGCCGGTGGCCAGCTCAACCCGCCGCGCCACCTCCGGATCATCCGCAAACGGCGTCAGACTCGCCTCATCCAGGCTTTCAGCCGTTTCATGGCGCAAGCAGTACTCAACCGCCAACCATAGAAACAGCACACCCAGCACATTCAAGAAAACATCGAACATGACCGGCTCCCTTTATCAGGCGATCTGCGCTTCACGGTGGGCAATTGCAACATCCGCCACCCGCACCGTGCGCCACACGTTGTAGGCCATCAGCTGCATGCCGCTGAGGAAGAACACCCCGCCTGCAAACCGCACCACAAACCCGGGATGGCTGGCCTGCAGCGCCTCGACGAACGAATAAGTCAGCGTGCCGTCCTCGTTGATCGCCCGCCACATCAGGCCCTGGGTAATTCCGTTGACCCACATCGAAGCGATGTACAAAACGGTGCCGATGGTCGCCAGCCAGAAGTGCAGGTTGATCAGCGGCGTGCTGTGCATCCGCTCACGGCCAAAGACTTTCGGCACCATGTGATAGGTCGCCCCGAAGGTGATCATCGCCACCCAGCCAAGGGCGCCGGCGTGGACGTGGCCGATGGTCCAGTCGGTGTAGTGGGAGAGGGCGTTGACGGTCTTGATCGCCATCATCGGGCCTTCGAAGGTCGACATGCCGTAGAACGCCAGCGACAGGACGAGGAAACGCAGGATCGGGTCGGTGCGCAACTGATGCCAGGCGCCGGACAGCGTCATCATCCCGTTGATCATGCCGCCCCAGCTCGGCGCGAGCAGGATCAGCGACATCGCCATCCCCAACGACTGCGCCCAGTCAGGCAGCGCGGTGTAATGCAAGTGGTGGGGACCTGCCCAGATGTACAGGGTGATCAACGCCCAGAAGTGCACGATTGACAGGCGGTACGAATACACCGGCCGATTGACCTGTTTCGGCACGAAGTAATACATCATCCCGAGGAACCCGGTGGTCAGGAAGAAGCCCACCGCGTTGTGCCCGTACCACCACTGCACCATGGCGTCGGTGGCGCCGGAATACACCGGATAGGACTTGAACCAGTCCACCGGGATCGACAGGTGATTGACCACGTGCAGCATGGCGATCACCAGAATGAATGCGCCGAAGAACCAGTTGCCGACGTAGATGTGTTTGGTCTTGCGCTGCACCACGGTGGTGAAAAACACGATGGCGTATGCAACCCAGACCACGGCCATCCAGACCGCGCCGGAGAATTCGATTTCGGCGTATTCCTTGGTGGTGGTGTAGCCCATCGGCAGGCTGACCAGCATGATCACGATCACTGACTGCCAGCCCCAGAAAGTGAACGCGGCGAGTTTGTCTGAGTACAGCCGCACCTGGCAGGTCCGCTGCACCGCGTAATAACTGGCGGCAAATTGCGCGCTGCCGGCGAAACCGAAAATCACCAGGCTGGTGTGCAACGGTCGCAAGCGGCCGAAGGTGGTCCACGGCAAGTCCAGATTCATGTCCGGCCATACCAGTTGCGAGGCGATCCATACCCCCATCGCCATGCCCACGACACCCCAGAAAACAGTGGCGATGACGAATTGGCGGACGACCTTGTAGTTATAAGCCTGTCCGATTGTTGCTGTGCTCATGGTCAATTCTTCCACGGTTGCAAAGTCTTGCCAGGCCACCCGGTCTGGCACGAGCTGCACTGTAGAAACCCCACCGGAAACAAAACAGGCTCAGGAATTGTTCATTTATGCGGATCAGATCCAGGCGCTGCCTGCGGCCATCTGACGCGCCCTGATACGGTTTTTATGCGTTCAGCTGAATCTGTAACGGGCTGCGCTGCAACGTCATAGTGCTTTCAGGAATCTGTGGGAACGAGGCATCTAGAGATTGCGCCAGATCGCGCAATCTCTAGATGCCTCGTTCCCACAGGATTTGTGCTGAGTGCTGATGAGGTAGCCGATGTATCAATACGACGATTACGACCGGGCGCTGGTGTTCGAGCGCGTTGCGCAGTTTCGCGATCAGGTCGAGCGCTTCATGGCCGGGGAGTTGAGCGAAGAAGAATTCCTGCCGCTGCGCCTGCAGAACGGCCTGTACATGCAAAAGCACGCTTACATGCTGCGGGTGGCGATTCCCTACGGCACGCTGAGCGCCGAGCAGATGCGCACATTGGCGAGCATCGCCAGTGACTACGACCGAGGTTACGGCCACTTCACCACGCGGCAGAACATGCAGTTCAACTGGATCGAGCTGCACCAGGTGCCGGACATCCTTCAACGTCTGGCGCAGGTCAACATGCATGCGATCCAGACCTCGGGCAACTGCGTACGCAACATCACCACCGAAGCTTTTGCCGGCGTCGCGGCGGACGAGTTGATCGACCCGCGCCCGCTGGCGGAGATCCTGCGGCAATGGTCGACGATCAACCCGGAGTTCCTGTTCCTGCCACGCAAATTCAAGATCGCCATCTGCTCGGCGAAGCAGGACCGCGCGGCGATCATGATGCATGACATCGGCCTCTACCTTTACCCCGGCCATGACGGGCAGATGCTCTTGCGAGTGATCGTCGGCGGCGGTCTGGGGCGCACGCCGATCCTCGGTTTGCAGATTCGCGACGGCTTGCCGTGGCAGCATTTGCTGTCCTATGTCGAGGCGGTGCTGCGGGTCTACAACCGCCACGGCCGTCGCGACAACAAGTACAAGGCGCGGATCAAGATTCTGGTCAAGGCGCTGGGCATCGAGGCGTTCGCCAAAGAGGTCGAGGAAGAGTGGCAACACCTCAAGGACGGCCCGGCGCAACTGACGGAGGATGAATACCTGCGAGTCGCCAGTGCTTTCGTGCCGCCGAGCTATCGCACGCTG
Source organism: Pseudomonas sp. B26(2017) (assembly GCF_002113045.1). NCBI lineage: Bacteria > Pseudomonadati > Pseudomonadota > Gammaproteobacteria > Pseudomonadales > Pseudomonadaceae > Pseudomonas > Pseudomonas sp. B26(2017). Next base: position 52,662 of record NZ_NEJJ01000019.1, on the reverse strand, counting down.
GCGGATACGGATCTGGATTTCGGCACGCACCTGGCCGAGAACGCGGCGTTCGCCCGCTGGGTCGCGCGCAACGTGCAGCCGCACAAGGTGCCGGGCTACACCAGCGTGGTGCTGTCGACCAAACCGGGCCTGGCTTCGCCACCGGGGGATGTGACCGGTTTGCAGATGCTGGCTGTGGCCGACTGGTCCGAGCGCTTCGGTTTTGGCGAAATACGCATCGCCCACGAGCAGAACATCGTCCTGCCGGACGTGCCCAAATCCGAGCTTTTTGCGTTGTGGCAACTGGCGAAAGAGCAGGGCCTGGGGGCCGCCAACGTCGGTCTGCTGACCGACATCATTGCCTGCCCCGGCGGGGATTTCTGTGCGCTGGCCAACGCCAAATCGATCCCGATTGCCCAGGCGATTCAGGCGCGCTTTGACAACCTCGACTACCTGCACGATCTGGGCGACATCAGCCTGAACATTTCCGGCTGCATGAACGCTTGCGGCCATCATCACATCGGCAACATCGGGATCCTCGGCGTCGATAAAAACGGCAGCGAGTGGTACCAGATCACCCTCGGCGGTGCTCAGGGCAAGAACAGCGCACTGGGCAAAGTCATCGGTCCGTCGTTCAGCGCCGCTGAAGTGCCGCAGGTGATCGAGCGGATCATCGGCACCTTCGTCCGTTATCGCGAGGCCGAAGAGTTGTTCGTCGATACCGTGGCGCGCATCGGACTGGAGCCGTTCAAGGAACGGATCTACCCGAAAGCGCTGGAGGTGCCGGCATGAACAATCTGCTGCGCATGGAGGCGGGCGGGGCGCGGATCGTGCTCGACGATCCATGGACGCTGATCCGCTCGCCTGAAACGGAGCCCGGCGCCGGGATGTTGATTCTGCCGCTGGCCCACTGGCTTGAATCGCCCTCGACCCATGCGGTCTGGCTGGGTCCCGACGATGGCGTCGAAAGCCTGCTGCCATGGCTGACCTCGCTGCCGTTGATCGCCCTCGACTTCCCGAGCTTTCGCGATGGCCGCGCCTACAGTCAGGCCTATCTGCTGCGCAGCCGTTTCGGCTGGAAAGGCGAGTTGCGCGCCATTGGCGATGTGCTGCGCGACCAGCTCAGCCATATGCGCCAATGCGGTTTCGACAGCTTCGCGGTGCGCGAGGATAAATCCGCCGAGGATGCGCTCAAGGGCCTGGCCGGGATGAGCGTGTTGTACGGGCGCTCGGTGATCGAACCGCGACCGCTGTTCCGGCGCAGGTGATGCAGGGGAAACCCCTAGAACCCTGATGAATCGGGGATTTTCCCTTGGGTCGATGGTGGCCTTTTGGTAGAGTCCCCGTCGCCAGCGGGTTTTCGGCTGGACGACGGAACGAAGAAGGGAGTCTGATCAGTGAGTCCGGGCAAAAAAATTCTGGGCATCACCGCGTTGCTGCTGATGGTGACGCTGTGGGCCGGTTACATCTATGTGTTCAACGAAAACCGTGGCGGTCAGCTCGGTGGCGTCGGCGAAAGCACCGCCTGGTGCGGCACGCCGCCGAACACACAAGCGGCGCTGCAGGGCAAGGATCAATTGACCTTGCGCATCACCAACAACCTGCGTGGCGAGTTCATGCTCAGCGGCGCGGTGGTGGTCTCCGAACGTACTTTCAACCGCTATGACCTGGGCCGCAACGAACTGCGTCTGCGCCTGGAACCGTTGCAGTGGTCCTACGGCGTCACGCCGATCTTCCTTGAGCAAGTAAAAGTCCTGCCCCTGAGCCGCAACCTCGCCTCGACCGACAAGAGCGCCTTCGCCGAACTCGAATCGCGCCCGATCAGCGTTCAGGGCCGGGTCACCGAGTTTCCCTTCGACACCTATCGCTACGGCTACAAACCGGTGTTGTATTACCTCAAGGGCAGCGAGCGTATCGACCTGCGCTTCAAGAACATCACCACGCTGATGGAGATGTCCAACACCTTCACGCCGATCCAGAAGTACAACCGCGCTGACTACATCAACGAGAAAAACTCGATGATCCGCGACGAAGACTACAAGGCCTACGGCCCCCACGAATGCGCGTTCAGCGTCGAGCGCAAAGGCTCGTTCAAGGTCGTGGTGCTGTTGATGCTGCTGGTGCTCTGCCTGCCGTTGCTGCTGGTGTTCTATCGCGATGAACCGGGGATCGACTTCCTCGCCACGCTGGTGGGAATCGGCGTGGTACGCACTGTGCTGGTGGGGCCGGTGCAGGATTTCCAGCTGTACAACATCGATTTTCTGTTCGGAGCGGCAATTTTGCTGGTGGGCACGGTGTCGCTGATCAAGGCGATGCGGGCAAACAGCCGGCGGGAGATGGCGTTGAGGAGCGGGGAGACTTCGAGCTGGTAGCAGGAAGCTTCAAGTACCTGTGATGGCCCGGACCTTTCAAAGGTCCGGGCCCGGCATTGCCCAGTGTCGGCGTTTCTGATCGCAAACGACACGGATTCAGCTATACCTGTAACTCCCCCCGACGCAATAAATTCGGCCTTCCGACAGGAGTTACAGCATGAAGCTAGCCGTAATGATGAGCACCCTGTGCATTGCCACGCTGGGCGTAGTGGGCTGCTCCAGCAAAACCGTCGCACCCGACGAATACTCAGGCTTCCTCAAGGACTACAGTCAGCTCAGGGAGGCCAAATCTCCGTCGGGGGCCGAAGTGATGCGCTGGATCGACCCGAAAATCGACATCGGCAAATTCACCAGCGTCTACGTCGAACCGACCCAGCTCTATCCCAAACCGCAACCCACCGTGAAGATTCCGCAGCAGACCCTCAACGGCATCACCAGCTATTACGATCAGGCACTCAAGCGTGAATTGGGCAAATCCCTGCCGCTGGCCTCAGGCCCCGGACCGGGTGTGATCGTGGTGCGCGCGGCCATCACCGCCGTGAGCAGCAAGACCGAAAGCCTGCATGCCTATGAAGTGATTCCGATTGCTCTGGTCGCCGCAGCGGTCAGTACCGCCAGCGGGATTCGTGATCAGGAAACCACCCTGGCGACCGAAGCGGTGTTCCTCGACGGCGGCACCAACAAGGTGGCGGCGCAAGTGGTGCGCAAGGGCACCGGCAAACCACTGGAAAACGATTCGCAGGTGATGAAGGCCGATGATGTGAAAAGCGTGATCGACGGCTGGGCGGCGGATCTGCATCAGTCCTACCTCAAGCTCAAGGCCAGGTAAGACCGGCGCGCCGGGTTGCCCCAACGGACGACCCGGCGGGTTCACTGCGTCAGAAGTTGGCGCGTGCCAGCCGGTTGTAATGGCTGAGCAAGCCGTCGTAACTGCGGGTCACGGCGTAATAGTCCTCGCTCAGGCGCTGAGGCTGTGCATGGTTCTGCCAGTCTGCCTGCAGGGTGTTCAACGCCTCGAGATAGTTTTGCCCCGGCTCGCCAATGCGCAGCCACAGATCACGCGCGGCATCGGTCTTGTTCTGGAACCCACCGGTGCGCGGCGCGAGCCAGGGTTCGCGACGGTTCCAGGCCTGTTGCAGCTTTGCGATGGTCTCGGCCAGCAATTTCGGGGTCAGGGTGCGGTTTTTCATCGCTTCGTCGAGCACATCGACGGTCTCCCGCGCCTGAATCATGTACGCCAGCAAGTCCCAGTGAATGTCCCTGCCCAGACGCGCTTCGATCAGCTTGAGCTGTTCGGGACGCTGCGCGGCGTCGAGCGGCAGCAGGCTTTGCCGCAGAGCTGTCGAAGCGCCGATGTACTCCTGTGACACGCGCTCGATCGCCGCGAGTTCGCCAGGTGAGGGCTGTTGCGATCCGGAGATGAAACTCGCCTCTCGGTAAAAGCGCGCTGGAGCAATGGTCGTCGTGACGTGATTCAGCGCCCGGACATACTCGTTGGCCTGTCGCGCCAGCTCTGGTTGCCAGGTCAGCAGTTCGAGTTTTTCCGTGAGGCCCTGACCGCAGACATCACGCTGTATGTCGCGCACATTGAACGCGTCACTGTCGTCGAAATCCTTGAGGCTCTTCAACCAGCGCTGGTCGCGAGGCAAGGGCGGTTGAGGGTTCTTGTAGCGATCGTAGGCCGCTCGCCATTGCACGTCGATCCGGTTGACGCACGCGATCAGCGGGCTCAGGGCATTGGCCTGAGCGGTGACCGGCGCATCGCGTCCATCCAGCCAGAGATCGAGCTGGAGGAAAGGTCGGGTCGCACTGGTCAGCGCCATCACCACCAGCGCGAAGAAAATACCGACGCAAAACATCACTCTGCTGCTCATGGTCGCGCCTCCTTGCCGTACCACTGTTCAACGGTGGCCGGTGCGCTGCATTCGGCGGTGGTGGCCGGCAAGCGGCTGCACAGGCGTTCGGTCCAGGGTTGCAAGCCCTGATTGCGATTGACTGTGCCTTGGCTGGCGACCACCTTGAACACGCCGAGCACAAGGGCCAGCACTACAATCCCGAGGATCGTCACGCCGACTTTCACGGCAGGTCGGCTCTCTTCCCAGGACACCCGTGGCCGGGACTGCCAGCGCCGCACCAGTCCGAACGTTGCAAGGGTTGCGGCATACACCACGCCGGCAATCGGGCCGAAAAACCAGGCAAGCCCGGCCACCATCAGCGCGCCGGGCACGAAGTCGCGCAGCACGCCGAACGGCGGCCAGTCTTTGAGGGATCCGGGGCAAAGGCTTGCGCTGAGCCGGTCATCCAGCCGCCAAACGCGATGAGCAACGTTGTGCACCAGCCAATTGAGCCCCGCCACGATCACGCCAAACACCACGGTCGAGATCATGACGATATTGATCAGTCCACTGAGGCGTGCGCCCAACGGAATGTAATGGGTGAACGCGCCGATCAGGCAGGCCAACACCACGCCCACGTAGGTTGGCCAGTCATTGAAACTCAATTCCCAGTCGCGCCAGAAAAACGCCGTGCCGCCGGGCATCTGCGCGCAGACATTGGGGTGATTGGCGTACAGTTCGGAACTCAACTTGCGGCACTGCGCCCAGTCTTCTTCGCGCAAGCGTCGGGCCAGCGCACGGCGGGCGCTGAACGAGCCGGTACCCAGCAGCAGGCGGGCGGCGCGGTGTTCGGGGGTGGCGGGTGGTTCCAGGGCGAGCTGTTGCTGGCGTGCCACAAAAAACGGCGCATTTTGTCGAGCCAGCAGGCGTTGCCATTCGCCGTCAGGGCAGGGATTCCCTGTGCCGCCGTGCCAGCCCTGACCGGTGCGCACCCGTTCGAATACCTTGGGAGACCAGAAAGGCGAATCCAGCAGCATCTGGCTCAGGGCACGGTTGAACCATTGCTGATGTTGTTCAATCGCCAGCCAGTTGAAATCCGCACGGCGGGCGTAGGCCTGGAGGAATTCGTCAACGTCTTCGCGTTCGAGGGCATCACGCATCGGTTGCGTGATACGCGTGCGCTGCCGGGCCAGCAACAGCTCGATCGATTCCTCATCCAGCTCCAGCCGTTGCCAGGCGCTGAACCAGAAAAAGGTCGGCACTGCCCAGTCCACCAAGCTGTCGGAGGATTGCGGGTGTTCGATGCAGTGATGCAGCAGCGTGTCCTCGAAGATATGCGCACAGCCTTGTTCGAGGGCGACGGTGTGGCGATGTTCGAGCTCTTCAACGCTGAGCCCGTCCAGCGAGCGGGTTGCCAGTTGCAGGGCGTCGACCTCGACCACGGTCAGGCCGCTCAAGTCCCAGGATTCCTCAATGCGCTGGTCCTGCGCTTGTTGCTGAACTTCGTCCTGATCCTGCGCGTGATACTGCTGCCATTCCTTGTAGGCCAGCGCCTGCTCATAGGCATCGCGCAGTCGCTGGAAACCCTCGGGGTCGTCGTCGGGGCGGGTCTGTTTGAGCAGGACGGCATATTGGCGTTTGATAGTGCGCACATCGGCGTCGGCCGACAGGCCAAGGACGGTCCAGCAACTCATTGCGATGACAACTCCATAAAAACCGCGACGCGATCCAGTGGTGGCATTGTGATGTTGCGCACCCTACCTGTTTCGCGTCGAAAAGTCCTCGTGTCTCGTTCAGTCGCCACCGGCCTTAAAGAAAATGCTGATGTTCTCCATTCGGGGCTTCAGTGTTTTTTGGCTTGTTCGCGTATGCGTTCTTCCTGCTCGCGCAGTTCCGGGGTGAACTCGGCACCGAAATCCTCCGCGCTGAACACCTGGCGAATCTCGATTTCCGATTCAGTGCCCGGCATGGGGTTAGGGCAGCGCTTGACCCATTCGATGGCTTCTTCTTTGGACTTCACGTCCCAGATCCAGTAGCCAGCGATCAGCTCCTTGGTTTCAGCGAACGGGCCGTCGATCACGCTACGGTTTTCGCCGCTGAAGCGCACACGGGCGCCTTTGCTGCTGGGGTGCAGGCCGTCGGCGGAAACCAGAATGCCGGCCTTGGCCAGTTCCTCGTTGTAATTGCCCATGTCGGTCAGCAGTTGCTCGCTGGGCATCACGCCGGCTTCGGAGTCGTGGCTGGCTTTGACAATGATCATGAAGCGCATGGTGTTTCTCCACAGTCAGGTAAGGGATTCATGGCTTAGTCGAACGGCTCGGGTCGGAATCGACAGGTCGTTAAAGAAAAGATGCAGACTTGCGTTTTAACAAGCAGCACCTTCTTTGAGAGCAGGGATGTGGGAAGCCTGGAGAATGTGTATCCAGTTTTGGGCGCCAGCACATGACAATTTCAGTCCAGGCATAGGTCGTCGGACAATTTCGTGGTTAACTTCCGCCTCTTGCATGCTTTCCCAACAACGTTAAGAAGGACTCCGTTCATGGCTCAAGTCACTCTCAAAGGCAACCCGGTTCAAGTCAACGGCCAACTGCCACAAGCCGGTTCCAAGGCGCCAGCCTTTTCCCTGGTAGCCGGCAATCTGTCCGACGTCACCCTGAAAGACTTCGCCGGCAAGCGCAAAGTGCTGAACATCTTCCCAAGCGTCGACACCCCGACCTGCGCCACTTCCGTGCGCAAGTTCAACGCTCAGGCCAACGACATCAGCAACACTGTGGTGCTGTGCATCTCGGCTGACCTGCCGTTCGCCCAGGCTCGCTTCTGCGGCGCCGAAGGCCTGGAAAACGTACAAAACCTGTCGACCCTGCGCGGCGCCGAGTTCATCGAGAACTACGGTGTGGCCATCGCTGACGGCCCGCTGAAAGGTCTGACCGCCCGTGCGGTGGTTGTTCTGGACGAAAACGACAACGTCCTGTACAGCGAACTGGTCAAGGAAATTGCAGAAGAGCCTAACTACGACGCGGCACTCTCGGTTTTGAAATAAGTGTTCTGAACAGCGCTTTTACAATTGTTAACGGCCTGGCCCTGTCCAGGCCGTTTTCATTTGTGTATCAGTGTTTTGCCTCACACCTTGAAACGTAAGTGGAAGGTAAATTGCCGGTAAAGCTGCTTTGCTAAATCCCGGTCAGTGCTTATCGTTCAGCCTCCCGTAAAAGAAGCCCACGCGCCCAATGGTTAATCACTCCATGCAATCGTCTTCCCGAAACTCCCGTCGCTGGCTGTTGAGCCTGCTTGTCTTGCTGGTCATTGCCGGTCTGTGCTGGAAATTCTGGCCCGCCGGTTCGACCCAAAAGGAGGGCGGCGAGAAGGCGCAGGCCGGTCACACGGGGCGTTCCGGGATGATGCGGCCGGGCTTCGGCGGCGCGGCGGGGCCGATTCCGGTGCGCGTGGCGCCGGCGGTCACCGGGGACTTCCCGCTGTATTACAAGGCACTGGGCACGGTCACGGCGCTTAACACTATCAATGTGCGCAGCCGGGTCGGTGGCGAGCTGGTGAAGATCTATTTCGAGGAAGGGCAGATGGTCAAGGCCGGCGACCTGCTGGCGGAGATCGACCCGCGTCCGTACCAGAACGCCTTGCTCCAGGCTGAAGGCACCTTGCTGCAGAATCAGGCGCAGTTGAAGAACGCCCAGGTCGATGTCGAGCGTTATCGCGGTCTTTACAAGGAAGACAGCATCGCCAAGCAGACCCTGGATACCGCCGAAGCGCTGGTCGGCCAGTACCTCGGGACCGTGAAAACCAATCAGGCGGCGGTCAACGACGCCAAGCTCAATCTTGAATTCACCAAAATCCGCGCACCGATTGCCGGTCGCGTCGGCCTGCGTCAGCTCGACGTCGGCAACCTGGTGGCGGCGAACGACACGACTTCCCTGGCGGTGATCACCCAGACCCAGCCGATCAGCGTCGCCTTCACCCTGCCGGAAAACAGCCTGGAAACCGTGCTTGCCCGCTACCGCAGCGGCGCCAAGCTGCCCGCCGAAGCCTGGGATCGTGGCGACACCAAACTGCAAGCCACCGGTGTGCTGCAAAGCCTCGACAACCAGATTGACGTGACCACCGGCACCCTGAAATTCAAGGCTCGCTACGAGAACCGCGATCAGTCGCTGTTCCCCAACCAGTTCGTCAACATCCACCTGCTGGCAGACACCTTGAAAGGTGTGGTGCTGGCGCCCTCGGCGGCCATTCAGTTCGGCACCAATGGCACCTTCGTCTACGCGCTGGACGGCGACAAGAAAGTCACTATCCGCCAGTTGAAGATCGGTGCCAGCGACGGCGAAAACACCGTGATCACCGAAGGCCTCGCCGCTGGCGATCGCGTGGTGCTGGAAGGCACTGACCGCCTGAAGGAAGGCAGCGAAGTGGAAGTGGTCAACGACAGCAAGGACGTACCGACCACTCCGACCGAGCACCTGCAAGGCAAGTCGGCCGCGAACGCGCCTGACGCCACCGTCACCGACAAAGCCAAGAAGGGCGCATGAACATTTCGCGCCTGTTCATCCTCCGCCCGGTCGCCACCACACTGAGCATGCTGGCCATCGTGCTGGCCGGTCTGATTGCCTATCGCCTGCTGCCGGTGTCGGCGTTGCCGCAGGTCGATTACCCGACTATCCGGGTCATGACTCTTTATCCCGGCGCCAGTCCGGACGTAATGACCAGTGCCGTCACCGCGCCACTGGAACGTCAGTTCGGGCAGATGCCGGGTCTCACGCAAATGGCTTCGACCAGCTCCGGCGGTGCCTCGGTGCTGACCCTGCGTTTCAGCCTCGACATCAACATGGACGTCGCCGAACAGCAAGTGCAGGCCGCGATCAACGCCGCGACCAACCTGCTGCCGACCGACTTGCCGGCGCCGCCGGTGTACAACAAGGTCAACCCGGCGGACACCCCGGTGCTGACCCTGGCCATCACTTCGAAAACCATGTTGCTGCCCAAACTCAATGATCTGGTCGATACGCGCATGGCGCAGAAGATCGCCCAGATCAGCGGCGTCGGCATGGTCAGCATTGCCGGCGGTCAGCGTCAGGCGGTACGGATCAAGGTCAACCCCGAGGCGCTCGCCGCCAACGGCCTGAACCTGTCGGACGTGCGCACGCTGATCGGCGCGTCCAACGTCAACCAGCCCAAGGGCAACTTCGATGGCCCGACCCGGGTGTCGATGCTCGATGCCAACGACCAGCTGACCTCACCCAAGGATTACGCCAACCTGATCCTGGCCTACGCCAACGGCGCGCCATTGCGGCTCAAGGATGTCGCGCAGATCGTCGACGGCGCCGAAAACGAGCGTCTGGCGGCGTGGGCCAACCAGAATCAGGCGGTTCTGCTGAACATCCAGCGTCAGCCGGGCGCCAACGTGATCGAGGTGGTCGACCGGATCAAGGCGCTGCTGCCAAGCATCACCGACAACCTGCCGGCCGGTCTCGACGTTGTCGTGCTGACCGACCGCACCCAGACCATCCGCGCCTCCGTGACCGACGTGCAGCACGAATTGCTGATCGCCATCGCGCTGGTGGTGATGGTGACGTTCCTGTTCCTGCGACGGGCCAGCGCTACGATCATTCCGTCGGTGGCCGTGCCGTTGTCGCTGATCGGTACGTTCGGCGTGATGTACCTTGCCGGGTTCTCGGTCAACAACCTGACCTTGATGGCGCTGACCATCGCCACCGGTTTTGTGGTCGACGATGCGATCGTGATGCTGGAAAACATCGCGCGCTTCATCGAGGAGGGCGACAGCCCGATGCAGGCCGCGCTCAAGGGCGCGAAGCAGATCGGCTTCACCCTGATTTCCCTGACTCTGTCGCTGATCGCGGTACTGATTCCGCTGCTGTTCATGGCCGACGTAGTGGGGCGGTTGTTCCGCGAATTCGCCATCACCCTGGCGGTGGCGATCCTGATTTCCCTGGTCGTTTCGCTGACCCTGACGCCGATGATGTGCGCGCGTCTGCTCAAGCGTGAGCCGGAAGAACATGAACAGGGCCGCTTCTACCGTGCCAGCGGTGCGTTTATCGACTGGATGATTGCCGCTTACGGGCGCAAGTTGCAGTGGGTGCTCAAGCACCAGCCGCTGACCCTGCTGGTGGCCATCGGTACGCTGGCCCTGACCGTGTTCCTTTATATGGTGGTGCCCAAGGGCTTCTTCCCGGTGCAGGACACCGGGGTGATCCAGGGGATTTCCGAAGCGCCACAGTCGATTTCCTTTGCCGCCATGGGCGAGCGTCAGCAGGCGCTGGCCAAGGTGATTCTGGAAGATCCGGCGGTGGAAAGCCTGTCGTCCTACATCGGTGTCGACGGTGACAATGCCACGCTCAACAGCGGTCGGCTGCTGATCAACCTCAAGCCTCATGGCCAGCGTGATCTGACCGCCACCGAAGTGATTGCCCGCCTGCAACCGCAACTGGACAAACTGGTGGGCATCCGCCTGTTCATGCAGCCGGTGCAGGACCTGACCATTGAAGACCGCGTCAGCCGCACCCAGTACCAGTTCAGCATGTCGTCGCCGGATTCCGAACTGCTCAGCCTGTGGAGCGGGCGCCTGGTCGAGGCGCTGGCCCAGCGTCCGGAACTGACCGACGTTGCCAGTGACTTGCAGGACAAGGGCTTGCAGGTGTTCCTGGTGATCGACCGCGACGCCGCTTCCCGGCTGGGCGTGTCGGTATCGAACATCACCGATGCGTTGTACGACGCGTTTGGCCAGCGGCAGATTTCGACCATCTACACCCAGGCCAGCCAGTACCGTGTGGTGCTGCAGGCTCAGGCTGGAGAGAAGATCGGCCCGCAGGCGCTTGACCAGATTCACGTCAAGACCACCGATGGCGGGCAGGTGCGGTTGTCGAGTCTGGCCCACGTCGAGGAACGGCAGGCGCAACTGGCGATCACCCACATCGGCCAGTTCCCGGCGGTGATGATGTCGTTCAACCTCGCGCCGGGCGTGGCGCTGGGGCATGCGGTGGACATCATCGAGCAGGTGCAAAAGGACATCGGCATGCCGCTCGGCGTGCAGACCCAGTTCCAGGGCGCAGCCGAAGCGTTCCAGGCCTCGTTGTCGAGCACCTTGCTGCTGATTCTGGCGGCGGTGGTGACCATGTACATCGTGCTCGGGGTGCTTTACGAGAGCTACATTCATCCGATCACCATCCTGTCGACCTTGCCGTCGGCAGCGGTGGGGGCCTTGCTGGCGTTGCTGCTCAGTGGCAACGATCTGGGCATGATCGCGATCATCGGCATCATCCTGCTGATCGGTATCGTGAAGAAGAACGCGATCATGATGATCGACTTCGCCCTCGACGCCGAACGCACCCAGGGCATGGCGCCGGAGCAGGCGATCTATCAGGCGGCGCTGTTGCGCTTCCGGCCGATTCTGATGACTACGCTGGCGGCGCTGTTCGGTGCAGTGCCGTTGATGCTGGCCACCGGTTCCGGCGCTGAATTGCGTCAACCGCTGGGTCTGGTGATGGTCGGCGGGTTGCTGGTGAGTCAGGTACTGACGCTGTTCACCACCCCGGTGATCTACCTGTACTTCGATCGTCTCGGCCGGCGCTGGGGCCGTGCACCGTCGGCCGTGGAGCCGGTGGAACAGCCATGAACCTGTCCGGCCCTTTCATCAAGCGTCCGGTGGCGACCATGCTCCTGAGCCTGGCGATCATGCTGCTGGGCGGTGTGAGTTTCGGCCTGCTGCCGGTGTCGCCGCTGCCGCAAATGGACTTCCCGGTGATCGTCGTGCAGGCGAGCCTGCCCGGCGCCAGTCCGGAAGTCATGGCCTCCACGGTGGCCACGCCGCTGGAGCGCTCGTTCGGCGCCATCGCTGGCGTCAACACCATGAGCAGTCGCTCCAGCCAGGGCTCGACCCGGGTGATTCTGCAATTCGACCTCGACCGCGACATCAACGGCGCGGCGCGGGAAGTGCAGGCGGCGATCAACGCTTCGCGCAACCTGCTGCCGAGCGGGATGCGCAGCATGCCGACCTACAAGAAGGTCAACCCGTCGCAGGCACCGATCATGGTGTTGTCGCTGACCTCGGACGTGCTGGAAAAGGGTCAGCTCTACGACCTGGCCTCGACCATCCTGTCCCAGAGCCTGTCCCAGGTGCAGGGCGTCGGTGAAGTGCAGATCGGCGGCAGCTCGCTGCCGGCGGTGCGCATCGAACTCGAACCCCAGGCGCTGAACCAGTACGGCGTAGCGCTCGACGATGTGCGCAAGACCATCGCCGAATCCAACGTGCGCAGGCCCAAGGGCTCGGTCGAGGATGACCAGCGCCTGTGGCAGATTCAGGCCAACGACCAGTTGGAGAAAGCCAAGGATTACGAATCGCTGATCATCCACTACAACGGCGGCGCGGCCCTGCGTCTGAAAGACGTGGCCAAGGTCAGCGACGGCGTGGAAGACCGCTACAACAGCGGTTTCTTCAACGATGACGCGGCGGTGCTGCTGGTGATCAACCGCCAGGCCGGTGCCAACATCATCGAGACGGTCAACGAGATCAAGGCGCAGTTGCCGGCGTTGCAAGCGGTCTTGCCGGCCAGCGTCAAACTGAACCTGGCGATGGACCGTTCGCCGGTGATCAAGGCTACCCTGCATGAAGCGGAGATGACCCTGCTGATCGCCGTGGCACTGGTGATTCTGGTGGTGTTCCTGTTCCTCGGTAACTTCCGCGCGTCCCTGATTCCGACCTTGGCGGTGCCGGTGTCGCTGGTCGGCACCTTTGCAGTGATGTACCTCTACGGATTCTCGCTGAACAACCTGTCGCTGATGGCGCTGATTCTCGCCACCGGGCTGGTGGTGGACGACGCCATCGTGGTGCTGGAGAACATTTCCCGGCACATCGACGAAGGCGTAAAACCGATGAAGGCCGCCTACCTCGGGGCCAGGGAAGTCGGTTTTACCTTGCTGTCGATGAACGTCTCGCTGGTGGCGGTGTTCCTGTCGATCCTGTTCATGGGCGGGATCATCGAAAGCCTGTTCCGCGAATTCTCCATCACCCTGGCGGCGGCCATCGTGGTGTCGCTGGTGGTTTCGCTGACGCTGACCCCGATGCTCTGCGCCCGCTGGCTCAAACCCCACAAGCCGGGCGAGGAAAACCGCCTGCAACGCTGGAGCCGGCGCACCAACGACTGGATGGTCGGCAAATACGCCACCAGCCTCGACTGGGTGTTGCGTCACCGTCGCCTGACGTTGCTGAGCCTGATCATCACGGTCGGGGTGAACGTCGCCCTCTATGTCGTCGTGCCGAAAACCTTCATGCCGCAGCAGGACACCGGCCAGTTGATCGGTTTCGTGCGCGGTGACGATGGTCTGTCGTTCAGCGTGATGCAGCCGAAAATGGAGACCTTCCGCCGAGCGGTGCTCAAGGACGACGCGGTCGAGAGTGTTGCCGGGTTCATCGGTGGGACCAACGGCACCAACAACGCGTTCATGCTGGTACGCCTGAAGCCGATCAAGGAACGCAATATCTCGGCGCAAAAGGTCATCGAGCGCCTGCGCAAGGAAATGCCCAAAGTGCCCGGCGCACAACTGATGCTGATGGCCGACCAGGATCTGCAATTCGGCGGCGGCCGCGAGCAGACCACGTCGCAGTACAGCTACATCCTGCAAAGTGGTGATCTGGGCGCCTTGCGCGAGTGGTACCCGAAAGTGGTCACCGCGCTGCGAGCCTTGCCGGAACTGACGGCCATCGACGCCCGTGAAGGGCGCGGTGCGCAGCAGGTGACGTTGATCGTCGACCGCGATCAGGCCAAGCGCCTGGGGGTGGACATGAACATGGTCACCGCCGTGCTCAACAACGCCTACAGTCAGCGGCAGATTTCCACGATCTACGACAGCCTCAACCAGTATCAGGTGGTGATGGAGGTCAATCCGAAATATGCCCAGGATCCGGTGACGCTCAAGCAGGTTCAGGTGATCACTGCCGACGGTGCGCGGATTCCGTTGTCGACGTTCGCCCATTATGAAAACAGCCTGGAAGACGACCGGGTCAGCCACGAAGGCCAGTTCGCCTCCGAGAGCATTGCCTTCGACATGGCCGAAGGCGTGACGGTGGAGCAGGGCAGCGCCGCCATCGAGCGGGCGATTGCCAAGGTCGGCCTGCCGGAAGACGTGATCGCGAAAATGGCCGGCACCGCTGACGCTTTCGCCGCGACTCAGAAGAGTCAGCCGTTCATGATCCTCGGTGCGTTGCTGGCTGTGTACCTGGTGCTGGGCGTTTTGTATGAAAGCTACATTCACCCGCTGACAATCCTCTCGACGTTGCCGTCGGCCGGCGTCGGTGCGTTGCTGTCGATCTATGCGCTGGGCGGCGAGTTCAGCCTGATCTCGCTGCTCGGGCTGTTCCTGCTGATCGGCGTGGTGAAGAAGAATGCGATCCTGATGATCGACCTGGCGTTGCAACTGGAGCGTCATCAAGGCATGGCGCCGCTGGAGTCGATCCGCAGCGCCTGTCTGCAACGTTTGCGGCCGATCCTGATGACCACGCTGGCGGCGATCCTCGGCGCCTTGCCGTTGTTGCTCGGCCGGGCTGAAGGCGCCGAAATGCGCCAGCCGCTGGGCCTGACCATCATCGGCGGGCTGGTCTTCAGCCAGGTGCTGACCCTCTACACCACGCCTGTGGTTTACCTCTATCTCGACAAGCTGCGCCATCGTTTCAACAAATGGCGTGGCGTGCGCACCGATGCAGCTCTGGAAACTCCGCTATGACTGACCGTTCGCTTATCAATCTGGCTACCGTTCGCGGCTCGCGCCTGCTGAGCCTGTCTCTGTGCGTGGCGATGCTCAGTGCCTGCGCCGTCGGCCCGGACTACCAGCGCCCGCAGACCGCCGAAATCGCCCAGTACAAGGAAGCCGAAGGCTGGCGTCAGGCCAACCCGAGCGATTCCCTGGCGCGTGGTGCCTGGTGGGAGCTGTATGGCGACCGTCAGCTCAACGAGCTGATCGAGAAACTCAACAGCTCCAACCAGACCGTCGCCCAGTCCGAAGCCCAGTACCGTCAGGCCCAGGCCCTGGTGCGCAGCGCGCGGGGGGCGTTTTACCCGAGCGTCGATCTGAGCGCCGGCAAGACACGCTCCAGTCAGGGCACCGGCAGCAGCAGTTCGAGCCTTAGCAGTTCCGCCAGCGGGATTCGTGACACCTACAACGCGCAACTGGGCGTGAGTTGGGAAGCGGATGTCTGGGGCAAATTGCGTCGTGGCCTCGAAGCCAATGAAGCCAGTGCCCAGGCGAGCTACGCCGATCTGGCGGCGATGCGTTTGAGCCAGCAGTCGGAACTGGTGCAGAACTACCTGCAATTGCGGGTGATCGATCAGCAGAAACGCCTGCTTGAATCGACAGTCGCCGCTTACGAGCGCTCGCTGAAAATGACCATGAACCAGTACAACGCCGGGGTTTCCGGGCGCGATGCGGTGGCGCAGGCGCAGACCCAGTTGAAAACGGCCCAGGGCGATCTGGTGGACCTGGTCTGGCAACGGGCGCAGTTCGAAAACGCCATCGCGGTACTGACCGGCCAGCCGCCCGCCGAATTCAACATTGCCGAAACCCAGGACATTCCCAAGCTGCCGCAGATCCCGCTGAGCCTGCCGTCGCAATTGCTCGAACGCCGCCCGGACATTGCTTCGGCCGAGCGTTCAGTGATCGCCGCCAATGCCAACATCGGTGTGGCCAAGGCTGCGTACTACCCGGATTTCAGCCTGAGCTTGAGCGGCGGCTACAGCAGCAGTACCTCGCAGAACCTGATCAGCCTGCCGAACCGCTTCTGGTCGGTGGGGCCGAAAATGACCCTGCCGCTGTTCGACGGCGGCATCCGTTCGGCCGAAGTCGACCGCACCGAAGCGGTGTACGACCAGACCGTGGCCAAATACCGCCAGACCGTGCTCGACGGCTTCCGTGAAGTGGAAAACTACCTGGTGCAGTTGAAGGTGTACGAGGACGAAGCGGCGGTGCGCCAGGAAGCCCTTGACGCGGCACGAGACTCGTTGCGTCTGACCGAAAACCAGTACAAGGCTGGCGTAATCGCTTATCTGGATGTGGTGGTGGTGCAGGCGACTGCCCTGAGTAATGAACGCACTGTCCTGAATATTCTGCAGAACCGCTTGATCGCCAGCGTGCAGTTGATCGCGGCGCTGGGCGGTGGTTGGGACGGCCAGTTGGAAACCACTGATAACCGCTGACGTGAAGCAATGATCATTGATCGTTCCCACGCTCTGCGTGGGAATGCCTCCACGGACGCTCTGCGTCCTGCCTTGGAAGGGACGCGGAGCGTCCCGGGCTGCATTCCCACGCAAAGCGTTGGAACGATCAGAACCCTGAATCAGAGGCTTGTCAGACGATCAAACAAGCGTTTCATCGGGTTGATGGCTATTTGATAACTTTGTCAGTGAATTCTTTTACGCAATCAGTACAATCGGCGCATTTGGCCCCGCCGAGAACGGACGCAGTACAGCGGGGTGGTCACGAGAATTTTCATGCTCATCGGTAGCTATTCCTTCACGCTGGTTTTCATTTCGCTGTGTGTGGCGATCCTTGCTTCCTATACCGCGCTCGATCTCACCGGGCGCATTGCCACTGCCAAGGGCCGCGCCGTGCATTTATGGACGGCCGGCGGGGCGTTTGCCATGGGCATCGGCGTCTGGTCGATGCACTTCATTGGCATGCTGGCGTTCAAGCTGCCGATCAGTCTCGGTTACGACATTTCGATCACGGCGCTTTCATTGCTGATCGCCGTGCTGTCCTGCGGATTCGCCCTGTGGCTGGTCAGCCAGCCGAAACTGCCGGCCTGGCAACTGGCCTTTGGTGCGCTGATCATGGGCGCCGGCATCAGCGCCATGCATTACACCGGCATGGCCGCGATGCGCATGCAACCGGGCATCGACTACGATCCGACGCTGTTCGGCGCCTCGTTGCTGATCGCGGTCGGTGCGTCGGCCGCAGCGCTGTGGATCGCCTTTCGTCTGCGTCAGCATTCGCCTTACGTGCGACTGTTCCGTGCCGGGGCGGCGATTGTCATGGGCGTGGCGATTGTCGGCATGCATTACACCGGCATGGCCGCGGCGCGGTTTCCTGACGGCAGTTTCTGCGGTGCGGCACTCAGCGGCCTGAACGGCAATGGCCTCGACAATCTGGTGTTGATCACCACGCTGGCGGTGCTGGCCATCGCGCTGCTGACCTCGATTCTCGACGCCCGCCTTGAAGCCCGCACCGCCGATCTGGCCCATTCGTTGACCGTGGCCAACCGCGAACTCACCCAACTGGCGCTGCACGACACCCTGACCGGCCTGCCCAACCGCATGCTGCTGGATGACCGGATCAATCAGGCGATGAAAAAGGTCAACGAGCAGGGCGGTTGCTTTGCTTTGATGTTCATCGATCTGGACGGCTTCAAACCGGTCAACGACGCTTTTGGCCATCACATGGGCGACCAGTTGCTGCGCGAAGTGGCGGTGCGTCTGCGTGAAGACTTGCGCAGTCTGGATACCCTGGCGCGGATCGGCGGCGATGAATTTGTCCTGCTGGTGCGCCTGACCGAACCCAATGATGCGCTGGGGCTGGCGGCCCGTCAGGTCGGCCTGATCGCGCAATCGTTCCGGGTCGCCGAACATGACCTGCAGATTTCCGCCAGCGTCGGCATCGCGCTGTACCCGGGCAACGGCCAGAACGCCCAGGAACTGCTGATGAACGCCGACGCCGCGATGTACCACGCCAAGGGCGGCGGCAAGAACGGTTACAGCTTCTTCGACGCCTCGATGAACAGCAACGCGCGCAAGCAATTGCAACTGCTGCAAGATCTGCGCGCTGCACTGGAACACGGCGAGTTCAGCCTGCATTACCAACCCAAATTCCATGCGGCAGACGGTCGTCCGGTCGGTGCCGAGGCGCTGTTGCGCTGGGAACATCCGACCCACGGCATGCTGATGCCGGACAAGTTCATCGATCTGGCAGAGAAGACCGGGCTGATCATTCCGATTGGCGAATGGGTGCTCAACGAAGCCTGCCGGCAGATGCGCGAGTGGTACGTGCTGGGCTACACCGACTGGCGGATCGCGGTGAACCTGTCGGCTTTGCAGTTCTGCCACTCGGGGCTGGTGCGCAGCGTGGCCAAGGCCTTGGCCACTCATCATCTGCCGGCCAACAGCCTGACCCTGGAAATCACCGAAACCACTGCCATGAGCGACGCCGACGCGAGCATGACGGTGTTGCAGGAGCTGGCCGATATGGGCGTCGACCTGTCCATCGACGACTTTGGCACCGGTTATTCAAGCCTGATGTACCTCAAGCGTTTACCGGCCAATGAGCTGAAGATTGATCGCGGTTTCGTCCGCGATCTGGAGCACGACAGTGATGACGCGGCCATCGTTTCGGCGATCGTCGCCCTCGGTCAGGCGCTGGGCCTGCGCATCGTTGCTGAAGGTGTAGAAACCGATTCGCAACAGGACTTCCTGACGCAACTGGGCTGCGATTCGCTGCAAGGTTATCTGCTCGGTCACCCGATGCCGGCCGATCGCTTCCTGCAGGACATCGTGCGCGGCAAACAATTGGCGGTGAGTTGAGCCGCTAATCGCAGGTCATGCAAAAGCCGGCAATGGCGGTTATTCTTGCCCCGACTGTTACGTGTGCATCGGGGGAAAGGCCAGCATGGATAAAGTCATTGTGATCACTGGCGGCGGTCGTGGAATCGGCGCCGCCACTGCTTTGTTGGCTGCCGAGCAAGGCTATCGGATCTGCATCAATTACCAGACTGACGAACAGGCGGCTCACCAGGTGCTCGACCAGGTGCGCGAGCGCGGCGCCACGGCCATCGCCGTGCGCGCCGATGTCAGTATCGAAGACGAAGTGGTCGCACTGTTCAACCGGGTCGACAGCGAACTGGGCCGCGTCACCGCCCTGGTGAACAATGCCGGCACCGTGGGACACAAGTCCCGGGTCGACGAAATGTCCGAATTCCGCATCCTCAAAATCATGAAAACCAATGTGCTGGCGCCGATCCTCTGCGCCAAGCACGCAATCCTGCGCATGTCGCCCAAACACGGCGGGCAGGGCGGCAGCATCGTCAACGTCTCCTCGGTCGCCGCCCGGCTGGGTTCGCCTAACGAATACGTCGATTACGCAGCGTCCAAAGGTGCGCTGGATACGTTCACCATCGGCCTGTCCAAGGAAGTGGCGGGCGAGGGGATTCGGGTCAATGCGGTGCGTCCGGGCTACATCTATACCGATTTCCACGCCTTGAGCGGCGACCCGGATCGGGTCAGCAAGCTGGAGTCGGCGATTCCGATGGCGCGGGGCGGGCGGCCGGATGAAGTGGCGGAAGCGATTGTGTGGTTGCTGTCGGACAAGGCTTCGTATGCCACCGGGACCTTTGTCGACCTCGGCGGCGGGCGCTAAAACCCTACCGATCGTTCCCACGCTCTGCGTGGGAATGTAGCCCGGGACGCTCCGCGTCCCTTCCAGAGCTGGAACGCGGAGCGTCCCTTGAGGCGTTCCCACGCAGAGCGTGGGAACGATCAGCGGTAACTCAAAATGACCGCACAATCCGTCCCAGCGTCTCCATCGCCTTCTCCGCATCCTCGGTCCACGGGCTGCCGTAGTTCAATCGAATGCAATTGCGAAAGCGCTGAGTCGGCGAAAATATCGGCCCCGGCGCGATGCTGATCCCCTGCGCCAACGCCATCTGAAACAACTTCAACGAATCCATCTGCGGTGGCAGTTCCAGCCACAGGAAGTAGCCGCCAGCCGGTTGGCTCACGCGCGTCTGCGCCGGGAAGTAGCGGGCAATGGCCGCGAGCATCGCGCTTTGCTGCTCTTCCAGGGCGTAGCGCAGTTTGCGCAGGTGGCGGTCGTAGCCGCCGTGTTGCAGGTAGTCGGCGATAGCCGCTTGCGCGGGCATCGAGGCGCATAGCGAGGTCATCAGCTTCAGTCGTTCGATTTTCTGTGCGTAGCGCCCGGCGGCGACCCAGCCGATGCGGTAGCCGGGAGCCAGGCTCTTGGCGAACGAGCCGCAATGCATCACCAGACCTTCGGTGTCGAAGGCCTTGGCCGGTTTCGGCGCCTGCTGGCCGTAATAGAGTTCGGCGTAGACGTCGTCTTCGATCAGTGGCACCTGATGCTGCTTCAACAGCTCCACCAGTTCCTGTTTCTTGGCCTCGGGCATGGTTGCGCCCATCGGGTTCTGGAAACTGGTCATGCACCAGCAGGCCTTGATCGGGTGCCGCTCCAGCGTTTGGGCGAGCACGCCGAGGTCGATGCCGTCGCGCGGGTGCACGGGGATTTCCACGGCTTTGAGTTTCAGCCGCTCCAGCACTTGCAGGCTGGCGTAAAACGCCGGGGCTTCGATGGCCACCAGATCGCCGGGTTCGGTGACCGCTTGCAGGCACAGGTTCAGCGCTTCGAGGGCGCCGTTGGTGATCAGCAATTCTTCCATCGGCAGCATCAGGCCGCCGACCATGTAGCGCAGGGCAATCTGCCGACGCAATTGCGGATTACCCGGCGACATGTCGGTGACCACCATGCGCGGATCCATTTCCCGCGCAGCACTGGCCAGTGAACGGGACAGGCGTTGCAGCGGGAACAGGGTCGGGCTGGGGAACGCCGAGCCGAACGGCACGGTGCTGGGGTCCTTGATCGACTCAAGCACCGAGAACACCAGTTCGCTGACGTCGACCTTGGTGGACTCGTTGACCTGGCTGCTGATCACCGGCTCCGAGAACGGGCTCGGGGCGTGGGTGTTGACGAAGTAGCCGGAACGCGGGCGGGCACGGATCAGGCCGCGGCGTTCCAGCAGGTAATAGGCCTGGAACACGGTGGACGGACTGACGCCGTAGGTCTGACTTGCGTAGCGCACCGACGGCACCCGCTGGCCGGGGCCGAGGACGCCGGAGCGGATCAGTTCAGCGATGTCGTCGGCGAATTTTTCGTAGCGTTTCATCTTGGGTCCGGATTGATTTCTTTCTGGAAGACCGTGTCGCCTTCATTCGCGAGCAAGCTCGCTCCCACAGTTGACCGTATTCCTCTGTGGGAGCGAGCTTGCTCGCGAATGGCCGCGCCGCAGTCTAAGGGATCATCGATTCATCGGCGCAACAAACCGGCTCTTCGCCACGCTATAAATCTCTGGCTCATCATTGTCGGCAATCCTGAAGCTCAAGGTCTGCGAGCTGCTGGCCGCACGTTCGGCAGTCATCGCCACCGACACCGGCACATCGACAATCTCGCCCGGCGCCAGGCTCAGTTGGGTCTTGCCTTGCAGCTGGAAGCCATCACCGTCCTCCAGGCTCAGGTTGTAGTCCTGGCGCTGCTGGGTCTTGTTGATGACCTTTAGTGTGTAGATGTTTTCGATCTGCCCCTGACCATTCTCGCGGAACAGGCCACGGTCCTTGGTCACGTCCAGCGACACCATTGGCCGTTCGACCAATGCCAGGGCGAGTGCGCCGATCATCACGACCAGTACTGCAACGTAGCCGATCAGTCGCGGACGCAGCAGATGCGTCTTGCCACCCTGCAATTCGCGTTCGGAGGTATAGCGGATCAAGCCACGGGCGTAATTCATCTTGTCCATGATCGAATCGCAGGCGTCGATGCACGCCGCGCAGCCGATGCATTCCATTTGCAGGCCGTCGCGGATGTCGATGCCGGTCGGGCAGACCTGTACGCACAGCTGGCAATCGATGCAATCGCCGAGCCCGGCTTCGGCGGGTTTCACGTCGCGTTTGCGCGGGCCGCGGTTTTCGCCTCGGGCGGCGTCGTAGGAAATCGCCAGAGTGTCCTTGTCGAACATCACGCTCTGAAACCGCGCATACGGGCACATGTGCATGCATACCGCTTCGCGCAGCCAGCCGGCATTGATGTAGGTGGCGGCGGTGAAGAACAGCAACCAGAACAGGCTGACGCCGCCGATCCGCAGGGTCAGCAATTCTTCGGCCAGTGGCCGGATCGGGGTGAAATAGCCGACAAAGGTCAGGCCGGTCAGCACACTGATCGCCAGCCACAACGTGTGCTTGGCCGCGCGCCGGGCGAGTTTGTTCAGGCTCCAGGGCGCCGCTTGCAGCTTGATGCGCTGGTTGCGTTCGCCTTCGGTGATTTTTTCGCACCACATGAAGATCCATGTCCACGAACTCTGCGGGCAGGTGTAACCACACCAGACCCGGCCGGCGAACACAGTAATGGCGAACAGGCCGAACGCGGCGATGATCAGCAGCGCCGAAAGCAGAATGAAATCCTGTGGCCAGAAGGTTGCGCCAAAGATGTGGAATTTGCTTTCGGAAAGGTCCCAGAGCACTGCCTGACGACCGCCCCAGTTCAGCCATACGGTGCCGAAGAACAGCAGGAACAGAAATCCCGCACCGCTCATGCGCAAGGTGCGGAACAGGCCGGTGAAGCTGCGGGTGAAAATCTGGTTATCGCTGGTGGCGTGCTTCGCCTTCATTGGGCGCGCCGGTACTGTTTTTATCTGGGGAGATGCTTCTACGGTTCGGACGGGGATTCGTTCGCTCATGGTCGTTCGCTCATCAGCCTCCATCAGGCCGGGGAACTATGAGCGCCGATCTGTTTGCATAACAGACTCAGGTATTTCAATAAAAAGCGTATCAGATGGCTTTTTCAGGCATGCCTGCGACAACTTGAAGCAGCACGCCGGCCAGGGCGCAGATGCCTATCCCAGACGTCTGCGCCGGTCGTTGATCAAGGTCAGTCAAATCACCGAATCACTGTCGTCGGCCTTCAGGTGTTTGCGTCCATCGCTGGCACCTGCCACGGTCAATGCATCCGCTTCGGCTTCGGTGACGTAGATGCGCCGGCCGTCCACTTCGACGAACGACATGGATTTTTCGCTATCTGTCCTGACTTCCAGGGTGTCGCAGATCCGGATTTCCTCACCATTTTCAACGGTGAAAAAACACACTTTCGATTCCGGATTGCTGTCATCGATACGCAGGGGCATGGGCCAGTCCTTTTTCACAGGGGATCTGAAGGGTTAGGGCCTACGCTGCGCCGATCGTTCTACGCAACCGATTAATGGTCGCCGCTGTCCACCTTTTATCGCCTCTTTACAAGGACTGCAGGATGAACGCCTGGTGGCATGAAGTGTGGGAAACCCTGCAAGCGGAATTCGCCGACATCGGCGATGCATCGCAGCTGACGCGGATCACCGTGCGCCTGCTCATGGCGGCGCTATTGGGCGGGATTCTCGGGTTCGAGCGCGAGCACAAGGGCAAGGCCGCCGGGGTGCGAACGCACATGCTGGTGGCCCTCGGCGCGGCGTTGTTTGTGCTGGTGCCGCAATTGTCCGGGTCTCAGGCCGATGCCATGAGCCGGGTGGTGCAAGGGGTAATCGCCGGCATCGGCTTTCTCGGCGCCGGGACCATCCTGAAGAATCACGAAGGCGACGAAGGCCACGTCAAGGGTCTGACCACCGCCGCGGGTTTGTGGATGACCGCCGCCATCGGCGTCGCGGCCGGGTTGGGCCGCGAGGCGACGGCGGTGTTCAGTACGTTGCTGGCGCTGGGGATCTTCAGTGTCATGCCGCGGATCGTCAGCGTGTTCGAGAAGGATCAGCCGGATAAGGACCGCATCGAGAAGGATCACAGCGATCCTCGCTGATCAGACAATCACCGGCGGCATGGTCGTCGGCGGTTCCTCCTTGGGCGGTGGCGTGGTGCCAGGGGGGTCCTGTTCGGGGATCGGTTGCGGTTCGGTCTCGGGCAGGACCGGTTTGTCGATATTCGGGTCAGGTGTTTCGGCCGGAATCGGAATAGTCATCGGGTAAACCTCCGTGTGGCACTTGGCGTAGGAAGTGCTTAAGTGGATTGACCACTGCACTGCGAAATCGATCCGATTTTGTGGCGGGGCAAATCTCTGTGAACTTTTCCCGGCGATGGCCGCTCGGAACCTGAGAGATTTCATCACCGGGCGCAGGCCCGGCCGTGACCGCCAAACAGGCAAACGAGCGTCCTTGGGGCGTTAAGGAGAGATGCTCAATGACTGCTGAAAAACCCTCCGAACTGAGCTACAACCCGCACATCCCGCTGTCGCAGGCGCTGTTGCTGCCGCGCATCGTCATTGAAAACACCGCACCGACCCTCGACGGTGGACAGTTTGCCGTCAAGGCGATCGCCGGTCGCGAGATCGTGGTCACCAGCAAGGTGTTCGCCGACGGTCACGACAAACTCGCAGTGCGCATCCGCTGGCGCGAAGAGGGCGATGAGACCTGGCAGACCGAAGTCATGAGCGATCAGGGCAATAACGGCTGGCGCGGTGTGTTTCAGCCGCAGCGCATGGGCCGTTATCTGTTCCTTATCGAAGCGTGGATCGACCAGTTCGCCAGTTTTCAGTACGAACTGGAGAAAAAACACACCGCCGCCGTCCCGGTCAGTCTCGAGTTGCAAGAGGGGCGGAACATGGTGCAGCAGGCCGCCGAGCGCAGCGAAGGGCAGCTCAGCGAACAGCTGGCCGGCCTGCACCACGAATTGTCCGGCCTGCTCGAAACCGAGCAGGTCGCGTTGTTTCTGCACTCGCGCAGTGCGCAACTGATGGCCGAGGCCGATCATCGCGCCTACTTGAGCCTCAGCCCGGAATTTCCGGTGGACGTCGAGCGCGAACTGGCGGAATTCGCCAGTTGGTATGAACTGTTTCCCCGCTCGATCACCGACGATCCCGCTCGCCACGGCACTTTCAATGACGTGCATTCGCGGTTGCCGATGATTCAGGACATGGGCTTCGACGTGCTGTACTTCACGCCGATCCACCCGATTGGCCGCAGTCATCGCAAGGGCCGCAACAATTCCCTGACCGCCGGCCCGGATGATCCCGGCAGCCCGTATGCGATCGGCAGCGAGGAGGGCGGCCACGAAGCGATTCACTCGCAACTCGGTACCCGCGAAGACTTCCGTCGGCTGGTGGCTGCTG
The DNA here is from genome assembly GCF_002113045.1 of Pseudomonas sp. B26(2017). Classification (NCBI taxonomy): domain Bacteria; kingdom Pseudomonadati; phylum Pseudomonadota; class Gammaproteobacteria; order Pseudomonadales; family Pseudomonadaceae; genus Pseudomonas; species Pseudomonas sp. B26(2017). The sequence goes on along the minus strand of NZ_NEJJ01000019.1, from coordinate 27,551 downwards.
CCGCTGACCATGGTCTGGAGATCGCCCTCGATTTCGCCATCCAGTGTTCCCAGGATCACCCGTGGCTCAAACAGCATCCGGGCTGGTTCAACTGGCGGCCGGACGGCACGATCAAATACGCGGAGAACCCGCCAAAGAAATATCAGGACATCGTCAACGTCGACTTTTATGCGCCGGAAGCGATTCCGAGCCTGTGGGTCGAGTTGCGCGACATCGTGGTCGGCTGGGTGCAGGAGGGCGTGAAGATCTTTCGCGTGGACAACCCGCACACCAAACCGCTGCCGTTCTGGCAATGGTTGATCGCCGATGTGCGCACGCTGTACCCGGAAGTGATCTTCCTCGCTGAAGCCTTCACCACCCCGGCGATGATGGCGCGGCTGGGCAAGGTCGGTTACACCCAGAGCTACACCTATTTCACCTGGCGCAACACCAAGACCGAACTGGCGACCTACTTCAGCGAACTCAATGAATCGCCGTGGCGCGAGTGCTACCGGCCGAACTTCTTCGTCAACACCCCGGACATCAACCCGGCGTTCCTGCATGAATCGGGGCGTCCCGGATTTTTGATTCGCGCGGCGCTGGCGACCATGGGCTCGGGCCTGTGGGGCATGTATTCGGGGTTTGAGCTGTGTGAATCGGCGCCGGTGCCCGGCAAGGAGGAATACCTCGATTCCGAGAAGTACGAGATCCGTGTCCGCGACTTCAACCAGCCCGGCAACATCATTGCCGAGATCGCCCAGCTCAACCGCATCCGCCGCCAGAACCCGGCGTTGCACAGCCATCTGGGCCTGAAGATCTACAACGCCTGGAACGACAACATTCTGTATTTCGGCAAGCGCAGCGCGGACGGCAGCAACTTCATTCTGGTGGCCGTCAGCCTCGATCCGCATAACGTTCAGGAAGCGAATTTCGAGTTGCCGCTGTGGGAAATGGGCCTGCCGGACGATGCCATCACCCACGGCGAAGACCTGATGAACGGCCATCGCTGGGACTGGTACGGCAAATACCAGTTCATGCGGATCGACCCGGCGTATCAACCGTTCGGAATCTGGCGCATTACTTCTTCCTGATGATGATCGTTCCCACGTCGAGGCGTCGAACCGTCCGCGTGGGAATGCATCCCGGGACGCTCCGCGTCCCAGCGGTGGACGCAGAGCGTCCAAGGCGGCATTCCCACGCAGAGCGTGGGAACGATCAGTAGCAGCTTCGGCTTCAATGAATTCAACAGGAGTTTCACATGGCGAAGAAACCCAAGGCAGCCACCTTCATCAAGGACCCGCTCTGGTACAAGGACGCGGTGATTTATCAAGTTCACGTCAAATCCTTTTTCGATTCGAATAACGACGGAATCGGCGACTTTCCCGGCCTGATCGCCAAACTCGATTACATCGCCGAACTCGGCGTCAACACCATCTGGCTATTGCCGTTCTATCCCTCGCCACGCCGTGACGACGGTTACGACATTGCCGAATACCGTGGCGTGCACAGCGATTACGGGACGATGGCCGATGCCAAACGGTTCATTGCCGAGGCACACAAGCGTGGCTTGCGGGTGATTACCGAGCTGGTCATCAACCACACCTCCGATCAGCACCCGTGGTTCCAGCGGGCGCGCAAGGCCAAGCCCGGATCGGCGGCGCGCGACTTTTATGTGTGGTCGGATGACGACCAGAAGTACGACGGCACGCGGATCATTTTTCTCGACACCGAAAAGTCCAACTGGACCTGGGACCCGGTCGCCGGCCAGTACTTCTGGCACCGTTTCTATTCGCACCAGCCGGACCTGAACTTCGACAACCCGCAAGTCATGAAAGCGGTGCTCTCGGTGATGCGTTACTGGCTGGACATGGGCATCGACGGCCTGCGCCTGGACGCGATTCCGTACCTGATCGAACGTGACGGCACCAACAACGAAAACCTCCCGGAAACTCACGACGTCCTCAAGCAGATCCGCGCCGAAATCGACGCCAATTATCCGGATCGCATGCTGCTGGCCGAGGCCAATCAATGGCCGGAAGACACCCAGCTGTACTTCGGTGATACCGACGCCGAGGGCGTGAATGGCGATGAATGCCACATGGCGTTTCACTTCCCGCTGATGCCGCGCATGTACATGGCGCTGGCCCAGGAAGATCGCTTTCCGATCACCGACATCCTGCGCCAGACTCCGGAGATCCCGGCCAACTGCCAATGGGCGATCTTCCTGCGCAACCACGATGAACTGACGCTGGAGATGGTCACCGACAAGGAACGCGACTACCTCTGGAACTACTACGCCGCCGACCGCCGCGCACGGATCAACCTCGGCATTCGCCGACGCCTGGCGCCGCTGATGGAGCGCGACCGTCGTCGCATCGAGCTGCTCAACAGCCTGCTGCTGTCGATGCCCGGCACGCCGACCCTGTATTACGGCGATGAAATCGGCATGGGCGACAACATCTATCTGGGCGATCGCGACGGCGTGCGCACGCCGATGCAATGGTCGATCGACCGCAATGGCGGCTTCTCCCGCGCCGATCCGGCCAGCCTGGTGCTGCCGCCGATCATGGACCCGCAATACGGTTACCAGTCGGTCAACGTCGAAACCCAGGCCGGCGATCCACACTCGTTGCTGAACTGGACTCGCCGCCTGCTGGCGGTGCGCAAGCAATCCAAGGCATTCGGGCGCGGCACGCTGAAAATGCTCTCGCCGGCCAATCGTCGCGTCCTGGCCTACACCCGCGAATACACCGGGCCGGACGGCAAGCATGAAATCATCCTGTGCGTGGCCAACGTGTCGCGCAGCGCGCAAGCGGTGGAACTGGACTTGTCGGCCTACGTCGGCATGGTGCCGGTGGAAATGCTGGGCGGTAACGCATTTCCGCCCATCGGCCAGCTCAACTTTCTGCTGACCCTGGCGCCTTACGGCTTCTACTGGTTTGGCCTGGCGGCGGAAAACCAGATGCCGAGCTGGCACGTTGAGCCCGCGCAGAGCCTGCCGGACTTCACCACGCTGGTGCTGAAAAAACGCATGGAGGAACTGCTGGAGGCGCCGTCCCGCGCCACCCTCGAACAGGGCATCCTGCCAAACTGGCTGCAAAACCGCCGCTGGTTCGCCGGCAAGGATGCCGCCATCGACCAGGTGAAACTGGCCTACGGCGTGCGTTTCGGCGACGCACAGCATCCGGTGTTGCTCAGCGAAATCGAAGTGCACAGTGACGGGCAGACCAGCCGTTATCAGCTGCCTTTCGGGTTCATTTCGGAAGATCAGGTCGGGCCGGCGTTGCCCCAGCAACTGGCCTTGGCGCGAGTGCGCCGAGTGCGTCAGGTCGGGTTGATCACTGACGCCTTCAGCCTTGAAGCGTTTATTCGCGCGGTTCTGCAAGGCATGCAGAGCGGCACGGTGCTGGAATCCAGCGATGGCGAGATCCGTTTCGAAGCAACGCCGCAACTGGAAAAACTCGGCCTGGACGCGGAATCCGAAGTGCGCTATCTGTCCGCCGAGCAATCCAACAGTTCGGTGGTGATCGGCGGCAGTCTGGTACTGAAGCTGATCCGCAAAGTCGCTTCCGGCGTACACCCGGAGCTGGAGATGAGCGCTTACCTGACCGATGCCGGATTTGCCAATATCTCCCCGCTGCTCGGTTCGGTGATTCGCCGCGGCGCCGATGGTGAAGACAACCTGCTGATGATTGCGCAAGGCTATTTGAGCAATCAGGGCGATGCCTGGGAATGGACGCAGAACAACCTCGAACGGGCGCTGCGCGATGAGCTGGCGGACGCCGTGTCCGAGCAGGCGCAGCATTACAACGCCTTGGGTGAACTGAAGGATTTCGCCGGCATGCTCGGCCAGCGTCTGGGGGAAATGCATCAGGTGCTGGCGGCGCCGAGCGACAACCAGGACTTCGCACCGCAACTCAGTTCGGCCAAGGATGCACAGGCGACCGGCAAGGATGTCGGAGCTCAGGTCGAGCGCGCGTTGCAGCTGCTCAAACAGCATCAGGGCGAACTCGACGGGGCGGATCAGAAGCTTGTTGCCCGGTTGCTCGACAACAAGAAAACCATTCTTGCCCACGTGCAGGAACTGGCGAAGCAATCTGCCGGCGGCTTGCGCATTCGTGTGCACGGCGACCTGCATTTGGGGCAAGTGCTGGTGATCAAGGGCGACGCGTACCTGATCGATTTCGAAGGCGAACCGGCGCGACCACTGGCCGAACGCCGAGGCAAGCACAGTCCGTACAAGGACGTCAGTGGTGTGCTGCGCTCCTTCGATTACGCGGCCGCCATGGCGCTGAATGTGCACAACGTCGACAACAGCCCCGAGGCCGAAGCCGCGCGTCGGCGGGTCACGGAGCGTTACCTGCGTGAAGCCCGGGAAGCATTTCTCCAGGCATATCGCCAAGCGGCAGCTAGTCTTGATCATGCCTGGCAAGATCCTGAAGGTGCCAACGCCGCACTGGCGTTGTTCGGTCTGGAGAAAGCGGCCTACGAAGTGGCCTATGAAGCCGAAAATCGCCCCACCTGGCTGCCCGTGCCGCTGCACGGTCTGTATGGGTTATTGACGGGGCTCAAACCCTTTTCCGATCTTGGTGGAGAGTAGTCATGAGTTTCTCGAACAAGGAACAGGGTCACGTTAACGAACGATTGCTGCCCAGGGCGAAGGACATCGATGCCCTGGTGCGTGCAGAACATCACGACCCGTTTTCCATTCTTGGCCCCCACGGCGATGGTGCCGGCGGGCAATTCATCCGGGCGTATCTGCCCGGCGCGTTAAGCGTTTCGGTACTGGACAAACACAGTGGCGAAGAGCGTGGCCCGCTGGAGGCTACCGAAACACCGGGGCTGTTCGTCGGCCATTTCGAGGACGCGCGGCCCTACCTGTTGCGTACTCGTTGGGCCGGCGGTGAGCAGGTCGCGGAAGATCCCTACAGCTTTGGCCAGTTGCTCGGTGAAATGGACTTGTATCTGTTCGCCGAAGGCAACCATCGCGACCTCAGCAGTTGCCTCGGTGCGCAGCTGAAAACCGTTGATGGCGTCGACGGTGTGCGCTTTGCCGTGTGGGCACCGAATGCCCGACGGGTATCGGTGGTCGGCGACTTCAACGTCTGGGACGGGCGCCGGCACCCGATGCGCTTGCGGCATCCGTCCGGCGTGTGGGAGTTGTTCATTCCGCGCCTGCAAGCGGGGGAGCTGTACAAGTACGAAATCCTCGGGCCTCACGGCATCCTGCCGTTGAAGGCCGACCCGATGGCGCTGGCCACCAGTCTGCCGCCGGACACTGCGTCGAAAGTCGCCTCGCCGCTGCAGATCGACTGGCAGGATCAGGACTGGATGACTGGCCGTCGCGAGCGCCAGCAGCACAATGCGCCGCTGTCGATCTATGAGCTGCATGCCGGATCCTGGCAATGCGAACTCGACGATCTCGGCGAAGTGGCGCGTCAGTACACCTGGCCGGAGCTGGCCGAGCGACTGATTCCCTACGTGAAGGAACTGGGTTTCACCCACATTGAACTGATGCCGATCATGGAGCACCCGTTCGGCGGTTCCTGGGGTTATCAGTTGCTGTCGCAGTTCGCCCCGAGCGCCCGTTACGGCACGCCGGACGAGTTCGCGGCGTTCGTCAACGCCTGCCATCAGGCCGGTATCGGGGTGATTCTCGACTGGGTGCCGGCACATTTCCCGACCGATGCTCACGGTATGGCGCAGTTCGACGGGACCGCGCTGTACGAATATGGCAACCCGCTGGAAGGCTTCCATCAGGACTGGGACACGCTGATCTATAACCTCGGTCGCACCGAAGTGCACGGTTATATGCTGGCCTCGGCGCTGCACTGGTTGAAGCATTTCCACATTGACGGCCTGCGGGTCGATGCGGTGGCGTCGATGCTCTATCGCGACTACTCGCGCAAGGCGGGGGAGTGGGTGCCCAATCGCCATGGCGGTCGCGAGAATCTGGAAGCCATCGATTTCCTTCGCCACCTGAACGACGTGGTGGCGCTGGAAGCTCCGGGCGCGCTGGTGATCGCCGAGGAATCCACGGCGTGGCCGGGTGTCAGCCAGAGTACCCAGCAGGGCGGGCTCGGTTTCGCCTACAAATGGAATATGGGCTGGATGCACGATTCGCTGCACTACATTCAGCAGGACCCGGTATACCGCGCCCATCACCACAACGAGCTGAGCTTTGGTCTGGTGTACGCCTGGTCCGAGCGTTTCATCCTGCCGATTTCCCACGACGAAGTGGTACACGGCAAGCATTCGCTGATCGACAAGATGCCCGGTGACCGCTGGCAGAAATTCGCCAACCTGCGCGCTTACCTGAGCTTCATGTGGACCCATCCGGGCAAGAAACTGCTGTTCATGGGTTGCGAGTTCGGCCAGTGGCGCGAGTGGAATCACGACCAGCAGCTGGACTGGTATCTGCTGCAATATTCGGAGCACAAAGGCGTGCAGAAACTGGTCGGCGACCTCAACCGGCTCTACCGGGAAGAGCCGGCGCTGCACGAGCAGGACGATGCGCCGCAAGGCTTTCAGTGGTTGATCGGTGACGATGCGATCAACAGCGTTTACGCGTGGTTGCGCTGGAGCAAGGACGGCACGCCGGTGCTGGTGGTGGCCAACTTCACCCCGGTGCCGCGCCAGTCGTACCGCGTGGGCGTGCCGTTTGCCGGACGCTGGAAGGAATTGCTCAACAGTGACGCCGACACCTACGCCGGTTCCAATTATGGCAACGGCGGCGGTGCGTTCACCGATGAGGTCGCGAGCCATGGGCAGGCGTTGTCGCTGGAACTGAACCTGCCGCCATTGGCGGTGTTGATCCTTAAGCCCGAGGGCCCAAGCGAGTAACGGGACGCCCCCACGCGAGATCGCTCCCTCGCGGATTACTGATCGTTCCCACGCGGACGGTTCGACGCCTCGACGTGGGAACGGTCAATAGAAGAGCTCACCAGCGCATCCGGACTCCCAGGCTGCCAATCAACCCGTTCAAGTCATTGTCGTCGACATCGCTGCTGTAATCGGCGCTGACGTACAGGCTCACCGTCGGCGTCATTTTCGCCACCAGCCCCAGGCCGAGTTCCACGGTCGAGGATTTTCGGCTGCTGCTGATCTTGTCCACCTGATCCAGCGTCACCGTATTGCCGGTGTACACCGTGTGCCACAAGTTCGTGCGCACGTAGGGTTCGACCGGCAGACCGTTCAGGTCGTAGCTACCTTTCAAACGCGCACCGACCCGGCCGCTCCACGACGAAATATCACTGGAAGACGCCTTGCCCGAACCGGTATAGGGCGTGTCCAGGGTGATGCGCTGGTTGATCAATTGCGCCTGCGGTTCAACCACCCAGTTTTCACTGAGGCCGATCGGGAATCCGCCTTCCACCGACAAGGTCATCGCGCTGCCTTCTGTGGCCAGGCGTGCGCCTTGCTCGTTTCGGCTGAACCCGCTGACCCGGCCGCCACTGGCTGACAGATCGACGTGCCAGCCCTGGGGACCGATCAAACTGTAGTAAGCGCCCAGGCTCTGGCCTTGCAGGTTGAGGGTGTCGGTGGTCGGGTCGGCGAGGGCGCGGCTGGTGATCAGGCCGTTGCCATTGGCCTGGATCCGGTTGATCCCGCCGATCAGGCCGACCTGCTGGGTATGGCCGCTGCTGCTTTTCAGGGTCAGTACGGCCGGGCCTTTGAAGTCACCGGTGCCGGGCGTGGCGAAGCCCGGGCTGAGGACGTCGGTTTGTGCCTGGCGGGACGTCTGGCCGTAGAGTTGATCCCAGGCGGAGGGAGCAAGGTCTTCGGTGATCAGGTCGGCGCCGCGCAGATCCGGTTGCGGGCTCAGGCGTTGCGGGCCCGGGGTCACGATCGTGGCGGGGAGGGTCATGACGGGGATGTTCTGGCGATACCAGGGCGTGGCCTCGTCCGTCGCAGGTCCCGCCTGCGCCTCCATGGACGAGCACAGCAAGATAGAACTTGAAACAGTGCAGAACGTGACTTTGATCTCTTGTGAGGTGAGTGAGGTTTTCATGGAGTTCTACCTTGCTAGCGCATGTGGTATCTCGCCTTGGCGTCTCTCCTACCCCGAACGAGGGGCGACCGAATGGAGCGTGGCGAACCCGTGGCCGCCCGTTTTGACGAATGACCTGAGGTTCGCCCCGAGTAGTACTTCCGGGGGTAGTAAGGTACAGCTAAGAAGACCGGAGCCCATGCGTCAAGAAAATGGACGATGAGTGGTATGGCTGAATCAGAGATTGCAAGCGTTTGTTTTTATGCACATATCTAAGTTGTTGTTTGCTGGGGAAAACACGCTTCGAGCCGCGAAACAGAGCGCTTGCTTAGCCTGCTATCGACTTACCAACTGATGCGAATACCCATATTTGCCGCCAGGCCACGCAGGTCGTTACTGTCAATATTGCTGCTGTAGTCGGTGCTGGCGTAGATACTCACGGCGCGGTCGAGGGTCAGTACGACGCCGAGACCGACATCCGCCGTCGACGATTTCTGATCACTGTCGATGGTCGTGGTGCCGTCGAATGTCACCGAATCGGTGCCGGAAAACGTGTGCCACAGATTGGCCCGAAGGTATGGCTCCAATGGTAGTCCGTTGAGCTGATAACGCCCTTTGAGCCGGGCACCGAGGCGACCGGTCCATGCACTGTCGGAATCGAACGATACCCGCGAGATGCCATCGTTTTGACTGTCGAGCGAGATCTTTTGGTGGATCACCTGCGCTTGCGGCTCGATCACCCAAGTGTCGTTCAGGGCGAACGGGTAACCGGTTTCTGCCGAGAGCGTCAGGGCGTGGCCGCGATTATCCAGTTTCACCCCACGGTCGGAGCGGCTGTCGCCGTCGAAACGCGTGCCCATCACGACCGTGTCGATGTACCCGCCGTGCGGATCGGTCAGCGTCCAGTACAGGCCATAGCTGTCGCCCTCCAGTTTGATCTTGCCCGCGCTGTTGTGTTCGAAGCCTTCGTTGAAGCCGTCCACATCGCCCCTGATCCGGCTATGGCCGACGAACAGGCCGAGGCGTTGGGTTTGCCCGCCCGCGGTCTGTGAGCTGTACAGATCGTTGCCGACCTGAAACCCATTGAGTGAACCGTCCAGCCTTGGCGTGACGGTGCCGGCCCAGGTCTGGTCGAGGTTCTTGCCGTAGACCCGGCCCCAACCGGCGCTGAAAGCTCCCGTTTCGCTTAACAGACGTTGCTCGCCCTGACGGTCGTGGAAAGTGCCAAGTGCGCTGAGGGTCAATTGGGCGGCCGCGGGTGGCAGGACCGACCAGGTGGGGACTTCCGGACGATAGATCGGAATCGGCGCCTTACCCGCCACGGCGACGGGAAGCACTGGCTGAACGGCCAATGACAGATCCGGTTGCCCGGATGCCGGAATGATCGCGGCCGCCACCGGCACAGGCACTACCGGCACCAGAATCGGCGGCAGTGTCGGGTCGGGATTGGGCACGCTCAGCACTTGAGGGGCGACCACAGCGGAGCGCAAATACCAGCTGTTTTCGGTGCCGGCGGTGACACCACCCTTGAACAGATAGTAGTCATAGGCCCCCGCCGAAATCGGGCCGTTGAGGACGAAGGCGGAATTGTTGCTCACGGCAGTGCCTTGGGCCTGCACCAGTTGAATGCCGTTTTCCAGCGTCAGTCCGCCCGGCCCGCCGAGGTTGCTCACCGTGATGGCGGTTGCGCCGCTCAAGCTGCCGTTGTTGACCACCAGTTTGTCACTGGGTGCGCCGTCGCCGTCGAGTACGCTTTGCAATAACAGTTGCCCGCTATTGCCGACGTAGTTGCCGTTGATCGTCAGCGTGTCATTGGTGCGGCTATTGTTGTGGGTCAGGTCGATGATGCCGGCGTTGTTGAAAGTCACCGCTTGTCCGGCCACGGCGGGCGACACCGCGCCCTGGGTGGAAAACACGCTGCTGCCGGCGTCCACGTTCAGCGCACCGGTGCCGCTGACAGTGTCGCCGAGCAGCAAGGCGCCCGAGCCCAGGTCCAGCTGCGAGGCGTTGTTCAGGTTCACCGTTTCCCAATTGCTGAAACGCGCCGGCAGCGCAGTGCGAGTATTGTCGAACGTCAGCACATCGTTGCCTGCACCGCCATCAAGGTTCGGCGTCAGTGCCAGCACGCTGTCATCAAGGTTGCGCAGCGTGGCGTTGTCATTGCCGCCACCCATAAGAATCGCCGATCGGACAATGCCGCCGCCGTCCCACAGCAAACGGTCTTCACCGGTACTGGCGCGAATTTCACCGACAATTTCTCCGCCAGTGATCGTGATGGCGTCATTGCCGCCACTGACACTCAGATTGCCGCCTATCAGCCCGCCGGAGATCCGAATCGTGTCATCGTCGAAACCTGTCACCAGATTATTGATGATCCGCCCACCGGATAATTCGAAGACGTTTTTATCGAGCTTCATGTCGACGCGTCCGATCGTGCCCCCGCTCATTTGCGCAAAGTCGCCGTCCTCAAAGGCCCCGGTGATAGTGCCACCGGTCATCTGGAAACTGTCGAAGCCATCGCCTTGTGCCAGTGAGCCGATAGTGCCCGCGTGCATGATGAACGTGTCGACAGCGTTGCGCTGATGAACCTCACCTGCGATAACGCCGCCGTCGATCTGCAACACATTGGCGCCGTTGCCCATATCGAGATCGCCGGTAATTGTCCCGGACTGCATGAGCACGCGATCAGCCCCGGCGCCGAACGTGACGTTGCCGGGAATATTGCCGGTGCCATTGGCGGGAAAACTCAAGCTGTTGTTGCCCGACAGATCGGAAAGAGGCGCGCTGCCAGGACTGTCACAGGTGTATTGATCGTCACCCGCTGTCGGGCTGAAGGCGCACTGGGCCAGCGCCGACTCCGGGGAGTCCAGTAGCAGCCAGATTGAAAAGGCCAGCAAATGATGGCGGGCAAGGAAAGTGCCGCAGGCGTTCATAAGGTCACCACGCATTGGCGCCGGTGTTCGGCGCAACGGTTTCAACCTAACAAGGGCATGATGAGCTGCCTACTGTCAGAACTGACAGGGGAAGCGGGCGAATCGGCAGACAAATGGCGTCTACGCCCTAAATGTGCACTTCTACTGCCAGCGGTAAATGATCCGACAGATGCGTCCACGGTTTGTTGCCAAGGATCTGCGGGTCGTGGCTGCTGGCATTGCGCAGGTAGACCCGGTCCAGTCGCAGCAACGGGAAACGCGCAGGGTAAGTCTTGGCCGGACGGCCGTGATGACGTTCGAAGGCTTCGTGCAGGTAGTCGCGGCGGGCGAGGGCGACGTTGCCCTGCAACTGCCAGTCGTTGAAGTCGCCGGCGATGATCACCGGGGCATCGTCAGGCAGGGATTCGAGCAACTGGCAGAGCAGCTGCAACTGCAATTGCCGATGGCTTTCGAGCAAGCTCAGGTGCACGCAGATGGCATGCACTTCGGCATGCCCCGGCACATCCAGGACGCAATGCAGCAGCCCGCGCCGTTCCGGGCCGGTGATCGAGACGTCAAGGTTGCGGTATTCGCGGATCGGGTATTTCGACAACAGAGCGTTGCCGTGATGGCCATCGGGATACACCGCATTGCGGCCGTAGGCAAAGTCGCTCCACATGCTGTCGGCGAGAAATTCGTACTGCGAGGTCTGCGGCCATTCGTTGTAGCGGCTGGAATGCCGCTCGTGTTCACCCACCACTTCCTGCAGAAACACCAGATCGGCCGAGGTGCTGCGTACCGCTTCACGCAGTTCCGGAAGGATGAAACGTCGATTGAGCGCGGTGAAACCCTTGTGCGTATTGACCGTCAGCACCCGCAGGCGATGGATGGCGGACGGGGTCGAGGTCTGTGCGTCGACGGCATGACGCTTCGGATCGCTGGACACGTTCACTCCTCTGAATCATGACTGCCTGTTCATGCGACTGATCCGGACGCGGGCAGTTCACTTTGAGTGGCTGCCTGCGCCCGACGGATCATCAGTCGACGAAGACGATTTCGTAAGGCAGGCGCATGCGTTCCAGAATCGACTTGGGCAGCAGCGGTGCGATACCGATCGCCGGTTCGCCAATGAGCTGGCTGGCGTAGGCATGGGTGGCGTGGCTCTTGCGCGCGACGGTCCAGGTATCGAGTCGCAGTTTGCGTGCGCGATGCCACGGTATCTGAGCCTGGTCCCGCTCCGGCCAGTGCCAGGCCCAGACCGGCACGTCGTGAAAAGTGGCGCCGACCTGTCTTGCGGCTTTGGCGCTGGCCCGGCCGACCGCTTCATGATCGGCGGTGCCGTCCTGGCACCAGGTGCTGAAGACCACGTCGCCGGGGCGCAGGTAGCGGGCGATGAACTCGGTCAGTTGGGTTTCCTGGTCGAGCAGGGCGTTGTCGGTGAAACCGCCGCGTACCCATTTCAGGCTGTGCATCGGCATGCCCAGACGGCGCAGGGCTTCGACGCTTTCCTGCGGGCGGAACACGCTCAGGCGTTTTTCCGACCACTGACGCGAGCCCGGATGACTGGCGCTGCCATCGGTGATCGACAGCAGTTGCAAGGGATGCCCGAGGCTGGAAAGCAGTTGCAGCAGGCCGCCGCAGGTCACCACTTCATCGCCGGGGTGCGGGGCGATGACCACGGCGCGAACGCCGGGTGGCACCAAAGTGTGAGTATTGATGACGGGAATGTTGTCGAGCTGCGGGGCGCTGTTCCAGATCTGCGCCGGCAGGCCGCTCTCGCTGAGGGATAACGATTTCATCAGTGATACGTCCTTGTTGAGTCTCGCCCTCAGTCGTACAAGCGCTGGTCATTCCAGGCGTGTTCGACCCGTGAAGGCTGGTGGAAAGCCCTGCAGCGCTCCGAACCCTGGATTGCTGCGCAGCAGAGTATTGCTCAAGACGGGCGGTTCGTCGCGTCACAGATCAACCTGATCCGCTTTTTTTTATTCAGTCTGTGCCAACTGTCGCAGATAGTCGCCAAAACCGCCCCGCGCGCGACTGTCCAGACGGGCGCTGGTGATGACTTGCGGACGATGGCTCCAGGCGATGCTGGCTCCTGAACGCTCGAGTTGACGCACCAGCTGCACGTCCTCATCTCGGGGCAACGGCTCGAAGCCGCCGGCGCGGACATAGGCTTGCGCGCTGACACCCAGATTGGCGCCATGGATGTGCCGGTGGCCATCGCAGGCCCGGTAATCGCGGTGATAGCGAATCTGTGCCGCCTCATCGAACCCGTCTTGCCAGCGGTCAACGGTCACCGTGCCGCACACCGCATCGGTGCCCAGCCCCAACTGTGCCACCAACCAATCCTCGGCAACGCGGCTGTCGGCGTCCGAGCAGGAAATCCAGCGCGCACCGCGCTCAAGCAGGTGTTGTGCGCCAACCGCACGGGCCTGACCGACATTGCGCGCTTCGATGCTCAATGCTTGCACCGGGTATTGGCTGACGATGTGTGCCGAGCGATCGGTACAACTGTCGAGCACTACGAGGATTTCCACCGGTTCACCGGCCAGCAGGGAGTTTTCGGCGGCCCGCAAGGCCGCGCGCAGGCATTCATCGAGCCATTGCTCTTCGTTGTGCGCAGGAATCAGGATGCCGATCATCGCAACCCCTCCAGCGCGGCCACCGAACGGGGTTCGCGGCTCCAGACTTCCAGCAGAAAGTCCGCTTCCTGATGCAGAACCAGTCGCGGCAGGTGCAACTGTTCGTGAATCAGGTCGTGAACCTGTCGCGCATTGAGCGGGCAACCTTCGATGGGCGGGCGCCAGTGACAGGCCAGCAGTTGCCCGTCCGCCGTCAATGAATCGCTGATGCGCCGGATGACTTCCGTCAGATCCTGCCGGTCGAGGTAGTAGCCGATTTCGCTAAATACAATCAGGTCGAATTTTTCCTCAGGCCAGTCGCTCGGCAAGCGTCCGTGCCGTACCTCGGCATGGTCGAACAGGCTCAGCCGAGTACGCGCCAGATTGGCAGCGGCGGCGCTGGTGTCGCAGCACAACAGCCGATCGCAGCGCCCGGCCAGCGCCGCACTCAGTTCACCATTGGCGCACCCCGGTTCGAAGATGGCCCGATAGTGCGGACGGGGCAGGGCCGCCAGCGTCACGAGGCGTTTGCGTTGTTCGTACCAGCGCTGGCGAAATCCCCAGGGGTCGCTGTTGCCCGTGAACAGGCCTTCGAAGTAGCGGTCCTCGACACTCATAGAAAGACCACCTCGAACGGTTGCAGCAATCGATCGATGACATAGGGCGCGAGCACCGGAGCGAGTCCGGCTTGCGGATCGCCTTCCAGCTGGCTGGCGAACGCATGCACCGCGTGGCGTTTGCGCGCGACCTGTGCGGGGCTGAGCAAAATCTTGCGCGCCCGCTCCCACGGCACGACGGCGTCTTCGGGGGTTGCCCAGTGCCAGGTCCAGACCGGCAGTTCGTGGCAGATCGCGCCCACGCGCCGGGCCGCCTCGACACTGGCGCGGCCGACAGCTTCGTGGTCGCTGTGGCCGTCTTCGCGCCAGGTGGTGAAGATCACATCGTCGGGATGCAGGTAGCGGGTCAGGTATTCGCACAGCATCGACTCGCTCGCGGCGACCTGGGTGTCGGGGAAGCCGCCGCGCAGCCATTGCAACTGGTGCATGGGCAGGCCGAGACGGCGCAGGGCTTCGGCGGACTCCTGCGGGCGCACCACGCTCAGGCGCTCCACCGGCCAGCGATCCGATCCCGGATGACTGGCGCTGCCATCGGTGACCGAGATCAATTGCAGGGTTCGGCCCGCCGCCGCGAGCCGTTGCAGCAGTCCGCCGCAACCGAGCACTTCATCATCCGGATGCGGCGCGATCACCACCGCCCGCGACCCCGGCGGTACCAGCTCGAGAATGTCGATGCTGTCCACCGCCGCCAGATGACGTGAGCCCTGCCATTCGTGCAGTGAGGTTCCCTCGCCGACGATCGGATTGCGCTTCATAAGGCCCAACCCTCGCGCGGTTGCTGAGCGATCAGTTGGCCCAATGCCGCCAGATCACGTTCGGCGTGGCTCTGGCGCAGATACACCGGCAAGTCCGCCGCCAGGCGGGCAAAGTGTGGATCCTTGCAGAACGGCCCGGCGCCGAGTGCCCGACCGGTCTCGCGAATGACCTGTTCGGCGGCATCCTCGACCACGGCGCGCACGCGGCGGGCCAGCAACTCGGCGTTGCGGTGAGGATTGCTGTCGATGTTCAGGGCACTGACCCGCAGCACCTCAGCGGCCCCGTGCAAGGCGCTGTCGACGGCGCCGAGACTGGCCAGCGCGTGGGGTTCTTCACGTCGCGCACATTGCTGGCGCAAGCGCTCGCCGATCTCCCTCGCGGCGCCGTACCAGCACGCGGCGATCCCGATCCCGCCGTGCCAGAAACCCGGACGTTGCAGATAGTCGCCAGGGTCGCCGATCGCCTGGGCCTCGACATCGTCGAACAGCACCTCGACGCTGCCGGTGGCCGCCATACCGACCGCTTGCCAGCCCTGATCGGTCACGGTCACACCCGGTTGATCGAGGGCCACGGCCACCAATTGCTGACGATCGTCCTCATCCCACGCGGTGAGCAGGGCGTGACTGAGCACCGCCGCGCCGGAGCACCAGGCCTTGCGCCCGTTCAACCGCACCATTTGCCCCGACCGGCTGACCCGAACCCGCGCCTGCGGCGGTTCGGCCGCCCACATGCCCCATGTGCTGCCGGGCGTCGGCGAGCCACCTAGTTGCTCGATGATCGCCAACGCATCGGTGTGGCCTTCGTAGAGTTTGCACAGCCCCAGATCATGCCCGCCGACCTCGGACAGCCGTTGCCAGCGCTCCAGCGTGCGGCCGCTGCCCGGCAGTGGCAGACGGTCGAGACCGGCCTCGACCATTTCCCGCAGACACAGCCCGAGAGCGGTGGTATCGCGGTAATCCGGCGCGTGCCGTGAGAGATAGCCGGGCAAGTCCATGTCAGTCCTCTTCTTCGCGTTGCAGTTCAAACAGCAGCAGCGAACGCCCGGTGACCGAATACTCGTGACCGAACGTGAAGCGCTCCTGACCCCGGATCGATGGTTGGTTGGTGTCGATCATGCAGGTCCAGAAGCTGCCTTCAGGCACTTCCGGCAAGGTGAAGTTGACGATGTCGTGATGGGCGTTGAACACCAGCAGCAACGTGGCGTCGGCGCCCTTGCGGCGGATCCCGGTTTCCTGCGCGCGACCGTCGAGCAACATACCCATGCAACGGTTGTGCGCGTCATGCCAGTGTTCGGTGGTCATCTCCGTGGCATCCGGCGCGAGCCAGGTCACGTCCTTGACGCCGATGTCCTCGTTGTATTCGCCCACCAGAAAACGCCCGCGTCGCAGGATCGGATAGGCCAGACGCAACTTGATCAGGCGTTTGACGAATTTCAGCAGCGCCTTCCCGTCTTCGCTCAGGTCCCAGTTGACCCAGCCGATTTCGCTGTCCTGGCAATAGGCATTGTTGTTGCCGTCCTGGGTGCGGGCGAATTCGTCGCCGGCCACCAGCATCGGCGTGCCCTGGGACAGCAGCAAGGTGGCGAAGAAGTTGCGCATCTGCCGGTGGCGCAGCGCGTTGATTTCCGGATCGTCGGTGGGGCCTTCGACGCCGTGGTTCCATGACAGGTTGTTGTTACTGCCGTCCTGATTGTTTTCGTCGTTGGCCTCATTGTGCTTGTCGTTGTAGGAGACCAGATCGTTGAGGGTAAAACCGTCGTGGGCAGTGACGAAATTCACCGACGAATAAGGCCGGCGGCCGCGCTGGTTGAACATTTCCCCGGAGGCGGTCATGCGACTGGCGAAGTCGGCGAGCTGGCCGTCGTCGCCTTTCCAGAACGCGCGTACGGTGTCGCGGAACTTGTCGTTCCACTCGACCCAGCCCGGCGGGAAGTTGCCGACCTGATAACCGCCGGGGCCACAGTCCCAAGGCTCGGCGATCATTTTCACCTGGCGCAGTACCGGGTCCTGGCGGCAAGCGACAAGGAAGCTGTGGCGCTCGTCGAAACCGTCGTGATAACGGCCGAGGATGGTCGCCAGGTCGAAACGGAAGCCGTCGACGTGCATTTCGCTGGCCCAATAGCGCAGCGAGTCGGTGACCATTTGCAGCACGCACGGGTGGCTCAGGTCGAGGGTGTTGCCGGTGCCGGAATCGTTGATGTAGAAGCGCTTGTCGTCCGGCATCAAGCGGTAGTACGAGGCATTGTCGATCCCGCGCATCGACAGGGTCGGGCCTTGCTCGTTGCCCTCGGCGGTGTGGTTGTAGACCACGTCGAGAATCACTTCGAGATTGGCATCGTGCAGGTGCGCGACCATTTCCTTGAACTCGGCAATCTTGCCGCTGGCCAGGTAGCGCGGGTCCGGAGCGAAGAACGCGATGCTGTTGTAGCCCCAGTAATTGGTCATGCCTTTGTGCAACAGATGCTGATCGTTAACGAAGGCGTGGATCGGTAACAGTTCGACGGTCGACACACCCAGTTTGCGGATGTGTTCAAGCACATCTTCAACCATCAGCCCGGCAAACGTCCCGCGCACGTTTTCCGGCACGGAAGGGTGGCGCATGCTGATGCCGCGCACGTGGGTCTCGTAAATGATGGTCTTGTCCCACGGCACGCTGACGCGATGGTCGTGGCCCCAGGTGTGTGCCGGGTCGATGACTTTGCACTTGGGGACGAAGGGCGCGCTGTCGCGCTCGTCAAAGCTGAGGTCGGCGTCCGGGTGACCGATGGTGTAGCCGAACAGCGCCTCTGACCATTTCAACTCGCCGACCAGTTGTTTGGCGTACGGATCGATCAGCAATTTGTTGTGGTTGAAGCGGTGGCCGTTGGCCGGGTCGTACGGGCCGTAGACCCGGTAACCGTAAATCAGCCCGGGATGCGCATCGGGCAGATAGCCGTGGTAGATCTCGTCGGTGTATTCCGGGAGTTCGATGCGTTCGAGCTCGACTTCGCCGGCATCGTCGAAAATGCACAGCTCAACCTTGGTGGCGTTGGCGGAAAACAGCGCGAAGTTGACCCCCAGACCATCCCAGGTCGCACCGAGCGGGAAGGGCAAGCCTTCACGGATGCGCGAGGGTTCGGCGTGCGCGGCGGGCTCGGCTTTCTTTGGACGGGTCATAGGTGCTCCTGCAAAAAATCGGGGGTGGGTATTTTTTCGAGGACGAGTGCGCCCTCGGTGGCGAGCGAACCCGCCACACGGTCATTCAATTCAATGGTTGGGGACGCGTCAGACCGCTGGCGGCTTGCGCGGTGCGCGAGGTTTTTTCTCTGAGGCTTTTTCGCCCGGGGGAATAACTTTGGCGGCACTGGCTGGCTTGGCCTTGGCCGCGGTCGCTTTGGGTTTGGCTACGGGCGCCTTGCCGTCGGCGGCTTTGCTGGTGGCGGTCTTGCCGGCGGTTTTACTGCCGGCAGCCTTGGGCGATTTCTTCGGTGCCAGCGCTTCGGCTTCGGCCAGTTTGCGCGCCATCTCCCAGTGGCGGGCTTCCTGGCCTTCGGGTTTTCCTTCTGATTCCCAGATCTGATAGGCGAATTCGCGGATGCGTTTATCGTCGGTACTCATCGCAATGCTCCTGAACTGAACTCATGCTGCTAGACGTGTTGAATAAGCAGATTGACCGGGAAATCCCCCAGCGCGGCGCTGACGTGCAGCTCCCTGTTTTTTGTGACTGCGCTGCTTGAAAAAAGTCCCTTCAGATTTTCGTCAGAGGCGTCGAACGGTAAAACCACCCGCGTATCGCCCCAGCGCAGCGCATCGACCTTCGGTATGGCACTGTTTTCCAGCAGTGTTGCGCAACGGATCGGCACGACTACGATGACCCGTTGCCCCCCATGCTCGCGGGCAAACGCGAGCACGTTGTGCGCCTGGCTGCCCAGTACCTCGAGGGCCTGGTACGAACCGCGGCGGAACAATTCGCTGTGTTCGGTGCGCAACTGCAGCACCTGAGCGATCAAGGCCTGCTTGATTCGCCCGTCACGCCAACCCGATAACAGCTCCTGGGCGGGTGTCGCCTTCAGGGTCTGTTCGCGCAGGCCGTAGTCCACCGGCCGGCGATTGTCGGGATCGACCAGACTGAAATCCCAATACTCGTTGCCCTGATACAGATCCGGCACCCCCGGCACCGTCATGCGCAGCAAGGTTTGCGCCAGCCCGTTAAGGGCGCCGGCCGCGGCGATGCTGTTGACGGTCTTGGCCAGCGCCCCGCGCAGCAGTTCGCCTTCGGGGGCCAGCAGCAATTGTTCGGTGAACGCTTGGGCTGCGTTTTCGTAAGCCTCGTTCGGCGCACTCCAGCTGCTTTGCAGCTTGGCTTCGCGCAGGGCTTTCTGCTGCCACTGCCAGACACGCTTGGCGTAGTCGGCGAAACCGGCCTGATCGTCGTCGCGCAGGTCCAGCGGCCAACTGCCGAGCAGCGCCTGATAGAGGATCAATTCGTCTGCCGACGACGGCAGTTGATCGTCATGGCGCAGCGGCCGGGCGAGGGCACGCCACAACTCGACCTGTTCGGCGTACCAGTGGCTGCGTTCGCTGAGCACGGCCAGCCGCGCGCGGGTGTCTTCGCCGCGTTTGTGATCGTGGGTGGCGGTGGCCAGCAGGTTGTCCGGGAAGCTCGCCAGCCGTTGCTGGTTCACCGCGTGAAAGTCGCTGATCGGCGCGCTGAACTGTTCGGTGTTGTAGCCGACGTCATTGCGCGACAGCAGCACCGCCGAGCGATACAGCGCGGTGTCTTCCACCGCTTTGGCGGCAGCTGGCGAGGTGAGTTGCTGAAAGCGCACGCAGGCGTGTTTCAGAATCTTGCGCGAACGGCCACGGGGCTTGCGTCGCCACGGCTGGCCGCCGAGCCAGCCGGCTACGGAGTCCAGCACTGGCCAATCGGCTTCGCTCAATGCCTGCCGCGCCCCGTCCATGGCCTGTTGGAAAAACACCTCGTCCCGCGCGGAGCGGCCCATCGGAGTGATGTAAGTGCGATAGACCGGGAAGTGCACGATCAGCCCCTGCAACACCCGGCGGATCGAGCCGAGCGTGAGGTCGCGGGTCATCAGGTCATCGCGCGCCACTTGCAGCAGGGCCTGGGCGACGCTTTCGCAATCGCTGGCCAGCGAACCGTTGAGGATCTGCTGACGCGCCAGTTGCGCTTCTTCGATAAACGCAGAGGGACGTTCGGTGCGACGTTTCCACAAATCGCCCAGCACATGTTCGCCGTCCGGGTCGTGTTGCAGCAGCGACAACTGATTCATGAATTCGTAACCGGTGCTGCCGTCCACGGACCAGTCGGTGGGCAGGGTTTCACCGTCGCCAAGAATCTTCTCGACGTAGATCGGCAAGTGACGGCCCGGTGCCAGGTGGTCGAGGCGCCGGCGCAGTTTGCGGCAGTAACTGCGCGGATCGGCGAGGCCGTCGATGTGGTCGATGCGCAGGCCGTCGATCAGGCCTTCGCCGATCAACTGGAAAATCTTGCCGTGGGTGGCCTCGAACACCGCCGGACGCTCGACGCGCAAACCGCCAAGTTCGTTGATGTCGAAGAAGCGCCGCCAGTTGATGTCATCCGCCGCCGTGCGCCAGCTCGCCAGACGATAGCTTTGCCGCTCGAGCAATTGGTGCAGGCGCTGAAACCCGTCTTCGGTCTTCGAATCGTAGCGGGTCAGGTTGCGCTGGATGGCCTGCAGAACGTCGGGGTCGCTGGCCAGTTGCTGAAGTTCTTCCTTGAGCGGGAGGGCCAGCGAGCGGGCGTCGGTCTGATAACTGAGCGCGCTGAAGCGGTTGGCCAGGGCTTTGAGCGCTTCGTTCGAGGTGTCATCGGCTTTGAGCAGTTCGCCGTAATCGCCGGGGCAGATCGGGAAGTGGTGTTCGTAGTGCTCGACATGGAAGGCACCGCTCTCGGCGTTGAACACCAGCGGCAGGGTCGCGTCCTGTAGCGCGACGCCGTAATCGCTGCCAAGAAACGGCAGCAGCAACTGGCCTTCCATCAAGGGGTCAGGCGAGTGCCACTGAATGTCGAAGAACTCGCCGTAGGGGCTGAGCCGTCCCCATTCCAGCAGATCGAGCCACCACGGGTTGTCGCCGCCACCGACCGCCATGTGATTGGAGACGATGTCGAGGATCAGCCCCATGCCATGCTCGCGCAGGCTGGCGACCAGGCGACGCAAGGCCGGCTCGCCGCCGAGTTCCGGATTGACGCGGGTCGGGTCGACCACATCGTAGCCGTGCATCGAGCCCGCGCGGGCGGCGAGCAACGGCGAGGCATAAATGTGGCTGATGCCGAGCCGGGCGAAGTACGGCACCAGCGGCACTGCTTGATCAAGGGTAAAGCCGCGATGAAACTGCAGGCGGACCGTGGCCCGCGGTGTCTGGATAGGCAATGTACTCATCGGTCACGCTCGGCTGCCTGAAGACGCGCGCAAGCCAACAGTTCAAGGCGTCTCGCGGCGTCGACGCCGTCAAGCAGCGCTTCACTGGTGCCGGGCAGGCGACGCGACCAGTTGGGGTGGGTGTCGATGGTGCCGGGCAGGTTGGCCTGTTCGTCGAGACCCAACGCATCTTCCAGTGGCAGCAGCACCAACGGCGCTCGGGTGTGGCCGAGGAAACGTACAGCGGCGTCGACCACCTGATCGGCCTCGTGGGATTCCTCGCGAAAGTTTTGCGGATCCTGGCTCAGTGCACCGCGCAAGCCTTCGCGCTCGCGTTCGCGATAACGGCGCCAATCGATTTCGCCATTGGCATCGATGAGCCCGAGCCGCGCGTTCCAGTCGATGTCGCGACCATGCCACCAGCCATTGAGTGTCGGTAGATCATGGGTGCTGGTGGTCGCGAGAGCGTTGTCCGGCCAGTCGAGTATCGGCTTGAAAAAAGTGTTGTCCTGTTCGAACAACAGCACGCGCATGCCGAGCATGGCGCGGGCGATGAGTTTTTCCCGCAGGCCATCGGGCACGGTGCCGAGGTCTTCACCGAGCACGATCGCTTGATGGCGATGGGACTCGAGTGTCAGCAGACGCAGCAGGTCGTCCACCGGGTAATACAGGTAGGCGCCGTCCGCCGGGGCTGCACCGTTGGGAATCACCCATAACCGTTGCAGACCCATGACATGGTCGATGCGCAGCCCGCCGGCATGGGCGAAGTTGGCGCGCAGCATGTCGATGAACGCGCGAAAACCGTTGCGCACCAGACCTTCCGGGGAAAACGCGGAAATGCCCCAGCCCTGTCCGGATCGATTGAGAATGTCCGGTGGCGCGCCGACGGTCAGCGAGGCCAGCAGTTCATCCTGAAAACTCCAGGCCTGGCTGCCGGCACCGTCGGCACCCACCGCCAGGTCGGCGATCAGGCCGATGCCCATGCCGGCGCTGCGGGCGGCGGTCTGGGCGCGTTCCAGGCAGCGGTGGATCAGCCATTGGCAGAATGCGAAGTAGCTGATGCGCTCGGCGTATTCCTCGGCAAACGCGCCGAGGGCAGCGCCGCGCGGGTCCTGCCAGTGTTCCGGCCATTGGCGCCAGTCGAGGCTTTCGCCTTGGGCGGCGCGCATTTCCTGGATGGCTTCGAAGCGGCAATGGTTTTCCAACGCTTCGCCACCGGCATCGCGGAAGCTGGAGAAGTCTGCATGTAACGGGTGTTCGCCACTGATGAAACCGTCGTACAAGGCTTGCAGCAGTTTCAGTTTGGCCTCGGCGGCTTTTGGCCAGTCGATCAGTTTCAGGTTTTCCAGTTGTTCGAACTGATCGGTCAGGCCGGCTGCGGCAATCGCATCGCGCAGCGCGCGCTCGCCAAGAATTGCGCCGGGCGCGGCGTACAGCGCATTGAGAAACAGCCGACTGGACGGCGAGTAGGGGCTATAGCGCCCGGTGTCGGCGCTGAACATCGCATGCAGCGGGCTGATCGCCAGCGCATCGGCACCACGTTCGCCGGCCACCCGGGCCAGTTCTTCCAGGGCCTGGGTGTCGCCGAAGCCGCCATCGCCGGGGCGGCGCAAGCCATAAAGCTGCACGCTCAGGCCCCACACGCGGGGGATCGGACTGTCCACCGCGTCTCCGACGCTGAAGCAGCGTTCCGGTGCCACGGCGAGAGTGAATTGTTGATCGGCGATGTGCACTTGCTGGTAGCCGACCGGAATCTCGCCCGGCAACACGGCCTTGGCGTCCAGCTTGAGGCTCAGGCGCGAGCCGTCTTCAAGGTGAATCTCGCAAGGGGTTTCGGGTTGGAAATAGCGGGCCAGATCCAGGCCAACGCCGAGGTCTGCGGTGAGCAGTGGAGGCAGATGGCGGTTTTCCTGTACTTGTTGCAGTTCGAGCAGGCTGGCGTCGATTTCCTGGGCCGTTCCGGCCGGGTGACCGAGGCCGGTCAAAACATTGCGCAGCACCGCCGGGGCGACTTTTTGCTGGCGGCCATTGGCGTCGATCCAGTCGACGGCAAGGCCGGCCCGGCTGGCGAGAATTTCCAGTTGCGCATCGCTCATAGGCGCTCTCCATCCAAGGGTGGCAAAGGGGTTGCGGCCGTGAGGCTGACGAGCGCGCAATACGGGGGCAGTTGCCCCTCATCCGTCAGACCTGCGGTGGCGGGCTGGCGGAACAGCCACACCGGTTCGGTCTGTGGAAGGTTGACCACTGGCGTGTCGCCGAGGTTCAGGTCGATTCGCAGCTCGCTGCCATCGCCCAGCCGCCAGCGTGCGCTGACGGCGCCGCGGCCCAGTACGTGGGCGCCGAGCGCCTGCGTACCGGGCAAATGCGCAATGATGTGCTGGTGGCGCAACTGCAACAGTTGCCGATACAGCGCCAGTGTCGCCTGCTGTGCCGGCGTACCGCTGCCGGTCAGGCGCGGTTGCGAGGCATGGAAAGTCTGCGCGGCGTTGGGATCGGGAATCTGCTCCCGTCGCTGTGGGTCGGCGAAGGCGCTGAACGCTGCAAATTCGTTGCGTCGGCCTTCGCGCACGAGCTTGGCCAATTCGCCGTGATGGCTGGTGAAGAACAGGAACGGTTGTTCGGCAGCGTATTCGTCGCCCATGAACATCAGCGGAATCATCGGCGATAGCAGCAACAGCACCGTGGCGGCTTGAAGCGCGCGCGGGTCGGCCAATTGATGCAGGCGTTCGCCAAAGGCGCGGTTGCCGATCTGGTCATGGTTCTGCAGGAACAGCACGAACGCGGTGGAGGGCAGATGCTCGCTGGGCTCGCCACGGGGTGTGCCATGTCGGGTGGTATGCCCCTGAAACACGAAGCCCTGGCTCAGGCAGCGGGCCAGTTGTTCGGTGGGTTGCTCGGCGTAGTCGGCGTAATAGGCGTCGGTCTCGCCGGTCAGCAGCACATGCAAAGCGTTGTGGCCGTCATCGTTCCACTGAGCATCGTAGGCGTCTTCCAGCAGGCTGGCCTGATTGTGTTCATTCTCCACGGTCAGCCAGACGTGGCGGGTCGGGTCAATCTGCTGACGTACGCGCCGGGCGAGTTCCTGAAGGAAATCCGGGTCCTCGATGGCGTGCACCGCGTCCAGGCGCAGGCCGTCGAAACGGTATTCCAGCAGCCACATCAATGCGTTTTCGATGAAGAAGTCCCGCACTTCGCGACGACGAAAATCGATGGCCGCGCCCCACGGCGTATGTTTGTCTTCGCGAAAAAAGCCTTTGGCGTAGCGATGCAGATAATTGCCGTCGGGACCGAAATGGTTGTAAACCACGTCGAGAATCACCGCCAGGCCATAACCGTGGGCGCTGTCGATCAGGTGTTTGAGTTGTTCCGGCGTGCCGTAACTCGCTTGCGGCGCGTAATGCAGCACACCGTCGTAGCCCCAGTTGCGATCACCGGGAAATTGCGCAATCGGCATCAGTTCAATGGCCGTGATGCCGAGCCCGGCCAGACGCGCCAGATGCTGCTCGACTTCGGCAAACCCGCCGAGTGCACCGACATGCAGTTCGTAGATCACCGCCTCATTCCACGGCCTGCCGTGCCAGGTGGTGTTGCGCCAGGAATAAAGATGAGGATCGACCACCACGCTGTGACGGTCGAGGTCTCCGTCCTGCGCCCTGGAGGCGGGGTCGGGCACCTCCAGTTCCCCATCGATATTGAAACGGTAGCGGCTGCCGGCCGGGCAACGGCTCTTGATCACGAACCAGCCATCGCCTTGAGGCAGCATGGGCAGGGACTGACCGTCTTCCAGCTCGACGCTGACGTAAAACGCATCCGGCGCCCACAACGCGAACTGTGTGTGGTCGGCATCCAGCATGATCGCGCCGTGTGGCCAGCTTTCAGGTGTCCGTGACGCCATCGTTGAAACCTCCCTGGTTATTTGTGGTGCGTTTTGCCCAGTGCCTTGGCCACCAGTTGTTCGTAGAGTTCGGCGTAGGGTTCGACGGCTTTGCACCAGTTGAACGGCGCGGCCATCGCCCGGCAGCGCATCGCGTGCAGCAGTTCCGGGAAAGCAAACACCTTGAACGCGCGGCTCAGGGCTTCGCGGTAGCTGTCCGGTGTCGATTCGTTGAAGAGGAAACCGGTGACGCCGTTTTCGATGGTGTCGGCCAGCCCGCCGGTATTGCGTGCCACCGGCAGCGAGCCGAAACGCTGGGCGTACATCTGGCTCAGGCCGCAAGGCTCGTAACGCGATGGCATTAGCAGGAAATCGCTGCCGGCAAACATGCGCCGGGCGTCGGTTTCATTGAAGCCGATGCGCACGCCGATCTGGCCGGGGAAACGCAGCGCCAGCTCGCGCATGGCCTGTTCTTCTTCCGGTTCGCCACGACCGATGATCGCGATCTGGCCACCGTTCTGGACGATGTATTCCGACACCGCTTCGGTCAGGTCCAGGCCTTTTTGATAGACCAGACGCGAAACCACGGCAAACAGCGGGCCTTCGGAGTCATGCAGACCGAACAGTTCGCGCACGTGGGCGGCGTTGATTGCCTTGCCTTCCCAGTCGCCGATGGCGAACGGCGCGAACAGGTGCGGATCGGTGGCGGCGTCCCAGCTTTCATCGATGCCGTTGGGGATGCCGCTGAGCAAACCTTGCTGGGTCTTGGCGGCGAGAAAGCCGTCCAGACCACAGCCGAAATCCGGGGTGGTGATTTCTTGCGCATAGGTCGCGCTGACCGTGGTGATGTGGCTCGAATAGGCCATGCCGGCCTTGAGGAACGACATCTTGCCGTAGAACTCCATGCCTTCCTGTTGCAGGGCATGGGCAGGAATCCCGAGTTCCGGGCACGAGCCCAGACTGGTCACGCCTTGATAGGCGAGGTTGTGAATGGTGAACAGAGTCGGCGTGCGCTGCCCGCGCCAGTGCATGTAGGCAGGCGCCAGCCCGGCCGGCCAGTCGTGGGCGTGCACCAGATCCGGGCACCAGTGGATTTGGGCGAGGTTGGCGGCGATGTCGGCAGCTGCCAGGCCCAGACGGGCGAAGCGAATGTGGTTGTCCGGCCAGTCGCGACCGTTGTTGGCGCCATAAGGGCCGCCGTCGCGGGCATAGAGTTCAGGGCAGATCAGCACATAAATCACCAGACCATCGGGCATGTCCATGCGCCCGATCTTGCAGGGCGGCAGTGCGGCGTGGCCACCCAGTTCGCCGATGATATGGATCGGATTCTCGCTGTTCATCACTTGCGGGTAACCGGGGATCAACACCCGGACGTCATGCAGATGCGCCATGGCGCGGGGCAGGGCGGCAGAAACGTCTCCCAGACCACCGGTCTTCACCAGATCGGCGATTTCCGAGGTCACGAACAACACTTTCTTCTTGTTGGGGTTCTGACTGGCCACTGGCGTCAGTGTCTTGGTGCCCGGGACGTTGATCGACCGGCTGCCGGGAACGCTTACGGTGCTCGATTCACCCATCGGCTGATGAGCCCGTTCTCCCTGAATTTCCAATGCCGCACTGATCATATGAATCTCCCGTTTTGTTTGATCTGATTCTTGTCTTGAACAAGCGATGTCCATGGCCAAGTCCTGTGGCCGGGCGCAAACGCGCCACGCATCGGTGAGCAAACGCTACCCAACACGCGCAAGCAGAATGGGTGAAGAGGCCGTTGCAAGGAACGAACCAAACGCTTTGGCCCAGTTGTTCAGATGACCCGGTGCGATCAGCAAAAGTTTCGATTAATTTTCGGCTTTGTGACCGCTCGGTTTAGCTCCGCGAAAACCAGTCTAGGTCAGATCCTAGAGCGGGCCAGGGCAATCGGATGAATTGTTCGACAATCGGTGGGAGGACCTCGAATCTTGCGGGCTGCACGGTGTAACGCACCGACGAAGTGCATGTTTGCCCGTACGAGTGGATCACAACAGTGACTTGTTGGTCGCGATTTAGAGCGCTTCGTGTGGTCGGCTGCACTGTTGCGGTGCGCAGTTTGTTGCCGTGTAGTTCATTTTTCAGAGACGCATCCTACAAGAAGCCTGGAAATATCTGACTGCGCCTGAGCGCGAAGCCCAGCAAAGTCCTGTGTTTGGATATCACCAGGACCTGTGAATGTTTATCGTCGCTCACTCAGTCACCATCAGGTTCGTCACCGGGGTGGCGCGCCCATGACCCATCCCGCCATCCTCGACGCTGCCGCCGCCTCGAAAGCCCCCATCGTTGCGCCCGCGGCTTGCCCGCTGCAACAAACCCATGTGCAACTGCTGCCGCTGAGCTACGGCCTGGTGGAAAGAGCGTTCGATCCGGGCACCGAATTGAAATTGCCGTAC
>NZ_NEJJ01000018.1:0-178745 GCF_002113045.1 Pseudomonas sp. B26(2017) | reverse complement strand
CACCCGAGCGGAGGATTCCGAAGGCGTCGAAATCCCCGACGGCGGCGTCACCGTCAAAACCAGCGTGACTCTCATCGGCACGGCCGCCGAGAACCAGAAAGTCGAGGTATTCGATGGCACGACATCCAAAGGGCAGCCTCCCGCCGATCCGACGACCGGGATCTGGACGCTGACAGTGACCGACCTGACCGTAGCGCCTCACAGCTTCACCGCCAAGGCGTTGTATGGTTCCGGCCAGACGTCGGCAGCGCGGACTTTCAACATCGTCGGCTTGGTCTTAGGTCACGAAAATTGGATTAGTTCCCTTGGTTATAACTTCGAACTTGCCGTTCCCAAGACTTTCCCTAGTGGACTCACCGTAACTGTATTGCGCAACGTTACCTACAGAATTTATCGCGTGCAGATCTATATATCCGCCCCTTTACTACTGGTTGTATGTACGTCTCATACATTATTTACCTTTGGAGAGGTTTCGCAGGGCATCAGTTTGAAGTATTCGGCCCTGCATCGTGATCGGCCTACGGTTCGACTACGGGCGCTGGATAACTCTATCGTTTATGAAGGGGCTCTTCCTATTACGGGTGATGGTTCTAAAACGTTCTCCCACATATTGTCAGCCGGCCATTTTGCGAGCATGGAGATTGAAGCGGGTATGGAAGAATCTAGTGGTGGGGACGCTGGTTTCGTCATAGATGAAATCATCTGGACTGCCTAACTTAAATAAAAATTGGAATAAATGGGGACGCATTTATTTACCAGTCCTCACTATAAAAACCCGCGCTCCTCTTTAATTGGGAGCGCGGGTTTCGTTGTTTTCGGTCTTCAAAAACACTCGTTGAAGAGTGTTTAAGGTTATGTCCGCAAAGCCACACAACCTTGCGCCTTTGCCTACGCATCCGCCAGAATCCGCCGGCTTGTGCGCCTAGGGGGCGGGTTCTATTGTTTGGCGGTCGCTGAAAAGCAGCGATCGGGTTTAGCAGCCCGGATCTACTCTAGACGCACAATGCCGTTCGTTCGTGATCAGGCTCACGCCTGTCCGTTCACGTTATGGCGGCTTTGCGTGGGGCACTTCGGTGCGCCGGGTTCTAGAGTCCTGGTCTGCTAACCCGCGTACGGCCGCCACCTCTTTCGTTTAGCAGCGAAGCGTGGCGCCTCCACTACTCTAGAGGCTTTATCCATGATCAAACCAACGCCAAACCCGCCGGAAGTCGATTCGACTTCCCCCTACGAAACCCTCGATTCCAAGAAATTCCACGAAGCCGCCGAACGCGCCCTCGATCACTATCTCAATCCGCTGCTCCCCCGCAAACCGCTGCTCAAACCCAATACCCGCTACCTCATTGCTCCCGGCATCGACAGCGAAGAACTGCTGGCCGACGCCTGCGAAACCCTGACTTCGGCCAAGGTCATGGCCAATGACTTCGCCGGGCTGGTGGACGGCTCGCATCGGCATGTGCTGCTGGGAATTGCGCAGCTGATCATGCTGGGTGAGCTGGCGGTGAACCGGGTGCTGGATAATCTGGAGGTGAAAGCTGAGGCGCCCGCTGTAGCCTGATCGCCTGATCGTTCCCACGTCGAGGCGTCGAAACGTCCGCGTGGGAATGCAGCCCGGGACGCTCTGCGTACCAAAGAGCGGACGCAGAGCGTCCATTGAGGCATTCCCACGCGGAGCGTGGGAACGATCGAGCCTCTGTCGCCTGAGCAAAGAAAAACCCGCCGTCCCGTTTGATCGGGACGGCGTGGAATAAATGGGGACGCATTTATTTACCAGTCCTCACTATAAAAACCCGCGCTCCTCTTTAATTGGGAGCGCGGGTTTCGTTGTTTTCGGTCTTCAAAAACACTCGTTGAAGAGTGTTTAAGGTTATGTCCGCAAAGCCACGCAACCTTGCGCCTTTGCCTACGCATCCGCCAGAATCCGCCGGCTTGTGCGCCTTGGGGGCGGGTTCTATTGTTTGGCGGTCGCTGAAAAGCAGCGATCGGGTTTAGCAGCCCGGATCTACTCTAGACGCACAATGCCGTTCGTTCGTGATCAGGCTCACGCCTGTCCGTTCACGTTATGGCGGCTTTGCGTGGGGCACTTCGGTGCGCCGGGTTCTAGAGTCCTGGTCTGCTAACCCGCGTACGGCCGCCACCTCTTTCGTTTAGCAGCGAAGCGTGGCGCCTCCACTACTCTAGAGGCTTTATCCATGGTCAAACCCACGCCAAAACCGCCGGAAGCCGATTCGACTTCCCCCTACGAAACCCTCGATTCCAAGAAATTCCACGAAGCCGCCGAACGCGCCCTCGATCATTACCTCAATCCGCTGCTCCCCCGAAAACCGCTGCTCAAACCCAACACCCGCTACCTCATCGCCCCCGGCATCGACAGCGAAGAACTGCTGGCCGACGCCTGTGAGACGCTGACCTCGGCCAAAACCATGGCCAGCGACTTCGCCGGGATGATCGATACGCCGCAGCGGCATGTGCTGTTGGGCATCGGGCAACTGATCATGTTGGCGGAACTGGCAGTGAATCGGGTGCTGGATGATCTGGAGCTGAAGGCTGAGGCGCCGCTGTAGCCTGAGCAAAGAAAAACCCGCCGCCCCGATTACTCGGGACGGCGGGTTTTGTCGTTTCAGCCCCGGCTCACACCGTGTCCACCTTCAACGAATGATCATTCAACATGCCGTTGATGATGGTCGCCGTGTCGTGCCCGCTGGCGATCAGCCCGCCCGCCCCCGGCGTCACGCCGTAATGGCTGGCGAGGTTGACGCCGGCCAGGTCGATGGTCTGGTTCGGCGTGGCGCCGGCCATGGCGCTGACATTGATGCTGGTCATGACCGAGGCGCCGCTGCCGGTGACGGTGAAGTGCAGGTAGTCATCCAGTGATGCCGACGTGCCGTTTTCACCTTGCAGCAGTTGCGACAGGTCGAGCTTGTCGGTGCCGGGGGTGAAGTCGGTGACGAGGTCATGGCCGCTGTTGCCCTTGAGCCACTGGAAGGTGTCGGCGCCCGGCCCGCCGGTCAGGGTGTTGTTGCCCATCCCGCCGATCAGCAGGTCATCGCCCCCGCCGCCGTTGAGGATGTCGTTGCCCAGGCCACCGTTGATGACGTTGTTATTGTTGTCGCCGGTCAGGGTGTCGTTGAAGTTCGAGCCGACCAGATTTTCGATGCCGGTCAGGGTGTCTGTCCCGGCGCCAATGGTGTTTTGCGCACCGAGCAGGCCGAGGTTGACCGTCACCCCGGCGGTCGCATGGGCGTAGCTGGCGGTGTCGATGCCGCTGCCACCGTCGAGCAGGTCGTTGCCCGGGCCGCTGTAGAGCAAGTCGTTGCCGGCGCCGCCGTGCAGTTCGTTGTTGCCGGAGCCTGCGGTCAGCACATCGTTGCCGTCGCCGGCATTGATGATGTTGTCACCGGTGCCGGCCACCAGCACGTCATCGCCCGAGGTGCCGGTGAGGGTGTGGCCGTCCTGGTAGCTGATGGTCACGTTCGCCGTATCGCTGCCGCCATGGTTGTCGTTGGCGGTGTAGGTGCCGTGGTAGTCCGGGGTGATGTCGTGGGCCCCGGCGTAGTTGAGGGTCATGGTCAGCTGGTAGTTCTCCGCCGCATTGGCGTTGCTGCCCGTGGTGTTGGTGATGTTGGTGATGTGGATCTGATAGACGCCGTCGGACGTCGCGGTCAGGGTCTGGCCGTCCGCGAGGGCGATGTACGCGCCGCCGTTGATCGAGTACTCCATGGTGATGTGACCGGCCGCCAGGTTGTGGTCCAGGTTGAGGGTTTCGCCCTGGCGCAGGTTGACGGTGATGCGGTCTTCATCGTTGGCGTTGGTGTTGGTCACCGCACCGAGGTAACCGCTGACCACCAGCACGGCGGTCATGGTCGCGGCGTTGGCGCTGAACGCATTGCGCACGTTGGCCAGGTTCTGGTTGGCGGCGGTGTTGGCATTGGTGCCGGTGAAGCTGATCGCGCCAGTGCCGGTGAAGTCTGCCGATTTGGAGATCCAGCCGGTGTTGAACGAGGTTGGCGTGGCGTTGAGGGTGTCGCCGTTCGGATCGGTGTCGTTGGCCAGCAGCAGTTCGCCCGGCACCACGATATTGCCCGACAGCACGTTGGTGATGATGTGGTCGTCCACCGCCACCGGAGGCGCGTTGGGGATCACTTTCACGGTCAGGGTCGAGCTGGCGAGGTCGCCGTCGTTGTCGCTGAGGGTGAAGCCGATGTTCTCGGTGATCACCACGCTGGTGGTTTTCTGCGAGGTGTAGCTGTAGTCGCCGGTGTCGAGGTTGACCACCAGGGTGCCGCTGTTGTTGGTGGCGATGCTCAGGGTGTTGTTCACCGTGTTGAAGGTGCCGTGGTTGGCGCCGCCGCTGGCGGTCAGCGACCCCTGGCCGCTGTTGGCTTTCGGGTCATAGGTGTAGGTGGTGCCGTCGACCACGATGGACTTGATGAACCCGCCATCCGCGCCGAACGTGCCGCCCTCGCCCAGCAGTGAACCGGTGACCGGCGCACCCTCGACAGTGCCGGAGAGCACCGAGTTGAGCTGGTTGAGATCGGTGACCACCACCGCATTGGTGTTGGTGTGCGTGATGCCGTCGTAGGCCAGCGGATCGAGGTTGGCGTTACTCACGCCGCTGCCCAGGCCGATCGCGTAGTTCTTGATGTTGTTGGCATCGAGGAACGCCTTGAGCGTCGCCTCGTCGGCGGTGCCGATGTCACCCTCGTTGGGTTTGCCGTCGGAGAAGAAATAGCCGACGTTCTGCGCCCCGGTGAGTTTGCCGGAGGTGTTGAACGCGTTGTACATGGTCGCCACGGCCGCATCGTAGTTGGTGCCGCCGCCCGCACTCAGGCCGGCCAGAAGGGTCTTGGCCGTGGCGACATCGACCCACACCGAAGTGCGGTCGGTGGCGTTGCTGCTGAAGGTGACGAGCTGCACTTTCACATCACCCAGATCGTCGTACTTGTCGAGCAAGGCACTGATCGCCTGCTTGGCCAGGTCCAGCCGCGACAGGCCCGGTACGCCGGAGGCGTCGGCCATGCTGCCGGAGATGTCGAGGACGATGAGGATGTTGGAGTCGATCTCCACCGCCGCCACCGAACGATCCGACGCTACCGCTTTGGGCACGTCGTCGACGATGTTGACCACGAGGGTGCTGGTGGTGCTGTTGCCCAGCGCATCGGTGGCTTTGTAGGTGAAGCTTTCGCTCAGGGTGTTCGGCCCGTCGTTGGCGTTCGGCGTGGTTTTCGGCGCCGAGGTCAGGGTGTAGGTGTAGGTGCCGTCGGCGTTGAGCTGGATCTGCCCGTAAGTGCCGGTGGCGCTGCCGACCAGGGTGTAGGTGATCGCCCCGCTGCCGCCGCTGACCGAACCGACCAATGTGCCGCTGGCAGTTTCGCCGGTATTGGAAGGATCGCTGCCGGTGATCGTGCCGGGGGCCAGATCCTGGCCGTCCTTGGTCAGGTCGAGGGCTTTTTCGTAGACGGTCACGTCCTGATCGGTCGAGGCCACGAGTTTGCTGTCGGCGACGTTGACGGTGATGGTGGTGGTGCTTTCGTCGCCGTCACTGTCGCGGATGGTGTAGGTGAACGTGTCGGTGGCGCCCGGCGGGCTCACCGAGTTCGGGTTGCTGTGATAGACCGCGTTGCCGGCCGCATCGAGGGTCAGGTAACCGTAGCTGCCGTTGATGTTGCTGTTGAGCCCGCCGATGGCCGAGGTCGCAGTGTCACTGCCGGCACGCACGCCGACCACAACGGCCGCACCATCGGCACCGCTGACATCATTGCCCAACACGCTGATGTTGACCGTGCCGCCCTCCGCCACCGAGCCGGTGTCGGCCTTGGCGGTCGGCAAGTCATCGATGATGTTGACGTTGATTTGCCCGGTCGCAGTGCTGCCATCGGTGTCCGTCGCCACCACGTTGAAGTTCTCGGTGAGGCTGTTGGCGCCGTTGGCGTTCGGGTGGGTTTCGTTATCGACCAGGGTGTAGCTGTAACTCACCACGCCGGTAGCCGGGTTGTAACCGGTGATGGTCAGCGTGCTGCCCAGCGGAGTGACGATCGATTGCGGGAAGCCTGCGGCGACGCCGTTGGTCATCACGGCAATGCCGCCCACGGTCAGGGTTTGCAGACCGTCGAGGGCCGTCACAGTGAAGGTGCCGCTCTGGGTCAGCGCCGGGATGTCGGGGCTGGTGCCGTCGCTGAGGTTTTTCTCGTAGACGGTGAGTTCGCCGCCATTCACGTCGAGGCCGTTGAGGACCACCGGATCGTCGTTGTTGTGGATGTTCAGCACCAGGTTGGCGGTGCTGGTGTCGCCGTCGGCATCGGTCAGGGTGTAGGTGAAGGTCTCGGTGCCGTTGCCACCGCCGTGCAGGTTTTTGAAGTCCGCATCGTTGGTGTCGAGGGTGTAGGTGTACGTGCCGTTGGCGTTCAGCACCAGGGTGCCGTAAGTGCCGATGAAGGTGCCGGGGGTGATCGGGCCGGCATTCGGACCGGTTGCCACCACGTCGGCGCCTTGCACGTCGTTGGTCAGCACGTTGCCGTTGAGGGTCAACTGGGTTTCCGACGCGGTGCTGGCGTTGCTGTCGTTGATCGCCTTCGGCACGTCATCGACGATGTTGACCACGATGGTGCTGGTGACGACGTTGCCCAGCGAATCGGTCGCCTGGTAGGTGAAGGTTTCGGTCAGGGTGTTGGCGCCGTCATCGGCGTGCGGGGTGGTGCTGGCCGGTGAGGTCAGGGTGTAGGTGTACGTGCCGTCGGGGTTGAGCACGATCTGCCCGTAGTTGCCGGTGGCGCTGCCGACCAGCGCATAGCTGATCGCACCTACAGCGCCGGTGACCGAGCCGACCAGCGTGCCGGACGCTGTTTCCCCGGTGCTGGCCGGATCGCTGCCGGTGACCGTGCCGGCGGCCAGATCCTGGCCGTCCTTGGTCAGGTCGAGGGCTTTTTCGTACACGGTGACGTCGTTGTCGCTGACCGCTTTGAGGCAGCTGTTGTAGACGTCGATGGTGATAGTGGTGGTGCTTTCATCGCCATCGGAATCGCGCACGGTGTACACGAATACGTCCACCGCACCCGGGCCGCTCACGGCATTCGGGTTGCTGTGATAGACCGCGTTGCCGTTGGCGTCGAGGGTCAGGTAGCCGTAGGTGCCGTTGATGTTGCTGTTGAGGCCGCCGATGGCTGAGGTCGAGGTGTCGGATCCGGCGCGCACGCCGACCACGGCACCGCTGACAGCCGGGCCGTCGGCGCCGCCGATGTCGTTGTCCAGCACGTTGCCGCTGACGGTGCCGCCCTCCTGCACTGACGTTGCGTCAGGCTTGGCGGTCGGCAGGTCATCGATGATGTTGACGTTGATCTGCCCGGTGGCGGTGCTGCCATCGGTGTCGGTCGCCACCACGTTGAAGTTCTCGGTGATGCTGTTGGCGCCGTTGGCGTTCGGGTGGGTTTCGTTATCGACCAGGGTGTAGCTGTAGCTGACAACGCCGGTGGCCGGGTCGTATCCGGTGATGGTCAGCGTGCTGCCCAGCGGCGTGACCGCCGATTGCGGGAACCCGGCCGCGACGCCGTTGGTGATCACGGCAATGCCGCCCACGGTCAGGGTCTGCAGACCGTCGAGCGCGGTGACGGTGAAGGTGCCGCTCTGGGTCAGGGCCGGAATGTTGGGGCTGGTGCCGTCGCTAAGGTTTTTCTCGTAGACGGTGAGTTCGCCACCGTTGACGTCGAGGCCGTTAAGGTAGACCTGATCGTCGTTGTTGTGGATCTGCAGGACGAGGTTCGCAGTACTGGTATCGCCGTCGGCGTCAGTGATGGTGTAGGTGAAGGTCTCGGTGCCATTGCCGCCGCCGTGCAGGTTTTTGAAGTCCGCATCGTTGGTGTTGAGGGTGTAGGTGTAGGTGCCGTTGGCATTCAGCACCAGCGTGCCGTAAGTCCCGGTGAATGTACCCGCCGTGATCGGACCGGCATTGGGGCCGGTCGGCACGCGGTCGGCGCCTTGCACGTCGTTGGTCAGGACGTTGCCAGTCAATGTGAGGTTGGTTTCCGAGGCAGTCCCGGTGTTGCTGTCGTCCACACCTTTTGGCAGGTCGTCGACGATGTTCACGTCCAGCGTGGCGTTGGCGGTGGTGCCGTTGTCATCGATCACGGTCACAGCGAACTGCTCGTTCAGCACGTTGGCGCCGTTGGCGTTTGGATGCGCTTCGTTGTCGACCAGGGTGTAGCTGTAGCTGACGACGCCGGTGGCCGCGTTGAAACCGGTGATGGTCAGCGTGCTGCCCAACGGCGTGACGATGGATTGCGGAAAACCTGCGGCTACGCCATTGGTGACCACGGCGATGCCGCCGATGGTCAGCGTGGTGACGCCGTCCAGCGCGGTGATGGTGAAGGAGCCGCTCTGGGTCAGGGCCGCCGAATCCGGCGCACTGCCGTCGCCGAGGTTTTTTTCGTAGACGGTGAGTTCGCCACCGTTGACGTCGAGGCCATTGATGATCACCGGATCGTCGTTGTTGTGGATCTGCAGGACGAGGTTCGCAGTACTGGTATCGCCGTCGGCATCGGTCAGGGTGTAAGTGAAAGTCTCGGTGCCGTTGCCGCCGCCATGCAGGTTTTTGAAGTCCGCATCGTTGGTATTCAGCGTGTAGGTGTAGGTCCCGTTGGCATTCAGCACCAGCGTGCCGTAAGTCCCGGTGAAAGTGCCGGCGGTGATCGGGCCGGCATTCGGGCCGGTCGGCACGCGGTCGGCGCCTTGCACGTCGTTGGTCAGGACGTTGCCAGTCAATGTGAGGTTGGTTTCCGAGGCAGTCCCGGCGTTGCTGTCGTCCACACCTTTTGGCAGGTCGTCGACGATGTTCACGTCCAGCGTGGCGTTGGCGGTGGTGCCGTTGTCATCGACCACGGTCACGGCGAACTGCTCGTTCAGCACGTTGGCACCGTTGGCGTTTGGATGCGCTTCGTTGTCGACCAGGGTGTAGCTGTAGCTGACGACGCCGGTTGCAGCGTTGAAACCGGTGATGGTCAGCGTGCTGCCCAACGGCGTGACGATGGATTGCGGAAAACCTGCGGCTACGCCATTGGTGACCACGGCGATGCCGCCGATGGTCAGCGTGGTGACGCCGTCCAGCGCGGTGATGGTGAAGGAGCCGCTCTGGGTCAGGGCCGCCGAATCCGGCGCACTGCCGTCGCCGAGGTTTTTTTCGTAGACGGTGAGTTCGCCACCATTCACGTCGAGGCCATTGATGATCACCGGATCGTCGTTGTTGTGGATCTGCAAGACGAGGTTCGCAGTACTGGTATCGCCGTCGGCGTCAGTGATGGTGTAGGTGAA
This sequence comes from Pseudomonas sp. B26(2017), assembly GCF_002113045.1. Classification (NCBI taxonomy): domain Bacteria; kingdom Pseudomonadati; phylum Pseudomonadota; class Gammaproteobacteria; order Pseudomonadales; family Pseudomonadaceae; genus Pseudomonas; species Pseudomonas sp. B26(2017). Next base: position 169,448 of record NZ_NEJJ01000018.1, on the reverse strand, counting down.
GATCTCGGTGCCATTGCCGCCGCCGTGCAGGTTTTTGAAGTCCGCATCGTTGGTATTCAGCGTGTAGGTGTAGGTCCCGTTGGCGTTCAGCACCAATGTGCCGTAAGTCCCGGTGAAAGTGCCGGCGGTGATCGGGCCGGCATTGGGGCCGGTCGGTACACGGTCGGCGCCTTGCACGTCGTTGGTCAGGACGTTGCCAGTCAATGTGAGGTTGGTTTCCGAGGCAGTCCCGGCGTTGCTGTCGTCCACGCCTTTTGGCAGGTCGTCGACGATGTTCACGTCCAGCGTGGCGTTGGCAGTGGTGCCGTTGTCATCGATCACGGTCACGGCGAACTGCTCGTTCAGCACGTTGGCGCCGTTGGCGTTTGGATGCGCTTCGTTGTCGACCAGGGTGTAGCTGTAGCTGACGACGCCGGTTGCAGCGTTGAAACCGGTGATGGTCAGCGTGCTGCCCAACGGCGTGACGATGGATTGCGGAAAACCTGCGGCTACGCCATTGGTGACCACGGCGATGCCGCCGATGGTCAGCGTGGTGACGCCGTCCAGCGCGGTGATGGTGAAGGAGCCGCTCTGGGTCAGGGCCGCCGAATCCGGCGCACTGCCGTCGCCGAGGTTTTTTTCGTAGACGGTGAGTTCGCCACCATTCACGTCGAGGCCATTGATGATCACCGGATCGTCGTTGTTGTGGATCTGCAGGACGAGGTTCGCGGTGCTGGTATCGCCGTCGGCGTCGGTAATGGTGTAGGTGAAAGTCTCGGTGCCATTGCCACCGCCGTGCAGGTTTTTGAAGTCCGCATCGTTGGTATTCAGCGTGTAGGTGTAGGTCCCGTTGGCGTTCAGCACCAATGTGCCGTAAGTCCCGATGAATGTACCGGGGGTGATCGGACCGGCGTTCTCGCCGACTGGTACGCGGTCGGCACCTTGCACGTCGTTGGTCAGCACATTGCCGGTCAGCGTCAGTTGAGTCTCTGTCGCCGTGCCATTGTTGTCATCGAATGCTTTCGGCACGTCGTCGGTGATGTTGACGTCCAGCGTGCCGGTCGCGGTGTCGCCATTGCTGTCGCCGGCGATCACGGTGAATTGTTCGCTGAGGTTATTGGCACCGTCGCCCGCCGCGTGGGTTTCGTTGCCGTTGAGGGTGTAGCTGTAGCTGACCGTGCCGGTGGCCGGATTGTAGCCGGTGATGGTCAGGGTGTTGCCCAGTTGCGTGGTGATCGATTGCGGGAAACCGATCGGCACGCCACCGACAATCACGTTGATGCCACCGATGCTCAGGCTGCTCAGGCCATCCGGCGCCGACACCGTGAAGCTGCCGGTCTGGGTCAGCGCGCCAGGGTTGGCAGCGGAACCGTCGGGCAGATTGGCTTCGTTGAGGGTCAATTCGCCGCCGGGTACGGACAGGCCGCCGAGGGTCACCGGGTTGTTGACCGGCGTTGGTGGCGGAACAATCGGGGCGGCCTGGCCGTCACCGTTGTCGATCACCGCGTTATGCCGCTCTTCGGGAAACTCCGGAATGCCGTTGAACCCGGCCGTCGGGAAACCGATGACCGGATCGACCCGGCCCGCCACTTCGGTCAGCAACACAAAACTGTGGCCGCCGCCCAGCGCACCCGGCACGCCACCGGTGGCTCCGGGGCCGGCCGCCGTCGCTTCGGCGGTTTGAGTCGGGTCATCGCCGGCGGCAATGGCTTTCTGAATCTGTTCGACGTCGGTCAGTTGCGACTCGCTCGGGGTCACCGCTTCCGGGGCATTGACGTGGGCGGCCTGATCGGCCAGCAACTGGCCGCTCATGGTCAGGCTGCTGTCGCGACCGAGGGTCAGTTCCTGGCCATTTTGCAGATGGACGGCAACCGCCCCTTCTGCTCCGGTGATCAATTGATCGCCTGCAAACAGACGATCACCTTCGACCAATGGGCGCCGACTGCCGTCTGCCGATTGAGCGAAAACCTGACCAATGACTTTAGTGACGATCCCGATGAGCGTTGCCATGTGCATTCCTCCGCTGCCGACCACCGTCGGCGCTGGTTCGCGAAGCAGCCCATGGCTCAAGCGGGTTGTCGGGGCGACGCTCGCACCTCGACAGTTCGTTTCGCAGGTTGCACAAATCCAGAAACGCCAATGCCATCAAGCAGTTGGAGTCTCTGTTCAATGCTGCATTCCCACTAGCGCTACGTAACGGTGGTGAATCACCCGAGTGACAAAAAACTGTCGCTCATCAGCCGCTACGCGTCCCTCCCCTTTAGCAGTACTTCGCCGTATGTCGCAAAGTGAGTGGAACTTTCCTCAAGCCTTTCTGTGCTCCCTAACGCGCATAAAACAAAGGCTTTCGAGTGGAACAATGTGCTGGATTTGGCGAACCGCATAAGTTTTTTTTGGCATAACCCATATGAAAATTTTTTCTTAGCTACGCTTCAGGATGTTCTTAGCTCTGTTGTTACAGGCATGAAACGCTTTTTACTAAAAATATCGTCAATAAATTGGCGACAGCGAAACACCATCAGGACTCAGGGAGATGCACCCATGCGCGTACTAACCCCCCTCTGCAGCGCGGTTTTGCTGGCCATGGCTTGCACTTCCCAGGCACAGGCCATGAACCTCACCGAAGCGATCCAGAGCACTCTCGCCACCCACCCGGAACTTGCCTCACGCGTGGATGCGCGTCTGTCGGCTGATGAACAAGTGAAGGTCGCCAAGGGCGGCTTCTATCCGTCGGTGGATCTGAACGCTGCTTACGGGCGTGGCTACAGCGACAACACCAACACCCGGGCCTTCGGTAACCACCACACCGAAATCCTCAATTACACCCAGTCCGAGCTGCGTCTGCGGCAGATGCTGTTCGACGGTTTCAACACTGCCAACGAAGTTGAACGCACCAAGGGCGTTTCCAACTCGCGCGCGTATTACGCGCAAGGCACCGCTCAGGACCTGGCCCTGCGCACCATCGAGGTCTACCTCGAAGTGCTCAAGCGCCGTGAACTGGTGACCCTGGCCAAGAACAACCTGCAGGCGCACTTGCGCGTCAACGACCAGATCGGCCTGCGTACCGAGCGCGGCGTGGGCAGCACCGCCGACTCCGATCAATCGGTTGCCCGTAAGGCGCTGGCGCAGAACAACCTCGACACCGCCGAAGTCGACCTGGCGGACGCCGAATCGAACTTCTACAGCGTGGTCGGGCGCATGCCCGATGAGCTGGAAACGCCCGCCTCGACCCGTGGCGAGTTGCCCGCCACCCTGCCTGAAGCCCAGCAGAGCATGGTCGAGAACAACCCGTATCTGAAATCCGCCCAGGCCGACGTGCAATCGGCCGAGAGCCAGTACGAAGTCGCCAAGTCGCCGTTCTATCCACGCTTCGATGCCGAAGCCGCGGTTGGCGCCAACAACAACGTGCAGGGCGACGAGGGCCATGACAACGAATGGCGGGTCGGTGTGGTGATGAACTACAACCTGTTCCGTGGCGGCAGCGACAAGGCGCGGCTGGCCTCCGATGCGCATCAGATCAACCAGGCGATGGACATCCGCAACAACGCCCTGCGTCAGCTCAACGAGAACATTCACCTGGCCTGGAACGCCATGGTCAACGCCAAGAAACAGACCCCGACCGCCCGCGAATACGCCGAGACCACCAAGCGCGTGCGCGCCGCGTATCAGGATCAGTTCGGCCTCGGCCAGCGCACCCTGCTGGACGTGCTCGACAGTGAAAACGAGCTGTACAACGCCAACCGTCGCTACACCGAAATCCGCTACACCGAGGAATATTCGATGTACCGCGTGCTGGCGAACATGGGCCAGTTGCTGAACAAGCAGCGGATCGTGCTGCCGGCCGATGCGATAGCCGCGACCGAGGTGAAGAACGAAGCGCGCTTGCCGGAACTGAAGTAGTCCCGCGTGCGGGCGCTGCCGAAGGCCGCACCCTGATCGTTCCCACGTCGAGGCGTCGAACCGTCCGCGTGGGAATGCCTCTGGGGACGCTCCGCGTCCAGTGACGCGGAGCGTCACGGGCTGCATTCCCACGCAGAGCGTGGGAACGATCAGTACGGTTGAACGCCTCGCAGTAACACAGGGTTGATGTGGATAGCCGAGCCAGTTCAACGGGAGCGATCAATATGACCAGCATGCAACCCGGTAACACCGGGATCGATCCGCGGCTGAGCTTCGATGACCCGTTGCTCGACGGTCTGTTGATCCTCTGCAAACTCCATGGCGCGACGGTCAGTCGCGCCAGCCTGAGCGCCGGCCTGCCCCTGGACAAACAACGCCTGAGCCTGGACCTGCTGCCCCGCGCCGCAGCCCGGGCCGGGTTGCAGGCGCGCTTGCTGCGCCGGGAACTCAACGACATTTCAACGCTCAACCTGCCGGTGCTGTTGCTGCTGGGCAATGGGCGTACGGCAGTGCTGCGGCGGTTTGCCGAAGACGGCAAGGCGCTGATTCTGCCGAGTGAAGCCGACGGCGGCGAGCAATGGGTCAGCCGTGAAGAACTCACCGAACACTACAGCGGCCAGGCCCTGTTCGCCCGGCCCCGGCATGAACTGGAAGACCTGCGCTCGCCTTTGGTGCCACGAGTGCAGGCGTGGTTTCGCGACACCCTGAAGCTGTCGAAATGGCTGTACAGCGACGCGATCCTCGCCAGTTTCCTGATCAACCTGCTGGGCCTGATGGTGCCGCTGTTCGTCATGCAGACCTACGACCGCGTGGTGCCGAATCAGGCCACATCGACCCTGTGGGTGCTGGCGATCGGGTTGTTGATCGGCACCGGTTTCGAACTGGTGCTGCGGGTGGTGCGCGCGCACCTGCTGGACACTGCCGGCAAGAAGACCGACGTGATCCTTTCCGCGACTTTATTCGAGCGCATCACCGGCATGGCGATGAAGGCCCGGCCGGCGACCATCGGCGGATTCGCCCAGAGCATTCACGACTTTCAGGGCCTGCGGGATTTTCTCACCGCCGTGACCCTGACCAGCCTGATCGACCTGCCCTTCGTGGTGTTGATGCTGGTGGTGATCGGCCTGCTCGGTGGCTGGCTGGTAGTGATTCCGCTGCTGGCATTTCCGATCACGATCGTGTTCGCGATGATCATTCAGGCCCGTCTGCGCGATACCGTGCAGAAAAGCCTGAGCCTCGGCGCGGAGCGTCAGGCATTGCTGATCGAAACCCTCGGCGGCCTGGAAACCCTCAAGGCGTGCAGCGCCGAAAGCGAGCGCCAGCACAGATGGGAAAGCACCCACGGCGCCCTCACCCGCCTCGACAGCCATGCGCGCAATCTCTCGGCGCTGGCCACCAACGGCACGCTGTTCATCCAGCAGTTTTCGGGGATGGCGACGATTGTGGCCGGTGTCTACAGCATCATCGCCGGTAACCTCAGCGTCGGTGCGCTGGTGGCCAGTTACATGCTCGGCAGCCGCGTGCTCGCCCCGCTGGGCCAGATCGCCGGGCTGATTACCCGCTATCAGCAAGCGCAACTGACCATGAAAAGCACCGACGCGCTGATGTCCCTGCCCCAGGAGCGCGACGGCAAACAGCGGCCGCTGGAGCGCACGCAACTGCAAGGCGCGCTGGACGCCAACGCGGTTACCTTCCACTACAACGGCCAGAACGCCCCGGCCCTGAGCAACGTCAGCTTCAGCGTCAAACCCGGCGAACGGATCGGCATCATCGGTCGCAGCGGCTCGGGCAAAAGCACCCTGGCGCGGCTGGTGATGGGGTTCTACGAACCGGAAGAAGGCCAATTGCTGCTCGACAACCTCGACCTGCGGCAACTGGACGTCGCCGACCTGCGCCAGCAAATCGGTTATGTCGCCCACGACCTGCCGCTGCTGGCCGGCAGCCTGCGTGACAACCTGACCCTCGGCGCTCGCTACATCAGCGATTCGCGGATGCTCGAAGTCGCCGAACTGACCGGCGTCACCGAACTGGCCCGCCAGCATCCGCAAGGCTTCGATCGGCCGGTGGGTGAGCGCGGTCAACTGCTCTCCGGTGGCCAGCGCCAAGCGGTGCTGCTGGCCCGGGCGCTGTTGCTCGACCCGCCGATCATGCTGCTCGACGAACCCACCAGCGCCATGGACAACAGCAGTGAAGACGTCCTGCGCCAGAAGCTGCACGGCTGGGTGCAGGGCAAAACCTTGCTGCTGGTCACCCACCGTACCTCGATGCTGAGTCTGGTGGACCGGTTGCTGGTACTGGACAACGGCCGGATCGTCGCCGACGGTCCGAAAGAAGCGGTCATCGATGCACTGCGCAAGGGCCGGGTCGGCTCGGCAGCGGTCTAGGAGTTGCCCCATGTCTGCTTCGTCTTCTTCAAAACCGCGCGGTTACTTCGACAGCTTCGGCAAAAGCGCCGAAGCCGAATTCATGCCGGAAACCGCCGGCGCCTCGTTGCAGGACGCACCGCGCTGGTCGCGCATCACCGTGTGGCTGGCGGCAGCGCTGTTGATCAGTGCGCTGGTCTGGGCCAAGTTCGCGGTGCTCCAGGAAGTAACGATGGGCGAAGGCAAGGCGATTCCGTCGAGCAAGGTCCAGGTGATCCAGAACCTCGAAGGCGGGATCGTCACCGAGATCTTCGTGCGTGAAGGGCAAATGGTCAGCAAGGGCGACACCTTGCTGCGTCTGGATGACACGCGGTTTCTGTCGAACAAGGGTGAGAGCGAGGCCGATCGTTATGCCCTGACCGCGCAGGTCGAACGCTTGTCTGCCGAAGCCGAAGGCCGGCCGTTCAAGCTTTCGGACGAGGTGATCGCCAAGGCTCCGCAAGTGGCCGAGGACGAGCGCGCGCTGTATGAACAACGGCAACGGCGGCTGGCCAGCGAGCAGCGGACACTGTCGGAACAACTGAGGCAAAAAGCCCAGGAACTGGCGGAGTTTCGCTCGAAAGCCAGCCAGTACAGTTCGAGCCTGGCGCTGGTCAATCAGGAAATGAACATGTCCGAACCGCTGGTCAAGACCGGTGCCGTGTCGCCGGTGGAGATTCTGCGGCTCAAGCGCAGCGCCGTGGAAATTCGCGGTTCGTTGAATGCCACGACCCTGGCGATTCCCCGCGCCGAATCGGCCATCGCCGAGATCCGCAGCAAGATCGACGAATCGGAACAGACCTTCCGTTCCGAAGCGGCCAAGGAGCTCAACGAGAAACGCACCGACCTGTCGAAAATCACTGCGTCGAGCATCGCCATCGACGACCGCGTCAGCCGCACCACCGTGACCTCGCCGGTGCGTGGCGTGATCAAGCAGATGAAGGTCAACACCATCGGTGGCGTGGTGCAGCCGGGCAGCGACATGGTGGAAATCGTGCCGCTGGAAGACAACCTGCTGATCGAAGCCAAGGTCCGGCCGCAGGACGTGGCGTTCCTGCATCCGGGCCAGAAAGCCATGGTCAAGTTCAGTGCCTATGACTACACGATCTACGGCGGGCTCAGCGCCAAGCTTGAGCTGATCGGCGCCGACACCATCACCGACGACAAGGGCAACAGCTTCTACCTGATCCAGGTGCGCACCGACAAAAACCATTTGGGCGGGGATGTGAAACCGCTGCTGATCATTCCGGGGATGGTGGCGACGGTGGACATCATTACCGGGGAGAAAAGCGTGCTGGATTACCTGCTCAAACCGGTGCTCAAGGCCCGGACCGAAGCGATGCGCGAGCGTTGATAATTAGCCGGATTTTTGATCGTTCCCACGCTCTGCGTGGGAATGCATCCAGTGACGCTCTGCGTCACCGTCGCGAAGGGACGCGGAGCGTCCCGGGCGGCATTCCCACGCGGAGCGTGGGAACGATCAGGGCGAGTGCGATCAGCCTCCGTGATTCTTTTGGAAAGTCTCCTCCCCCATCGCCGCAATCTGCCCCTCGATCAGCGCCTCGAACGGCTTGAGCAACGGCTCGAAAGAGGCTGGTGCTTCCAGCGTCTGCAACGCCTGCACAATCGCCTCAATCGTCGACAACGCCCCCGGCCCCGGTGCCTTGCGCAGCCGATACCGGGAAACCCCGCCCTCGGCCAGCGTCACCCGTGGCAACGCCGCCAGCAGCGGATTGAGGTGCAACATCTTGCGCGCCTTGCGCCACGTGCCGTCCGGCACCACCAGCAGCAGCGGTTCATCGGACGCGGTGTACGCCTGCATCGGCTGCGCATCATCCGCCGGGAACAGCAACCGCGCCTGATAGCCCGGCCGGTTCAGCAGCGCGGGCAGATCCTCGAACACCTCGCCGACAATCAGTTCGGCATTGTTCAAACCGAGCGCCGCCAGCCGTGCTGTGTTGAGCGCGTGGCTGACCTCGCTCGGGTGCTGCAACAGCAACACCCGGGTGCGGCTGTCGAGGCTGGGGATCAGCGGGCACAGGCAATGGGTTTGTGGGCGCAGGCAGCGCGGGCATTGGGGTCTGGACATGTGCTTATGCCTGATTGAGCTGCGCTTTGAGCAGATCGCGGAAAGTCTGGATCAGCGGCTCGCGGCTGCGGCCACGGCGCATGATCATGGAAAACGGCGCCTGATAACCGAAGGTCGCCGGCAGCAGCACCCGCAGGTCGCCCTTGTCGGCCCAGGCTTGGGCGTAGTGCTCCGGCAGGTAGCCGATGTAGGCGCCGGACAGGACCAGAATCAGCTGCGCTTCCATACTTTCTACCGTCGCAGCACTGTGTTTGAAACCGTGGCGCGCCAGTTCGGCTTGGCTCCAGTAGCCCCGACCGACCATGCGTTGCTGAGTGATGACCTGCTCGGGAATCCGCCGCTCGTTGAACAACGGGTGACGGCTGCTGCAATACAGCCAGTGCTGTTCGCGGTACAGCGGCATGTACACCAGACCGCTCATGCGCGTGGAGAATGCACCAATGGCCAGATCGAGGCGGTTGTCCTGCACGCCGAGTTGCAGTTCGTAGGGACTCATCACCGACAGGTGCAAATGCACCGCCGGGTGTTCCTGGCTGTAGGCGCCGATGGCTTCGGCAAACGGCAGGGCTTTGTCGCTGACCGTGGAATCGATCACCCCGAGGTTGAGCGTGCCGCGCAATTCGCCCTTGAGCGCGGCGGCGTATTGCTCGAAACCTTCGAGTTCGGCCAGCAGGCGCAGGGTTTCCTGATGGAACAGTTCGCCCTTGCTGGTCAGGCTGAAACCGCCACGCCCGCGGTGGCACAGCACCAGACCCAGCGCGGCTTCGAGCTGGCTCATGTAGGTGCTGATCGCCGACGTCGACAGGTTGAGTTCCTGCTGCGCGTTGGCAAACCCCTGATGACGCACGACGCTGACGAAGATGCGCAAAAGTTTCAGGTCGGGTAAAGCGTTGGCCATGTTTACTCCAAGGATCGTTCTACGTAGATCGTTCCCGTGCTGCGCGTGGGAATGCCGCCTTGGACGCTCTGCGTCCGCTTCACGGCTGTGACGCGGAGCGTCACCGGATGCATTCCCACGCAGAGCGTGGGAACGATCAGCGAGAAGTCTATCCACCTCCCCGGCATTAGTTTAGAAAATTCTGAACTAAGTATTTGCCCGTAGCGATTCTTCCGCCGCACTACATTTCGCAGAATCGGCCCACAGCGGTGCCCGTGACCTTGCGAATGCGGCGCGCCGACATAAATAAAACAAAGACGATGAGGCCCTACCCGTGGACAAGATTCTTCACCAACCACTGGGCGGCAACGAAATGCCGCGCTTCGGCGGCATCGCCACCATGCTCCGACTCCCCCATGTACCGACCGCTGCCGGCCTGGACGCTGCCTTCGTTGGCGTGCCACTGGACATCGGTACTTCGCTGCGCCCCGGCACCCGCTTCGGGCCGCGCGACATCCGCACCGAATCGGTGATGATCCGCCCGTACAACATGGCCACCGGCGCTGCGCCGTTCGACTCGCTGTCGGTTGCCGACATCGGTGACGTGGCGATCAACACCTTCAACCTGCTCGACGCCGTGCGCATCATCGAAGAAGCCTACGACAACATCCTCGAGCACAACGTGATCCCGATGACCCTGGGTGGCGACCACACCATCACCCTGCCGATCCTGCGTGCCATCCACAAAAAGCACGGCAAGGTCGGACTGGTGCACATCGATGCTCACGCTGACGTCAACGATCACATGTTCGGCGAGAAGATCGCCCACGGCACGACCTTCCGTCGCGCCGTCGAGGAAGGTCTTCTGGACTGCGACCGTGTGGTGCAGATTGGTCTGCGTGCGCAGGGCTATACCGCTGACGACTTCAATTGGAGCCGCGATCAGGGCTTCCGCGTCGTTCAGGCCGAAGAGTGCTGGCACAAGTCGCTGGAACCGCTGATGGCCGAAGTGCGCGAGAAAGTCGGTGGCGGCCCGGTGTACCTGAGCTTCGACATCGACGGCATCGACCCGGCCTGGGCGCCTGGCACCGGCACCCCGGAAATCGGTGGTCTGACGACCATTCAGGCGATTGAAATCGTTCGCGGCTGTCAGGGCCTCGACCTGATCGGCTGCGATCTGGTAGAAGTCTCGCCCGCTTATGACACCACCGGCAACACCTCGCTGCTGGCCGCCAACCTGCTGTACGAAATGCTCTGCGTACTGCCGGGTGTGGTCCACCGCTGAGGGTCGGGTCATGAACGAACGTGATCAGGTTCTGAAAGCGGCCGCCGATCTGGTGTCCGCCTTCGCCCGCAACGATCGCGAAGCCTACTTCGGCGCGTTCAGCGCCGATGCGAGCTTCGTGTTCTACACCCTCGAACAGCCCCTGCTGTCGCGCGATGCCTATCAGGCGTTGTGGGACAGCTGGCGCGCCGAGGATGGCTTCGAGGTGCTGTCGTGCACCTCGAGCAACGCCTTCGTCAGCCTGCAAGGTGATGTGGCGATTTTCATCCATGACGTGGCCACCGAGCTGCGCATGCAAGGGGAGCAACACTTCAGCCAGGAGCGCGAGACGATTGTTTTCAGAAAACAAGCGTCGAGCCTAGAACAACAAGGCCATTGGCTGGCCTGCCACGAACATTTGTCCGCAATGCCGGAAGGGCTGCCACCCCCTTAGCCAAACAGGTGACGCTCACGCACGATGAGCGCGCCTTTGTGATCGGAGCAGATCATGAATAACAACAACAAAGACCAAAGCCTTACGCAGATTGAAACCCACGGGGTCGAACAGATCCCGGACAACGAACGCACCGCCGGTCCTGTGGACTTGTTCCGCATGATCTTTGGCGGCGCGAATACCTTTGCCACCGCCGTGCTCGGCAGTTTCCCGGTGCTATTCGGCCTGTCCTTTCAGGCGGGCGTCTGGGCGATTGTTTCGGGCGTGCTGCTCGGCTCGCTGATCCTCGCACCGATGGGCCTGTTCGGTCCGCTCAACGGCACCAACAATGCCGTGTCGTCCGGTGCGCACTTCGGCGTGCACGGGCGGATCGTCGGTTCGTTCCTGTCGCTGTTGACCGCCATCGCCTTCTTCTCGCTCTCGGTGTGGAGTTCGGGAGATGCGTTGATCGGTGGTGCGAAACGCCTGATCGGCCTGCCGGAAACCGACCTGACCCTGGGCCTGGCCTACGGTCTGTTCGCGATTCTGGTGCTGACCGTGTGCATCTACGGCTTCCGCTTCCTGCTGTGGGTGAACAAGGTCGCGGTGTGGAGCGCGAGCCTGCTGTTCCTGCTGGGCATCTTCGCCTTCGCCGGTCCCTTCGATTCGCACTACGCCGGCACCGTCAGCCTCGGTCAGCCGGGCTTCTGGGCCGCGTTCATCGGCGCCGCGCTGGTGGCCATGAGCAACCCGATTTCCTTCGGCGCGTTCCTCGGCGACTGGGCCCGCTACATCCCGCGTGAAACTTCGCGTCAGCGGATCATGGCGGCAGTGATTTTCTCGCAGATCGCCACCTTCATCCCGTTCCTGTTCGGCCTGACCACCGCGACCATCGTGGCGATCCAGGCGCCGGACTACATCGCGGCCAACAACTACGTCGGCGGTCTGCTGGCGGTGTCGCCGAGCTGGTTCTTCCTGCCGGTGTGCCTGATTGCGGTGATCGGCGGCATGTCCACCGGCACCACGTCGCTGTACGGCACCGGGCTGGACATGTCGAGCGTGTTTCCGCGCCTGCTGTCGCGGGTCAAGGCGACGTTGCTGATCGGCGTGCTGTCGATCGCCTTCATCTTCATCGGGCGCTTCGCGGCGAACCTGGTGCAGAGCGTGTCGACCTTCGCCGTGCTGATCATCACCTGCACCACCCCGTGGATGGTGATCATGATCATCGGCCTGGTGGTGCGTCGCGGCTTCTACTGCCCGGACGACCTGCAAGTGTTCACGCGCGGCGAGCAAGGCGGACGCTACTGGTTCAGCCACGGCTGGAACTGGCGCGGTCTGGGCGCGTGGATCCCGAGCGCGGCTGTCGGCCTGTGCTTCGTCAACCTGCCGGGGCAGTTCGTCGGCCCGCTGGGTGAACTGGCCGGCGGCATCGACATCAGCCTGCTGGTGACCCTGGGCCTGGCCTCGGTGATGTACCTGATGCTGCTGAGCCTGTTCCCGGAACCGGCGCTGGTCTACGGCCCGAAGGATCCCCGGAGCAAAGGCGCCCATGCGCCGGCTGAAGCGGCGCTGCGTCAGGCCGCCTGAAGAAACGAATCGTCTGTGGGAGTCAGCCTTCTCCCACAGTGTTCCACCTCATAAAAAAGACAATCGGAGACACGCCATCATGGCTTTGGATTTATTCGTCGTCCTCATCTACGCGGCCGGCATGCTCTTGCTCGGCTACTTCGGCATGCGCAAGGCCAAGACCAACGAGGACTTCCTCGTCGCCGGACGTAACCTCGGCCCGAGCCTGTACATGGGCACCATGGCCGCGACCGTTCTCGGTGGCGCGTCCACCGTCGGCACCGTGCGTCTGGGCTACGTGCACGGCATCTCCGGTTTCTGGCTGTGCGCGGCACTGGGTTGCGGCATCGTGGCGCTGAACCTGTTCCTGGCCAAGCCGCTGCTGAAACTGAAGATCTACACCGTTACCCAGGTGCTGGAAAAACGCTACAACCCGATGGCCCGCTCGGCGAGCGCGGCGATCATGCTGGCCTACGCGCTGATGATCGGCGTGACCTCGATCCTCGCCATCGGCACCGTGCTGCAAGTGCTGTTCGGCCTGCCGTTCTGGGTCTCGGTGCTGCTCGGCGGTGGCGTGGTGGTGGTGTACTCGGCCATCGGCGGCATGTGGTCGCTGACCCTGACCGACATCGTCCAGTTCATCATCAAGACTGTCGGCCTGATGTTCATCCTTCTGCCAATCTGCCTGTACCGCGTCGGCGGCTGGGATGAGCTGGTGCTGAAACTGCCGGCGACGGCGTTCAACTTCACCACCATCGGCTGGGACACGATCATCACCTACTTCATGATCTACTTCTTCGGCATCCTGATCGGTCAGGACATCTGGCAACGGGTGTTCACCGTCAAGAACGAAAAAGTGGCTCAGTACGCCGGTAGCCTCGCGGGCATCTACTGCATTCTCTACGGTCTGGCCTGTGCTCTCATCGGCATGGCGGCACACGTACTGATTCCGGATCTGGACAACGTCAACAACGCCTTCGCCGCGATCGTCAAACTGTCGCTGCCGGACGGTATCCGTGGCCTGGTGATCGCCGCTGCCCTGGCCGCAATGATGTCCACCGCCAGCGCCGGCCTGCTCGCCGCGGCCACTACCCTGACCGAAGACCTGCTGCCGAAACTGCGTGGCGGCAAACAGTCGAGCCTGGGTGTGAACCGCCTGTTCACCCTGCTGACCGGTGCCGTGGTCCTGGCCATCGCGCTGGTGGTCAACGACGTGATCAGCGCCCTGACCCTCGCTTACAACCTGTTGGTGGGCGGCATGCTGATCCCGCTGATCGGTGCAATCTTCTGGAAACGCGCAACCACCGCCGGCGCCATCGCCAGCATGGGTCTGGGTTTCGCCACCGCCCTGCTGTTCATGTTCAAGGACGGCCTGGACGCCAACACGCCGATCTACTACAGCCTGGCTGTGGGTCTGGTGAGTTTTGTGGTGGTCAGCCTGATGTCCCGTCGCCCAAACGCGGTGGCCAGCGCGATCTAAGCTGAACACAACGACTTGATGCTTTCTTCGGCGGGTGTGGCGTCGGTTGCCACACCCGTTTTTTTCGTCTGGAGAAAATGCTTGATGAAGATTGTTTCTCGCGATCAGTGGTTCGAAGTGCAAACCCTGAGTGACGGCATTCGGCTGATTCACGAGCCGTACATCCGCCCGTTCTATCGCTGCAACCTGTGGCATGTTCAGGGTCGGGACAAGGATCTGTTGCTCGACAGCGGTTCCGGGCTGGTCAGCCTGCGCGAGCAACTGCCATGGCTGACCGAACGGCCGCTGGTGGCGGTGGCCAGTCACTGCCATTTCGACCACATCGCCGGGCATCACGAGTTTGCCGAACGGCTGGTGCATCCCGCCGAGGCGGACATTCTGGCAGCGCCGGATGGCGAAAATGATCTGAGCCGGGCCTTCGTCGGCGACGACATGTTCGAAGCGCACCCGGATTGCCCGTTGTGCTACGCCGAATACCGGGTCAAGGCAGCGCCCGCTACCGGGTTTGTCGAGGAAGGCGATGTGCTGGACCTCGGCAATCGAACCTTGCAGGTGCTGCACACGCCGGGGCATTCACCGGGCGGGATCAGCCTCTACGAAGCGGCCACGGAAACCCTGTTCAGCGGCGACATCATTTACGACGGCCCGCTGATAGAAGACGCCTACCACTCCAACCTCGACGACTACGCCGCCAGCCTGCGACGCCTGCAGGCGTTGAAGATCCGCACGGTGCACGGCGGGCACTTCGGCAGTTTCTCGGGAGAGCGCTTACGTTCGATGATTGACGAATGGTTGCGCCGACACGCCTGAGGCCTGCTGTACTCCAGTCAGACCAACAACCATAAAGATCTGCAATGAGAAGAGCTGCCGTGCGTGCTGCCGTGCACCGGTTCATCCTGCGCCTGCTGGAAAATCGTGAATTCGACGACAACACCAGCCTCGCGCAGCTGGGGCTGGAAAAAGCGGATATCGAAGATCTGATCTTCCATCTGGAAGATGAATTCGGACTGACGGCCTTCACCGCCGAAGAGGACCGGATGCTCAAGACCGCGAAAACCGCGAATGACCTGAGCCGGTTTCTGATGGAAATCGGGCGTCACTGAAAAAACAAAAGATCGCACCCGGTCGCCACTCCATGGAATGGCGACCGGGTGCGATCTTCTGTCGTTTAAATCCTTTGATCCTTCAAAGCGGGGCATTACCGCCGACGTGGCTGACGCCGACGCTGTTCGTCATCGGTGCGAATCGGGACCGGTTGCAGAGGCGGTTCGATCAAGCCGAGGGCAACACCCAAATCGTGCAGCCAGTTTTGAATTTTCTCTTTCATCGTCATGCCCCCTTCAGGGTGGTGCTGAGCGTCCGGAATTCTGAGGCCGCTTCGCACTGATAATAGTCCGAAGTCCTACGCAATGCTCGGCCAAATCCGCAATGATCTGTTACTGAATTGATCCAAATCCCTGACCGTTCGTTCAAGCCGTTTCCCGCACGTCTTCGCCAGCCACGGGATAGAGCGCCTGCTGCTGTTCGATCCACGCATTGAGGTTGGCCCCAACCATGCCCCGCCGCCACATCAGCCATGTTGTCGCACTGGCAAAAGGCTCGGCCAGCGGATGCACCGCCACGCTTTCGCGCCCCGGCAGGCTGGCGAGCATCGACTCCGACATCAGCGCCACGCCACTGCCGGCAATCACGCAGGCGAGCATGCCCTGATAGGACTCGATCTCCATCGCCCGGCCCATCGCCGCCTGATAGTGGGCGAACCACGCTTCCAGCCGCGCGCGGTAGGCGCAGCCATGACGAAAGGTGAACACCGCCCGCCCCTCGACATCCTTGGCACTGCGCACCGGCGGGTGATCGGCCTCGCTGATCAGCACCAGCCGCTCGTTGCACAACGGCACACCGTCGATCCCGGCCAGTTGCGGCGGGCCGTCCACCAGTGCGGCGTCGAGGCGTCCGGTGAGCAGGCCTTCGAGCAATTCACCACTGGGCCCGGACTGCACCTGAAGATTCACCGCCGGATACTGTTTGTGATAGCGCGCCAGCAACGCCGGCAGATGAATCGCTGCCGTACTGTACAGCGTGCCGAGCACGAAATCCCCCGCGGGTTGCCCGCCCATCACCGCCGCACTGGCCTGATCGCGCAAGGCGAACAGTTTGCCGGTGTAGTCCAGCAGGACTTTTCCTGCAGGCGACAACTGCAAACGCTGACGCTCACGGACGAACAATTCGACACCCAGTTGCTCCTCCAGCTGCTTAAGCCGGGTCGACAGGTTCGACGGCACGCGGTGCAAACGTTCGGCGGCGCGGGTGATCGAGCCCTCCTGAGCCACGGCCTGGAAGATCCGCAATTGGCTGAACTCCACACCTTTTCTCCTGAACAGAACAAGTTGCTCACTATTATTCAATTTTAAAGAAAGTCAATCAGTCCTAGCCTGACGGTCATTGAACCACCAACGGAATTCAGACCATGTCCCCGCTGATTCGCTTATCCGCCTGTTTCATCGCCCTGATGATGGCCATGGGCATCGGGCGTTTCGCCCTCACCCCGCAATTGCCGCACCTGCTCAGCGAAGGCCAGATCGACCTGACCGCCGCCGGTCTGATTGCGGCGGCCAACTACCTCGGCTATTTGCTTGGTGCGGTGGATGCGATGTTTTCCCGCCGGCCGGATCAGGTCCAGCGTCGCCTGCACGGCGGTCTGTGGTTGTGCGTGCTGCTGACGCTGGCGTCGTTCTGGGCCAACGGTTTCTGGTCGCACCTGCTGCTGCGCTTCGGCACCGGAGTGGCGAGCGCCTGGGTGCTGGTGATGATTACTGCGTTGAGTCAGCCGCTGGCTGCGGCCACAGGTCGTCCGCGTCTGGGAGCGCTGGTGTTTGCCGGGCCCGGGCTGGGGATTTTTCTGACGGGACTGCTGGCTCTGTTCTCACATCTGGCGCAGCAGACTTCCGCGACTCTGTGGCTGATTTACGCTGCTGTGGCGCTGGGGATGTTGCTGGCGATCGTGCGGATCCTGCCGCAACCGGGCGTCGGTGTGCCGGCCGCACCGACCGCCGTGAATTCGTCGAATCGCGGCATCGGGCGCTTGGCGGTGGTGTATGCCTTGTATGGTGTGGGCTACATCATTCCGGCCACGTTTCTGTCGCAGATGGCCAACGCGCAGTTTCACGGGCAATGGCAGGCCGATCTGTTCTGGCCGTGCTTCGGCCTCGGCGCTGCGATCGGGGTTTTGCTGGTGAGTTTGCGTCGGCATGATCCAGACACCACCCGGCACTGGTTGATGGCGACGTTGTGGCTGCAGGCTGCCGGGGTTTTCGCTTGCCTGCTGGGCAGTGGCCTCGGCCTGGCATTGGGCGTGATCCTGTGCGGCACGCCGTTCCTGGCCTGCATGCAACTGGTGATGCAACGCTCCCGGGAACTGGCGCCCCACGCCACCCAGCGCAACGCCGGCCTGCTCACCGCGTGCTTCGCCGTCGGCCAACTCAGCGGGCCGTTGCTGGCGGCGCTCAGCAGCCATTTCAGCGGTGGCCTGCAACCGGCGCTGGTGATCGCCGGCAGCGGCCTGTTGATTGCCGGCGGTCTGGCATGCAAATCGATTACGGCTGACCGAGGGCTTTGCGCAAACGCCGACGCACCCACTGTTCCGCGCTGACGAAGGTGATGCCGAGCAGCACCAGCACGGCACCGATGATGAAGTTCAGGCTCAGTTCTTCGCCGAGCAACACCACGCCGAAGGTCACGCCGAACAACGGCGTCATGAAGGAAAACACCGCGAGGTTGGCCGCCAGATAACGGCGCAGTAGCCAGAACCAGGTCAGGTAACTGAAGAACGACACGACCAGGCCCTGAAACAGCACGCTGCCCACCGCCACGACGGTCAGGCTGACGTGGGTGATCTGGCCGCTGAGCAGCGCAATCAGCAACAGGCCAATGAAACCGACGATCAGTTGATAGAACAGGGTCAGCGTCACCGGAGCCTCCGACAGACGCGAGGCGCGCACCACCACAGTGGTCGCGCCCCAACTGGCGCCGGCCAGCACGCCGAGGGCATCGCCCATCAACATGCGGCGGTCGAGGTTGGACCACGACACACCGCCGGCAAACGCGATGGCAATGCCGACGAACGCGAGGAAAATCCCCAGCCATTGCACCGGCCGCAGACGCTCGCTGGGCAACAGGAAATGCACGCCAAGCGCGGTGAAGATCGGCGCGGTATAGAGGAACACCGACATGTGCGCGGCGGTGGTCAACTGCAAGCCTTCGGAGATGAACAGGAACTCGAGCCCGAACAAGGCACCGGCCAGCAAGCCGCCGCGCCAGGTCGTGCCGACCTGATCCCAGCCACCCTTCCAGCAGATCAACAGTCCTACCAGCAATGCGGAAATCCCCGATCGCCCCGCCGCCTGCATCACCGGCGCAATGTCGGTCGCCGCCCACTTGATCATCACCTGCTGTACGCCCCAGATCAGGCAAAGGCCGATCATCACTTGCAGGGCAAAACCGTCGGCACTGCGCCGACTGACGCTCACCTCGACACCTCGAACACACACGACATGGCAGTTTTTCCAATGGTCAAACAAAGCCCCGGCTCTTCGTCCGGGGCGAAAAATAGTGAGTGAATTATTAACCAGTCAGCCAGAAAAAGCCGTCTGGAAAAGACATCTGATGCTCCTGCAACGTCAGCGGCGAATGGCTGACGGCTGCACCGTCAATCGCTGGCAAGGCGTCAGTTCAAACAACCAAAAATCAGCGGGCTGATCTGCCAAACCGGCCAGCCACAACAAATCCGACCGAACAAGCCAGCGCCGTGGCAAACGTCCCCCAGGCCCAATCCATCAGCGACACCTGCGCCGACCAGCCGCGCAGCGTCGCCCAGTTGGTCAGGTCGTAAGTGCCATAAGCGACCAGCCCTAGCAGCGCCCCCATCCGGGCGGCGCGTTGCCAGGTCAGCGACGGCATCACCACAAACACCACACAGCCGAAAACGTACAGGCAATAAAAAACCGTTGCCGGCACCAGCAACGGTTTGTCGAGCATCAGCGAACCGAGCAGTTCGCGATAGGTCGGCGCCATCAACACACCGAGCCAGAGCCCGTCGAGCAAAAGAAACGTCAGCAGCGTGGCGACGTAGGCAATCAGTGCTTTTTTCATCTGCCCGACCTCGAGTGAGCCCATGCAACATGGGCCACGGGAGACTCAGGTTAGTTCAATGCGATCGGCGTGAATGACGATCTTGCCTTCCTTGTACAAGGAACCGATGGCCTTTTTGAAGTTGCCCTTGCTGACACCGAACAGGCTGCTGATCAGCGCCGGATCGCTCTTGTCGCTGACGGCCAGGGTGCCGTTGCTTTCGCGCAACTTGGCGAGGATCTTCGAACTCAGGCTGCTGGCCGCTTCCTGCCCTACCGGTTGCAGGCTCAGGCTGATCTTGCCGTCGGCACGCACTTCCTTGATGAAACCTTTCTCGCGCATGCCGGAACGCATGAACTTGAAGATTTCGTTCTTGTGAATCAGACCCCAATGCTTGTTGTTGATGACTGCCTTGAAACCCATGTCGGTGGCTTCGGCCACCAGCAGATCAACTTCCTGGCCCACGCTGTAATTGGCCGGGGTCTTGTCCAGATAACGATCCAGGCGCGCGGTGGCGGTGATGCGACGGGTGTGCTTGTCGAGGTAGACGTGCACCACGCAGTACTCGCCAGCGGTCATCTGGCGTTTTTCTTCGGAGTAAGGCAGCAGCAGATCCTTCGGCAGACCCCAGTCGAGGAACACGCCGATGCTGTTGACTTCAACAACTTTCAAACTGGCAAATTCACCGACCTGAACTTTTGGTTTTTCAGTGGTGGCAATAAGTTTGTCATCGCTGTCCAGATAAACAAAAACATTGAGCCAGTCTTCATCTTCGCTGGGAATATCTTTGGGGATATAACGGTTGGGCAAAAGAATTTCGCCGTCGGCACCGCCGTCCAGATATAAACCGAAGTTAGTGTGTTTAACCACTTGCAAACTGTTGTAACGCCCGACTAAAGCCATTTCCAATACCCTCATTGCGTGGGCGGCATTCTACCCGGTTTTGCCGGGTTCGTTGGTCGCCAGATCGGACCACCGAATGAAAATCCATGGGAAGCCTTGATTTTCCTGGATTTCGCGCCGCACGTGTGCCATTCGTCAGGCCAGCATGACGGGTTTCGCCTGGTCCCGACGTAGCGCGGCATCCTCATATCGAATAAATGTTGTTATTTAAAACAGCGGGTTAGCGGGATATTTCGAATAATTAATCAAGAATAATCCACCTGCCCGCTGGGTTATTCCGGGGGATATTTACCAAGCAATTGTCAACTTATTCCTGTACGATGCCTGGCCGAGTTACTTTTCTACAGGTTAATGGCCGCCATGCGTGTAAAAGCATCCACCAGCAAAGCAAAGCCAGCTCCAGCCGTTGAAACCAGCGAATCGATCAACGATCAGATCGCTGCATTCCTCAAGTCCGGCGGCGAGATCCAGCAAATTGCCAAGGGCGTCAGCGGCCAGACGTTCGGCCCGTCCAAGCAGATCAGCCTGGGCAAGAAATAACGCCCCGCAGCACACCTGTCCAAAGGCGCTTTGAGCTTCGAAGCGTCTGGACCGGATCCCTCGCAAGACCTCTCTGGCGTTTAACCAAACAATCAAAACTACAGAAATCGACGAACGGCCATCGATGCCGATCATTCGCCGGTATCCTTGCACGCGTCTGGATCAAGCGTTTCAGCAGGTTTATCCGCCCTGCGCTCGCTGCTCACGGAGTGACGCATGCTCAAATATTCCTGTTTATTACTTATAGGCCTTCTGGCGAGCCCGGCGGCGCACGCGCAGATTTTCCAGCGTGAGCTCGGCGATTTCGACCTCAAGCTCGGCACCACGCCCAGCCGCAGCATGGCTCAGGGGCTGGTCAAACCTTCGGCGGTCGGCTCGTTTCACGGCGGCCTGGACCTGAGCCACGACAGCGGCCTGTATGTCGGCCAGTACGCACCGAGCATGGGTCTCACGCCGGGGAAGAATCTCGAAATCGATTCTTACATCGGCTTTAAACAACCTTTCGATCAGACCCTCGGCTACGAAGTCGGGATGATCCATTACAGCTATCCCAAGGTCGACACCCTCGACAGCCAGGAACTGTTCGGTGGCCTGACCCTGCTCGGCAGCCGGATCGGCATCGCCCTGAGCAACGATCCGGATAAACAGAACAACACCCTGTTTGCCGACCTCGGCGGCAATGAGCCGTTCGGCATCGGGATCAGCATGAAATACACCACCCATCAGCTCAACACGCCGGTCTCGGTTGACGGGGGTTATGTCAGCAGTTTTACCGATTGGTCGGTGAAATTTTCCCGCCCGTTCATGGGCATCGACCTTGACCTCATCTACAGCAACTCCAGCCTCAGCGGCAGCGACTGCTCAGCCTATTCCGGGCATAACAGTCAGTGCGACGGGCTGGTCACGCTCAAGGCCGAACGCGCGTTCTATTGATTGGCTGAACTGCCGGGTCCATCCTGCGTTCACATGAGAATCAGACCCTCAAGGCTGGCTTTCGCAAGGACTCGCCCATGTCTAGCTGGTTCAAACGCCTCGCCGTTCTACTGATCCTGACCCTCGCCCTCGGTGCCTGCAGCCGTGTCGGGCTGGCCTATCGCAATCTCGACGTGATCATTCCGTGGACGCTCAGCGACTACCTGGACATGAACGGCGAGCAGAAAGGCTGGTTCAACGAGCGCCTCAAGGAACATTTGAGCTGGCACTGCACCACGCAGTTGCCGGGTTATCTCGACTGGCTCGATCGCCTGCAAACCATGGTCGAGACCAATCAGGTCACCGACGACGCCCTCCAGGCCCGTACCGAAGAAGCCAAGCAGGCGATCGCCGAAACCGCCCGGGAAATCACCCCGTCGGCGATTGAATTGCTGCAAGGGCTGGACGACCGGCAAGTTGCCGAGATGAACGATGCCTTCGCCAAGGACCTGCAAAAGCGCCAGAAGGAATATCTCAAACCGCCGCTGTCGCAGCAGATTGCCGAACGTGGCGCGCGCATGGACAAGCGTCTCAACGACTGGCTCGGCCCGTTGAGTCCTGCTCAAGAGCAACGCGTGATGGCCTGGTCAACTGCACTGGGCGATCAGAATACTCAGTGGATCGCCAACCGCGCCCATTGGCAGAAGCAGTTCAGCGCGGCGGTGGCGCAACGAAAAAGTCCTGAATTCCCACAGCGGATCGAGACGCTTCTGGTCAATCGTGAGCGTTTATGGACAACGGATTACCAAAAGGCCTACGCCAATACCGAGGCGCAGGCCCGTTCGCTGTTCGTCGATCTGATGGCTGACAGTACGCCGCAGCAAAGGCAGCGCCTGTTGAAAAAGATCGAGGGGGTGCGCAAGGACTTCAATGATTTGAAGTGCCTGAAGGCTGCGCAGAAGAGCTGAGACGCCGCAGAAAGTGGGAGCGAGCAAGTTCGCTCCCACTTTTTGTACAAAGCCTCAGGCAATCTGCGCCTTGGAAGCGACCTCATCGAACGTCAGCTCATCCAGCGCATCTTCTTGGTCATCCAGCACTTCACGCGGGTGATCATTGCCGGGAATGCTGCTGTCGATAAGGCTCAGCAGGCTGGAGCCGCGCGGGGTCAGGCTGAAGTTATTGCCGGTGCTGCCTTCGTCATCGCCACGGGGCTGGATGTAACCGCGCAACAGCAGCAGTTGCTCATAGTCGCAGGCCAGCGTTTTCAGGTGATCCAGATTCTCGATCGGCTGGCCCGCCGCCGCTTTTTCCGCCGCGTAGTCTTCGGCAAAAGACCGTGGCGCAAAGCTGTGGCCCGCGCCGTTTTGCACTTCATGCAGCAGGCGTTCAATCAAATCCCAGTTATAAGTCGTCATCCTGATTCAACCTCCGGTGCGCGTGATTTTTTGGCGCGTTCACAGGTTGTGACCGGAGCGTTGCGCCACCGTTCAGGATTATTCGGCGCCCCGACCGACCGGCGGTCTGTCGATTCCCCGGCGTGTTGAACGACTAGTCTGAGACAGACGGCTTCAACCCCGCAGGAGAAATCATCATGAACGTTGAGAATCATCCGGTGGTATCGCGCGAAGAATGGCTCGCCGCCCGCAAGCAGCATCTGGCCGATGAAAAAGCCTTTACCAGGGAACGCGACCGCCTCAGCGCCAAACGCCGCGCCCTGCCCTGGGTGAAGGTCGACAAGGATTACCGCTTCATGGGACCGAACGGCGAAATAAAGCTCGCGGATCTGTTCGGCAAACACAGCCAACTCGTCGTCTACCACTTCATGTTCGCCAAGGGCTGGGAAGAAGGCTGCCCGGGCTGTTCATTCCTCAGCGACCACATCGACGGCGCCAACCTGCACCTGGCCCATCACGACATTGCGCTTGTGGCGGTGTCCCACGCACCGTTCGCCGAATTCCAGGCGTTCAAGCGGCGGATGGGCTGGAAGTTCGACTGGGTGTCGTCGGACGGTTGCGATTTCAACTACGACTTTGGCGTGTGCGCCCGCGCTGAAGATGTTGAAGCAGGCAAGGCTACGTACAACTACGAAAAGACCGACAGCGCCGAGGAAGAGATGCCCGGGCTCAGCGTGTTTTATCGCGCCGACAACGGCGAAATCTTCCATACCTACTCAACCTACGCCCGAGGGCTGGACATGCTGGTCGGCGCCTACAACTACCTCGACCTCACGCCCAAAGGCCGGAATGAGGACGAAATCATGGAGTGGGTGCGGCATCATGACCGGTATGACGAGGCAGCAAAATCCAGTTGCTGCCATGGTGACTGAGCCCCAAACACACTGAACTTTTCACGGGTGACAGCCCTCAACCGGTTAACCCGCCTTAACCGGAACTGAGGCCTGCCCCCATGAAAACCCTGCTCAAACTCACTCTCGCCGCCACGCTCGCCTGCGCCCTGCCCGTCTGGGCCTGTACGCCGGAAGAAGCCACCGCCAAACGCGAACAACTGGCCCAGGAAGTCGCGAAGCTCACCGAGCAAAACCCGACCAAGGCCAAGGAAATCAACGCCGAGTTGCAGAAAATGGACCTGGGCACGGCCTCCGCCGATCTGCCGGACAAATGCCAGTTGATCGATCAGCGCTTGAAGGAACTGGGTTCGGCCGAGAAGAAAAGCGAGGGGTAACACCCGCTCAGACAACGGCAGGCTTTGGCATCGATCAGGCTAAATCGATACCAAAGCCTGCTTCCTTTTACCTGGAAATTTGCATTAGTGCATTTTGTTATTTGCATAAATGCATATTCAGACCTAGGGTTACCCCGAGCCTGATCGGGCCCCGCCATCGGAGATGGCAACCGTTGAACACCGATTGCTCGGCAATACCGTTATCCCCGCAAATGCGGAACGTTTGTTTTCATTCATGGAGGATTGAAAAATGTTAACCACTGAAACAACGGCATTCACCGGCAATACCCTGCCCGAATGTCTGATCGGCCATCTGCTCGACCCGCAACTGGTCGAGGTCGAAACGGCTTTACAACAACGCGATCTGGCGGCCGCCAGCCTGAACTTCACGATGCAGCAACAAACCCGGACCAACTGGTGCTGGGCCGCCGCTTCCGCCTCGGTCGGCAATTATTACGGCACCGGGTCCTGGACCCAATGCGCCGTTGCCAGCGCCGCGCTGGATCGCAATTGCTGCAATCAGCCGGGGCCGTGCAACGTGTACGGCTATCTGGACGTTGCGCTGAAGATCACCCGCAGTTTCAACGGCATGAATTCGGGTTCGCTGCAGATGTCGGCCATTCAGAACCAGATCAACATGGGCCGCCCGATCGGCCTGCGCTGTGCCTGGTACGGCGGCGGTGCGCACTTCCTGACAATCTATGGCACCAATGGCAACTACGTGCTGGTCGCGGATTCGATCTACGGCTATTCGACCCGTGCACTGAACTCGTTCCCCGGTTCCTACAACGGCGGCGGCAACTGGACCCACACTTACTTCACGGCAAAAAATTAGGAGGGCGACATCATGCAACTGACTTATCCAAAGGCGCCTTCCAACGGCGTGCAGACATTGCGTCCGGTGCTGCAGGCTGCGTTGCAGACCCAGGGTTTTGGCGTCAATCGCCAGTTCGCCAGTGCTGCGCCCGCCGGGATCAGCCTCAGCGAAGCCTATCGCGGCTATTCGCTCAGTCTTGACGACTTGAGCCAAGGCAAAGGCCTGAAGCAAGCGCGAGTGGGCGACTGGCATTACCTGGTGTTTTCCGGCGGGGTGTCGATTGCCGATGCGCAATTGGCCGAAGTACGCGGTCACGTCGAGTTTGCCTCGTTGAACCACGGTAACCTGGCGAGCGCCACGGTGGATGCGCTGAAACTGGCGGAGCAATCGCCGCAACTGCAGGGCAAAACCGTCGAACTGCGGATGCTGTTTGTGTCGGCGCTGCACCTCGTGGCGATCTGGCTGCACGCGGCGGGCGAAGACGTGCTGATCCCGATCGAGCCAACCCCCAAGGAACTGGCACTGACCGGGCTGTACAGCGAGGCCGCCCTGCTCGCTCAGCTCAAACCGGCAGCCGATCAGGCCAAGCGGCGCTTTGATGCCGACACCACTGGTCTGCTGGGTAGTTGATAAACGCTGGCAATAAAAACCCGGACCATGTCCGGGTTTTTCTTTGCGTGCCTGAAACGGCTTATTCAGCCGCCGGCGCTGTCGGCTTGCGGCGCTTCAGCGGGGCCATGCCGTCACTGCTCACCAGAGAGTCCGGCTTTGGACGGTTGGCGCTCTTGCGCTTGGTCGGGGTCTTGGCGGCGGTTTTCTTCTTGTCACCCTTGGCGTCGGTCTTTTTCTTCTTCACGCCGACGGCTTTGCCCGAGGCCTTGACCTTTTTCGGCCCACCGTAGGTGCCTTTGACTTCCTTGATGGTGCGGCGCTCGAAGCTCTGCTTCAGATAGCGCTCGATGCTCGACATCAGGTTCCAGTCGCCATGGCAGATCAGCGAAATCGCCAGACCGTCGTTGCCGGCACGGCCGGTACGACCGATGCGGTGCACGTATTCGTCACCGCTGCGTGGCATGTCGAAGTTGATCACCAGATCCAGACCGTCAACGTCCAGACCACGGGCCGCCACATCGGTGGCCACCAGAATCTTCACGCCGCCCTGCTTCAAACGGTCGATCGCCAGTTTGCGATCCTTCTGGTCTTTCTCGCCGTGCAGCACGAACGCCTTGTATTCCTGAGCGACGAGGCGACCATAGATGCGGTCGGCCATGGCCCGGGTGTTGGTGAAGACGATGGCCTTCTGGTAGGTCTCGTTGGCCAGCAGCCAGTTCACTATCTGTTCTTTGTGCTGGTTGTGGTCGGCGGTGATGATCTGCTGACGGGTGGTGTCGTTCAGCTGGCTGACCGCGTTGAGCTGCAGGTGCTCAGGATTGTTCAGCACCTTGGCGATCATCTCGCGCAGGCCGGAACCACCGGTGGTGGCGGAGAACAGCATGGTCTGCTGACGGTTCGGGCATTCGTCGACCAGACGCTGCACGTCTTCGGCGAAACCCATGTCGAGCATGCGGTCGGCTTCGTCGAGCACCAGCACTTCGACTTCCTTGAGGTCGAGGTTGCCGGCGTTCAGTTGCTCGATCAACCGGCCCGGGGTGCCGATCAGGATGTCCGGCACCTTGCGCAGCATGGCGGCCTGGACCTTGAAGTCTTCACCGCCGGTGATCAGGCCGGACTTGATGAAAGTGAACTGCGAAAAGCGCTCGACTTCCTTCAGGGTCTGCTGGGCCAGCTCGCGGGTCGGCAGCAGGATCAGGGTCTTGATGCTGACGCGGATCTTGGCCGGGCCGATCAGGCGGTTGAGGATCGGCAGGACGAAAGCGGCTGTCTTGCCACTACCGGTTTGTGCCGTCACCCGCAGGTCACGCCCCTGAAGCGCCAGCGGAATGGCCGCGGCTTGCACAGGCGTTGGCTCGACAAATTTCAGCTCGGCCACGGCTTTGAGCAGGCGTTCGTGCAGGGCGAATTGGGAAAACACGGGTGCTACCTCGAAGATATGCAAAAAATCAGCTGCATAGGTTACCGGTTTCGAGCGCTCAGGCCGAGTTTCTTTATGAAATACGCTGTAATCCGTGGCTTTTTTGTTGCTCGATTTGTCTCCAACGGTAATACACAGTGTCTTAAATGCTCTAATCCCCCGTCGTGTCTTACAGAAGAATCTTCTCTCTCATGGATTTCAAACAGCTCTGGCTCAACGCCCAAGACCTCTGGGGTACCCTCGAACAGCACCCGCTCCTGCACGCCGGCCTGGCTTTGATTCTGCTGCTGGTGATCGCGCTCATCCTCGGACGAGTGGCGCGCTACCTGATCCTGCACGCCAGCCGCATGCTCGGTCGCCAGCCCGCGCTGCACTGGATCAACGACTTTCGGCATAACAAGGTGTTTCAGCGTCTGGCGCAGATGACGCCGTCGCTGGTGATCCAGTTCGGCCTGCACCTGGTGCCGGAGCTGAGCAAGACCGCCACAGTGTTCCTCGGCAACGTGGCGCTGGCGTTCACCATTCTGTTCCTGCTGCTGTCGGTCAGCGCGTTGCTCAACGCCCTGCTGGATATCTACGCACGCACCGAACACGCACGCACCCGCTCGATCAAGGGTTATGTGCAACTGGCGAAAATGGTTCTGTACGTGTTCGGCGCGATCATCATCGTCGCTACCCTGATCGACCGTTCGCCGCTGTTGTTGCTGTCGGGTCTGGGTGCAATGTCGGCGGTGATCCTGTTGGTCTACAAGGACACCCTGCTGTCATTCGTCGCCAGCGTGCAACTGACCAGCAACGACATGCTGCGGGTCGGCGACTGGATCGAAATGCCGCAGGTCGGCGCCGATGGCGATGTGGTGGATATCACGCTGCACACGGTCAAGGTGCAGAACTTCGACAAGACCATCGTCTCGATCCCGACCTGGCGCCTGATGTCCGAGTCGTTCAGAAACTGGCGCGGCATGCAGCAGTCGGGTGGGCGACGGATCAAACGCAGCCTGTTCATCGACGCCAGCGGTGTGCGCTTCATCCGCGACGATGAAGAAGAAAAACTCTCCCAGGTGCACCTGCTGACCGCGTACATGGGCCGCAAGAAAGCCGAGCTCAAGGCCTGGAACGAAGCGCAGGGCAACGTCGCGGCAATGTCGGCCAACCGCCGGCGCATGACCAACATCGGCACATTCCGCGCCTACGCGCTGGCCTATCTGAAGAGTCATCCGGAGATCCAGCCGAACATGACCTGCATGGTCCGCCAGATGCAGACCACGGCCCAGGGCATTCCGCTGGAAATCTACTGCTTTACCACCACCACGGTGTGGGCCGATTACGAGCGGATCCAGGGGGATATCTTCGATTACCTGCTGGCGGTGCTGCCGGAGTTTGGATTGAGCCTCTATCAGCAGCCGAGCGGCGGGGATTTGCGTTCCGGGATATTGCCGGCAGTCCTTGGCGCAAGCCACACTCCACAAGCCGAAAAACATCTGATGTAAAGCCACAAAACCTGTGGGAGCGAGCTTGCTCGCGATGAGGGAGTATCAGTCACTTCATCACTGACTGAACCACCGCCTTCGCGAGCAAGTCGAACCGTCGCACCGTCACTCCCACAGGTACTGCATCTATTTCGAAATGCCGACTTGTCAGGCCTGCCGTTGCGGTGCCTTGTGCACCATGGTGTAGGCGTAATCGACGCCCATGCCGTACGCGCCGCTGTGTTCCAGCACCAGGTCCATCACCGCTTGATAAGTGTCTTTGTGCGCCCAGTCACGCTGGTACTCGAGCAGCACTTGCTGCCAGGTCACCGGCACTGCACCGGCCTGAATCATCCGCTGTACCGACATGTCATGAGCTTCTTTGGTGGTACCGCCGGACGCGTCGGTGACGATGTACACCTCGTAACCTTCGGCCAGGGCTTCCAGGGCCGGGAAGGTCAGGCAGACCTCGGTCCACAACGCGGCGATGATCAGCTTCTTGCGCCCGGTGGCCTTCACGGCGTCAACCAGCGCCTTGTCTTCCCAGGAGTTCATCGAGGTGCGCTCGATCGGCTTCTGCTCCGGGTGTACCGCCAGCAGTTCAGGCCAGATGTAGCCGCTGAAGCTTTCGGTTTCGACCGAGGTGTAGATGGTCGGTACGTTGAAGATCTTCGCTGCCTTGGCCAGGCCGACGGTGTTGTTCTTCAGGGTCTGACGGTCGATCGACTGCACGCCGAAAGCCATTTGTGGCTGGTGGTCGATCAGGATCAGGGCGGAGTTGGTTGGGTTCAGCAGTTCACGGATAGACATGGCGCGTTCCTTTTGATGTCGATTCAAAGTTTCGATTGGGTATTGGGTGAGTCGAGGCGTTTTGCCGTCTTCGGCGTTGTTGTCTCGGCTTGGATGTCACTTTAGGGGCTAGCCGATAAAGGGACAATTCCCTAAAATCGAGAATCATTGATTCCAAAAAAGGGACAATCATGGATCGCATCGAATGCATGCGCGCCTTCGTGGTGACGGTCGGCGAGAACGGCTTCGCGGCCGCCGCCCGGGCCATGGACGTGCCCCGGTCGAAAGTCAGCAAACAGATTCAGGCGCTGGAAGAAGCCATCGGCGTACAACTGCTGCAACGCACCACCCGCAGCCTGCACCTGACCGAGGCAGGCGCCGAGTATTTCGAAGCGGCGCGGGAAGTGATTGCGGCACTGGACGAGGCCGAGCAGCGGGCACGGGACGGGGTGGGCGAATTGCGCGGGGTGTTGCGGGTCAACGCACCAATGTCGTTCGGCCTGCGGCGGCTGGGCAAACTGATTCCGCTGTTCCACGAGCAGCACCCGAATATCGAGCTGCAACTGGTGCTCAGCGACCAACAGGTCGATCCGGTGCGCGGCGGGTTCGATGTGACAATCCGCATTGCTAGCATGCCCGACTCGACCATGATCGCCCGGCAACTGGCGCCGGCCCCACGCATCATGGTCGCCTCCCCCGCTTATCTCGAACGTGCGGGCACACCGCAGACACCGCAGGATCTGCGCTCACATCAATGCTTGAACTACGGTTATCTGCAAAGCGGCGTCAGCCTGCAACTGTGCAACGGCAAGGAGACCCAGCGCGTCAACGTCACCGGGCCGCTGCACGCCAACAACGGCGACTTGCTGGCGCAAGCGGCCGAGGCCGGCATGGGCATTGCGCTGCTGCCGGACTTCATCGTCGAAGAAGCGCTGGCGGCCGGGCGACTGGTGCCGGTGCTGTGCGAATGGCAAGCTCCGGCGATCACCATCAACGCGGTGTATTCGTCTGCGCGGCGGGTGCCGCAGAAGACGCGCGCGTTTATCGAGTTTCTGGTGGGGCAACTGGCGCCGGAGTAGTGCTGGCTGCCTGGGCAAACTCAAGTGGATTCCTGAACATGACATACACAGGATCCAGGCCCGACTCCGCAGGGAACACCACGACATAGTCATCGAAGACCACGGTTGAGGATTCGGTGAATGTTTCCAGTAACGGCACCGCTGCCGAGCGCAGGAATTCCAGGCGATGATAGGCGAACGCTGTCCGTTTCGGGGAATTCTCATCTGCGACCGAAGGAACCCAACTCACAGTCAGCGGAGCGACGCCTTCAGCCGTGAACGAGTAGGTTTGCGTGTTCACACTCCAGGCTGCCGGGCGAACTCTGACACCCGATGACGGGGTCCCCGTATTCGCCGGTGAAAGGGCCACCTGGTGCACGGTCTCGATTTCTCTGATGCCCAGGGACAAGGTTCCGGGCGGAACGGTACCGGTGCCGCTGCTCATTCTGAACGGGACATCGACCGCAGCCTGCGTTTGCGCAAGGTAATGCCAATCCCGCCCTTTCAACCGGTAAAAGCTCCGCCAGCGGAACGCAAACCCCGAACCGGCCCACCTCGGCGCGACTGCGAAACTCAAATTGCAGCACAGCGGCATATTGCCCTTGGTGCGTCGGAGCACTGGAGGTGATCTGCCAGGTGAACTCCGCCACCGCCGAACGAATGGCCTTTTGCAGTTCGACGCGATGGTTTTCCAACGGTGGCGACAGTGCGCCTTCAACGATGATGGCCGGACGCGCATCGGCAAAAGCCAGAGGGGAATACATCTGAGCCCCGACATGCGCGGGCCCGAGTTGTTGCTGATTGCGCAGTCCCACAAGTTGAGTCTGCGCCCTCGTCAACAGCGCTTCAGCCTCCATTTGAAGTTGCCTGAGACGCGGATTGAAGTGATTCAACTTCGCGACATAACCGTCGAAAATGGCACTGATCTGCTGCGCAATGCTTTGCCTCTGCCCTCGCTCCGCACCTGCGTACGCGACTCCGCGCTGCGCGTTGTCTCTTTTGAGTTGCACATGCAACTGCCAGAATCGAAAGCGCTGCATGGCAAGGCGGGTATCAAATTCGCTTTCTTCCAGTGCACGGATATCCTGCTCTCGTTGGGCAATGAGCGCTTGCGTACTCAGTTGCTGGCGCAGATGGCTGATACGCGCTTGCAGGCCCGCGAGGGCCGCTTGGGCGTCGCGTTCGGAAACGGCCAGATCGGCGACGAGTTTTTGCACCTCAGCCTGAGTCTGGGCAATGCGTTGTCGGGCTATCTGCGCCTGGTCTATCGGCGCCCGCGGCGGTTGCGCAGGCGCGACCGCCGGGGAAGCGGCTTGCCCCTTGAACGCAACCCGACCCTGTTTGCGATGCCAGTCTTTAACGTAGTAAACGACCGAGCCACTGGAGTTTGGATAGGGATAATCCTTGGGGTGATAGAATAACAGATCGGCTCCTTTGGGATGACCTGAAATCCGGTCGAAATGATTGATCAATCGGTCGTGATCCGCTTTGGGCATATCGACGGCCCAGATCCGCTCGACCAGCGCCTGGAACTCCGGCTCGGTGTAATCGCCGAGGGTTGATTTGAGTTTCATGGTTTTTAACTTCCTTGTGGGTCCGCATGACACCGAAGGGCATTCAAGCGAATGCCCTCCATCCTTGGTCACTTGCTTCAAAGTTACTCAGGTTTGAAGCCAGGTTTGTTATTGAGCGCGCGCCACTCTTTCACCTCTTTCAGGATGCCTTCGGGGCTGTCTTCACGTCCCTCCTTGGGATAGAAGATGACGTCCGAGCGGTCGGGGTGTTCGGTTACCAGCTCGAAATGATCCAGTAACTTATCGGTGTACTCACCCAAAGCGTCGCCTTCAAGTGGGGTCGAGTCATCAAAAAACTCGCGGAGGAACACTAAAAACTCAGACTCCGAATAGTCCTGCAGCCTACTTTTTAAGGGAATCATTGCATCGCCCCTTTGTGTGTTTCTATATGCCGTCTTGCAGTCATGATCCGTAAATTCTCCATATCGTAAACAGCGCCACCCTTTGCAATTTCATGCTCATGATGAATTTCGAATTTCCGCCTTCCCCCAACTTGGTCAAGCCGACTCGGATAAGGGGCAGAGCCGTTATTCATTTCCTTCAAGTTTGCATTGGTGAACTGCTTACGTAATTCACCGTCGGCCGCCACAGCCCTCCAAAACGCCTCTCTGAACCGATGAAAATTGGCAAACTCCTTCCCTCTCAACTGGTCGGCAATCTGCACAGGAATTGACGCCCCTACAGTTCTCGCCGCCTCCCCCAACCAAACTCCCGTAACCGTTTTTCCGACTCCCGTCGCAACCCCCGGATCATCCCTTCGATCCAGAAACAACACATCCGGCGAAGGCAGCTCCATATCCCCCGGGAACCCCGGAATACTCGCACCCGCCTGCCCTTCATCAACAGCCGGAAACGTCTCGTTTGCCGGTAGGATCGGGATGAGCGGGTTGCCGGGATAAGCCGTGGGGGTCGAGGGGGAAATCGGTGTGGTGGTCGGCCCGAGGTGTTCGTTGCCCGGTGGCACCAGAGGGGTCCAGGTTCCAATGCCCACCGGGGGAATCGGCCATGGCTGGACGGCAGGTAGAACGCCACGTCGACCGTGGGCACTTTGCGGCACGACAATGCTGATTCGGTCGAGATTGAACGGGTTCTCACCGACTGATGCATCATCCTGAAAGCGCAGTTCGAACTCCCGGCGTTCGCCCACCCAGGTGCTTTTCGGCGCATAAGGGGCGAAACCTTGCTCGACGCGCTTTTTGTTGACCTCATCGAACTGGCTGGTGAGTGCCGATTGCTCACCCAATGTCCGCCACAGCGCGTCGCCAAATGCGCCGAACGACTGAATCTCCCGCCCACGCAACTGGTCGCCGATCTGACTGGGAATGGCTGAACCGGTGCTGCGGCTGGATGTGTTCCACCAGTCAGCCTTGGCGGTTTGCCCCTTGCCGGTGACGACGCCCGCGCCCAACGGTGGCAGGTTGAAGGACAGGTACATCGGCGCCGAACCCGGCACGCAGATGATGCAGTCCTGAATGCGCAGGTCGACGCCCTTCGGCAAGTCCTGAACAACCGGTGGCAGCAGCGCTATCCGGCCCTGGCTCGGAACCTCTTTGGTGATGCTGGCATCCGGCGTGAACTGCAGGTGTCGGGCCGGTGAGCCTGGGACTTCTGCGGTGTAGTTGCCCGTCAGCGGATCAGGCACCGCGTTGATGACCGGCACACTGGCGCTGATCTCATTACCAGTGGTGACGGCGATGACGGCGGTACCTTGTGGTACGGCCTCGGGTTTGAGCCGATAAGGCATCTCCACTGATCCGCCGGTGTCAGCAATCGAGCGCAGCGCCTGCTCATCAGAAAGCCCCAGCGCCTGGGCAGGCACGGCGACGGACTGAAACAATCGTCGTCGCTGCTCCGGTGTCAGTTCTCCATCGCCCAGCGTTGGCGAGTACACCAACCCGCCGACGAACACCGTGAGCGGCCTGGGAGCCAAAGTTGCAAGGGAAGAAAGAGAAAGATGTCTGACCGCTTGCTGTACGGCAGCCTCGATGATTTTGCCCGTTTGCTGTGCAGCGCCCTCAATGATCTTGCCCGCTTGTTGGGCAGCGCCCTCAATGATCTTGCCCGCTTGTTGGGCCGCCTGCGCCCCGGCGTTCGTCAACACCATCGCGCCGTGCGTCATCGACGACATCGGAACGGTCAGCGTATTGGCCTGCCGGGTTCGACTTACCCGCGCATCTTCATCAGCCTGTTGCTTGAATCGAACCCGTGCCTCGCGTTGCGCAGCGTATTGGCGCTGAGCCTCCCAAACCGCTTCCCTTGCACGCCAGACCACGGTCTGCTCGGCGTGATGCCTGCCCAGAGCTGCGGACTTTTCCCGCAGGGCATGGATCTGCGAGGTGAGTAATCGCGCCTCATGGGCGGCGGTGTAAGCGCTTTCCCAGATCCGGTGGCCGACGTCGAGCGCCTGGCCGAACTGGCCGAGTCGTGTCAGGTAGTCGTGGGACGTGCGCGTCAGCGGGTCATGAACATCAAAGGAAAGGGCTGCCGCGTTCTTTGCATTGAGTTCCGCGGATTTGCGGGCGAGCAGCCCGTCGATTTCGCCTTTTTCCTTCGTGATCAGGTAAAGCTGCCAACGCTCACTGTCATCGCTGTTCGGTGGCTTGCGCGAAGCGAGGACTTCTTGCTCCAGTGATGTCGAGAGTTGACTGGCCCTTTCGGCAAATCGACGATCGACCTCGGCCCTGATGGCGTCATGTCGCTGCGCCAATCCCGCCAGGAACTGCATCAGCGCTTGTTGACGCGCCTGTTCCTGAACCTGTGCGGCGGCTGCCTGTGCCTGTGCCGCTTCGGCTTGTGCCTTGGCTGTTGCCTCAGCCTGCTCTTTTTGCTTTTTTTGAAGTGCCTCGGCTTTGGCTTTGGCCTTTGCCTTCTGCTTCTTCTTGCTGACCTTGCCGAAGCCGCCCGATACCCCGCCACCGCCGCCAAAACCACCGCCCGATCCGCCACTCGAAGCGGGCGGCCCGGTTCGGATGACGACGCTTCCCGACGTTCCATCGTTGAAATTGTTCTGTGCCATACAGTCACTCCTTGTCTGTAGGGCACAGCGTGTCGATCAAGCAGTAGTCAGGTGCGGTACATAGTTATCGCGGTGGAAATAATGGGTGGAATGACAATTCAGCCAATGACTTGCGGCTTGCGAATCCCCAACCGGCTGATCCACACCGCCGCCAGAATCACGCTGCCACCGAGGAACAAACGACCCAGCTCCTCATGCTGATTCCAGATCAACAGGTTCAGCAGCAATCCCACCGGCACGTGCAGGTTGTTCATCACCGCCAGGGTGCCGCCGTTGACCAGGCACGCGCCCTTGTTCCACCAGTACAAACCGAGTGCGGTCGAGACCAGGCCAAGGAACAACAACACGCCCCATTGAAGCGGTGCTTCCGGCAGGAAGTTGGATTTGCCGAACAGCAGGAACGCCGGCAATGCCACCGCCAATGCGCCGAGGTAGAAGAAGCCGAAGCGTCGGTAGTGCGGCAGATCGCTCGGGTGTTTCGCCACCAGATGTTTGTACAGCACCTGCCCGGCGGCGTAGGTGAAGTTGGCCAGTTGCAGCAGCAAAAAGCCCATGAAGAAGTCCGGATTGATCCGGTCGTAGCGAATCACAGCCGCGCCTGCCACCGCCACCAGTGCGGCGATCAGCGCCCACGGGTTGAAGCGACGGTTCAGCGCGTCTTCGATCAGCGTCACATGCAGCGGCGTGAGGATGGTGAACAGCAACACTTCCGGCACCGTCAGTACGCGGAAGCTCAAATACAGGCAGACGTAGGTCACGCCGAACTGCAACGCGCCGATCAGCAGCATGCCGCGCATGAACGCCGGCTCCACCGAGCGCCAGCGCGTCAGCGGGATGAACACCAGCCCGGCCAGCACCACCCGCACCAGTACCGCGAAGTAACTGTCGACATGACCGGCCAGGTATTCGCCGATCAGACTGAAGGAAAACGCCTGGATCAGCGTGACAAAAAGTAGATAGCCCATGCTCGCCTCGATTTCGAATGGCGGCGACGATAGCGGTTTTTGCTTCTGATCGCGAACCCTCAGACAACGGTGGCCCCTGTGGGCGCGGGCTTGCTCCCACAGGGGATGTGCTGCGTTGCAAAAAATCCCGGGCAAAAAAAAGCCCGATCTCGCTAAAGCGTTCAATCGGGCTAGAGCACTCAGGAGCAACAAGTGCAAAGGGAGGTTCGATGCGCGTAGAGCCTTGAAGGGGTTGCGCCAGGTCACTAGAACAATCGGCGATTATCTGGCGATTAACTTATCAAGCGACCTGAGACAGTTTGGCATTGGCCTGGTTGAGGCCTTTCTCCTGGAAGTCGCCGCCCAGGTTCATGCCTTCGGCGTGGATGAAGGTCACGTCGTGGATGCCGATGAAACCCATCACCTGACGCAGGTACGGTTCCTGATGATCCGCCGGGCCGCCGGCGTAGATCCCGCCGCGAGCGGTCAGCACGTAGGCACGCTTGCCGCTGAGCAGGCCTTGCGGGCCGGTTTCGGTGTACTTGAAGGTCACACCGGCACGCAGCACGTGGTCGAGCCAGGCTTTCAGGGTGCTTGGAATCGCGAAGTTGTACATCGGCGCGGCCATCACCAGCACGTCGGCGGCGAGCAATTCATCGGTCAATTCGTTGGAACGGTCCAGCGAAGATTGCTCGCTGTCGTTGCGCTGCTCGGCGGATTTCATCCAGCCGCCCAGCAGGTTGATGTCCAGGTGCGGCACCGGGTTCACGGCGAGGTCACGAACGGTGATCTGATCGGCCGGATGCGCCGCTTTCCACTGACTGATGAAGGTCTGGGTCAGTTGACGGGAAACCGAATCTTGCTGGCGGGCACTGCTTTCGATGATCAGAACGCGGGACATGTTGTGTAGCCTCCATCCGAGAATGTTGTAAGTCGATGGAGTGAAGGTTAAACAGAGTCATATCGATGAAAAAGCGCAAATAATTGCTGCAAAGCATCGAAAAATTCGTTTAGATGCGAGCCATACCCTGTGGGAGCTCGCCCCCACAGGGACCGTGACGCTATTTCGGGGTGCAGCTCAACTTGATGCGCAGCTTGATGATGGTCCGGGTGAACTTGGCCGTGGCGTTCTTGTGCTTGCCCGCGGCCACGTCGATGTTGCGGGTGCGCGGCGCTTCCGGGCCGTTGGTGAACACCACCTTGCAGGTCGCGTCGACGTCGCCGTAGTTGTTGACCTGGATGGAGCCGATGTCGCTATCGGTGTCGAACGCGTTGTAGTCGATCTTCAGGCCGTTGAGATCCTTTTCCACATCGATCGGGTACGCGAACGCAGTCAGCGGAAGCAGCGCCAGCAACACACAACAGAATTTTTTCATTCGGCAGTCTCCATGAGGGACCGCCAGCTTAGGACAAGAGGAGCTATTGATGAAAGCGCCCCGCGTGACCCTTGATCAATGGCGAACGTTGCAGGCCGTGGTCGACCACGGCGGATTCGCCCAGGCCGCCGAGGCTCTGCACCGCTCGCAATCGTCGGTCAGTTACACCGTCGCCCGCATGCAGGATCAGCTCGGCGTGCCGCTGTTGCGCATTGATGGCCGCAAGGCTGTGCTGACCGAAGCCGGCGGCGTGTTGCTGCGCCGCTCGCGACAACTGGTGAAACAGGCCAGCCAGCTGGAAGACCTCGCCCACCACATGGAACAGGGTTGGGAGGCCGAAGTGCGGCTGGTGGTCGATGCCGCTTACCCGAGCGCCCGCATCGTGCGCGCGTTGACCGCTTTCATGCCGCAGAGTCGCGGCTGTCGCGTGCGTCTGCGTGAAGAAGTGTTGTCGGGTGTCGAGGAAGTGCTGCTCGAAGGTGTCGCCGATCTGGCCATCACCGGACTGAGCATTCCCGGTTACCTCGGCGCAGAGTTGAGCGATGTCGAGTTTGTCGCCGTCGCCCATCCTGATCATGCGCTGCATCGGCTCAACCGCGAGCTGAATTTCCAGGACCTGGAAACCCAGATGCAAGTGGTCATTCGCGACTCCGGCCGCCAGCAACCCCGGGACGTCGGCTGGCTGGGCGCCGAGCAACGCTGGACCGTCGGCAGCCTCGCCACCGCAGCGACATTCGTCAGCAGTGGCCTGGGTTTCGCCTGGCTGCCACGACACATGATCGAGCGGGAACTGAAAGACGGCTCACTCAAGCTGCTACCGTTGGACAGAGGCGGCAATCGCAACTCCAGTTTCTATCTGTATTCGAACAAGGACAAACCCTTGGGTCCGGCGACGCAAATCCTTATCGAACTGCTGCGTACCTTCGACACCATGCCGCTGGACGCACCGTTCGCCGCCCCCGAACAAGCCTGACACGGAGTTCACCGATGGCGTATTTCGAGCATGAAGGTTGCAACCTGCACTACGAGGAATATGGCCACGGCGATCCGTTGCTGCTGGTTCACGGTCTGGGCTCCAGCACCCTGGACTGGGAAATGCAGATTCCCGCGCTGGCCGCGCACTACCGGGTGATCGTCCCGGACGTGCGCGGTCACGGTCGTTCCGACAAACCCCGCGAGCGCTACAGCATCGCCGGTTTCAGCGCCGACATCGTCGCCCTGATCGAGCATTTGAAGCTCGGCCCGGTGCATTACGCCGGGCTGTCCATGGGCGGCATGATCGGCTTCCAGTTCGCTGTCGATCAGCCGCAGATGCTCAAGAGCCTGACCATCGTCAACAGTGCGCCTGAGGTCAAAGTGCGCAGCCGCGACGATTACTGGCAATGGTTCAAACGCTGGAGCCTGATGCGTGTGCTCAGCCTCGCCACCATCGGCAAGGCCCTTGGCGCCAAGCTGTTCCCCAAACCGGAGCAGGCCGATTTGCGCCAGAAGATGGCAGAACGCTGGGCAAAGAACGACAAACGTGCTTATCTCGCCAGCTTCGATGCGATTGTCGGCTGGGGGGTCCAGGAACGACTTTCCCGGGTCACCTGTCCAACCCTCGTCGTCAGCGCCGACCGGGACTACACCCCCGTTTCGCTGAAAGAAACCTATGTCAGACTGCTGCCCGATGCGCGGCTGGTGGTGATCGCCGATTCGCGCCACGCCACTCCGCTCGATCAGCCCGAACGCTTCAATCAAACGCTGCTGGAGTTCCTCGCCACAGCCGATAACCACCCTCAGGATCACTGACCCATGCTGAAAAAACTCGCCCTCGCCGCCGGCACCGTGCTGTTTGCTGCCAACCTGATGGCTGCCACGCCGGCCAAGGCGCCACACGTCGAACTGGTGACCACCAACGGCACCATCGAAATCGAGCTGGACCCGGTCAAGGCGCCGATCAGCACCAAGAACTTTCTCGATTACGTCGACAGCGGTTTCTACACCAACACCATTTTCCATCGCGTGATCCCGGGCTTCATGGCCCAGGGCGGCGGCTTCACCCAGCAGATGCAGCAGAAAGAAACCAAGGCCCCGATCAAGAACGAGGCCAGCAACGGCCTGCACAACGTTCGTGGCACCCTGTCGATGGCCCGTACTTCCGATCCGAATTCGGCCACCAGCCAGTTCTTCATCAACGTCGCCGACAACGCCTTCCTCGATCCGGGCCGTGACGCCGGTTACGCGGTGTTCGCCAAAGTGGTCAAGGGCATGGACGTGGTCGACATCATCGTCAACTCCCAGACCACCACCAAACAGGGCATGCAAAACGTGCCGGTCGACCCTGTGATCATCAAGTCGGCCAAGCGCATCGACTAAGCTTTACAGGGCATATCGAGCGGCGCTGACCTGATGTCACGCCGCTCACACTGATAAAAGGAGAGCCCGTGCTCCGGGCGGTTATCTGATGCTCTATCGCCGTTTCGAACAACTGATCGACATATTCCGCGATGCCCCGACTGCATCCCCGCCGGACCGCGTTCTGCCCTTCTATACCTATTACCTGAAGCAGGTCTGGCCGAGTTTCGCCGCCCTGCTGATCGTCGGCCTGTTCGGTGCATTGATCGAAGTGGCGCTGTTCAGTTACCTGAGCCGCATCATCGACCTCGCCCAGGCCACGCCCAACGTCGATTTCTTCAAAGTGCATGGCGCCGAACTGGCGTGGATGGCGGTGGTGGCATTGCTCCTTCGCCCTTTGTTCCTGGCCCTGCACGACATGCTGGTGCACCAGACCCTGAGCCCGAGCATGACCAGCATGATTCGCTGGCAGAACCACAGCTACGTGCTCAAGCAGAGCCTGAATTTCTTCCAGAACGACTTCGCCGGACGCATTGCCCAGCGCATCATGCAGACCGGCAACTCGCTGCGCGATTCAGCCGTGCAGGCGGTGGATGCGTTATGGCATGTGCTGATCTACGCGATCAGTTCGCTAGTGCTGTTCGCCGAGGCGGACTGGCGCCTGATGATTCCGCTGCTGACGTGGATCGCCGCCTACATCGGCGCGCTCTATTACTTCGTGCCACGGGTCAAGGACCGCTCGGTGGAAGCCTCCGATGCGCGCTCGAAACTGATGGGCCGGATCGTCGACGGCTACACCAATATCGCCACCCTGAAGCTGTTCGCCCACACCAATTTCGAACAGCATTACGCCCGCGAGGCGATCCAGGAACAGACTGAAAAAGCCCAAATGGCCGGCCGCGTGGTCACCAGCATGGACGTGGCGATCACCACCATGAACGGCCTGCTGATCGTCGGCACCACGGCGCTGGCCCTGTGGCTGTGGACGCAATCGCTGATCAGCGTCGGCGCGATCGCCCTGGCCACTGGCCTGGTGATCCGCATCGTCAACATGTCCGGCTGGATCATGTGGGTGGTCACCGGGATCTTCGAAAACATCGGCATGGTTCAGGATGGTCTGCAGACCATCTCGCAACCGGTCAGCGTCACCGACCGGGAGCAGGCCAAACCGCTGGCCGTGGCCCGTGGCGAAGTGCGTTTCGAGCACGTGGATTTTCACTACGGCAAGAAGAAAGGCATCATCGGCGACCTTAACCTGACCATCAAACCGGGCGAGAAAATCGGTCTGATCGGGCCATCCGGCGCTGGCAAGTCGACCCTGGTCAACCTGCTGCTGCGCCTCTATGACGTCGAAGGCGGGCGGATCCTGATCGACGGCCAGAACATCGCCGAAGTCGGCCAGGAAAGCCTGCGCGCACGGATCGGCATGATCACTCAGGACACCTCGCTGCTGCACCGCTCGATCCGCGACAACTTGCTGTACGGCAAGCCCGACGCCACCGACGCCGAGCTCTGGGAAGCAGTGCGCAAGGCCCGCGCCGATGAGTTCATCCCGCTGCTGACGGACGCCGAAGGACGCACCGGATTCGACGCGCATGTAGGCGAACGCGGGGTGAAACTGTCCGGTGGTCAGCGTCAGCGGATTGCCATTGCGCGGGTGCTGCTCAAGGACGCGCCGATCCTGATCATGGACGAAGCGACCTCGGCGCTGGACTCGGAAGTCGAAGCCGCGATCCAGGAAAGCCTGGAAACCCTGATGCAGGGCAAGACCGTGATCGCCATCGCCCACCGCCTCTCGACCATTGCCCGCATGGACCGACTGGTGGTGCTGGAAAACGGCAAGATCGCCGAAAGCGGCACCCACGCCGAACTGCTGGCCCATCGCGGCCTGTATGCGCGGTTGTGGGCGCACCAGACGGGAGGGTTTGTCGGCATCGACTGAACCGCGCTTCTGATCGTTCCCACGCTCTGCGTGGGAATGCCTCAAGAGACGCTCCGCGTCCAGTGACGCGGAGCGTCACGAGCTGCATTCCCACGCGGACGGTTCGACGCCTCGACGTGGGAACGATCAACGTGAGATAAAACCGCCAGAGCCCTTTAACCACGGGCCCTGGCGGTTTTTTATCGCCTGCTGGAAATCCGCACAAACCCTGCTGTACT
The DNA here is from genome assembly GCF_002113045.1 of Pseudomonas sp. B26(2017). Lineage (NCBI taxonomy): Bacteria > Pseudomonadati > Pseudomonadota > Gammaproteobacteria > Pseudomonadales > Pseudomonadaceae > Pseudomonas > Pseudomonas sp. B26(2017). The sequence goes on along the minus strand of NZ_NEJJ01000018.1, from coordinate 127,722 downwards.
GAGCCAAGGCTCCGGAACGGAACCTGTCGTAAATCTGCAGGGAAGCACCACTCGATCCAGTCTCGATAGCACGTCTATCAAGGACTCTCTCATGTCTCTGTTCAAACGTTCAGTTACTGAGTTGTTGGGTACGTTCTGGTTGGTTTTGGGCGGTTGCGGCAGTGCGGTAATCGCCGCGTCTTCACCATTGGGAATCGGCGTGCTGGGGGTCGCCCTGGCGTTTGGGCTGACGGTCTTGACCATGGCATTTGCCATCGGCCACATCAGCGGCTGCCACCTCAACCCGGCGGTGTCGGTCGGTCTGTCCGTTGGCGGTCGATTCCCGCCCAAGGAGTTGCCCGCCTACATCATCGCCCAGGTGATCGGGGCGACTCTCGCGGCGGCGCTGATTGTCTACATCGGCAGTGGCAAGGAAGGCTTCGAAGTCGCCAACGGCCTGGCCTCCAACGGTTATGGCGAGCACTCGCCGGGCAAGTATTCGATGGCCGCAGGCTTCGTCACCGAACTGGTAATGACCGCCATGTTCGTGGTGATCATCCTCGGCGCCACCGACAAGCGCGCCCCGGCAGGACTGGCACCGATCGCCATTGGCCTGGCCCTGACGCTGATCCACCTGATCTCGATTCCGGTCACCAACACGTCGGTCAACCCGGCCCGCAGCACGGGCCCGGCGCTGATGGTTGGCGGCTGGGCTATCGCGCAGCTGTGGATGTTCTGGGTCGCGCCGCTGCTCGGTGCGGTGGTCGGCGGCGTGCTCTATCGCTGGCTCGGCAAGGAAGACAGCTGAGGGGGCCGGCGAGGATCAGGCTTGCCGATACGGCAAGGCGTTCCTCGCCTCTTCGGCATAGGCCAGAACACCGGCGCGCTCCTGGTGCAGGAAGTCTTTGACCGCAGCTTTCAAACCGGGATGGCGCAGGTAATGCCAGGAATGGGTGATCACTGGTTCAAAGCCACGAATCAGTTTGTGCTCGCCCTGGGCACCGGCATCGAAACGCTGAAAACCCTGGGCAATCGCATAGTCCATGCCCTGGTAGAAACAGGTCTCGAAATGCAGCCGGTCGAACTCGGCGAGGCATCCCCAATAGCGTCCGTAAAAACTGTCGCCGCCCACCAGACTGAACGCCATCGCTACCGGCCGTGAACCTTGCCGGGCCAGCACCACGCGAATCGATTCCGGCATGCGCTCGGCCAGCAGACTGAAGAATTCCCGGGTCAGGTACGGCGCCTGCCGGCGCACTGCGTAGGTGTTGGCATAGCAGGCGTAGACAAAATCCCACTGCGCCTCGTCCAGCTCGCGCCCCTCCAGCCATTCGAACTCGAAGCCCTGCCCCGCCACTTGCTCGCGCTCCTTGCGCATCTGTTTGCGCTTGCGCGAGGCGAGCACGTCGAGGAAGTCCTGAAAGTCGCGGTAGCCGCGATTCTGCCAGTGATATTGACAGCCGATGCGTTGCAGCCAGCCCGGCTGCCCGGCCATGGCGGCATCGGTGAACGCGTCGGTGAAATTGATGTGGGCGCTGGAGAGCTCTTCGATTTCCAGATAGCCCGGCAGGCTCTTGAGCAGTTCGAATCCGTCCTCGACATTTGCCGCCAACAACCGTGGACCGCTGACCGGGCTGAACGGCACGGCGCTCAAGAACTTGGGGTAGTAATCGATGCCGGCCCGGGCGCAGGCATCGGCCCAGCCGTGATCGAACACGTATTCGCCATAGGAGTGCCACTTGCGATAACCGGGCAGCGCCGCGATCACGCGCCCCGCTTCAACGTGCAGCAGATGCTCCGCCTGCCAGCCCGTGTGCGGGCCGACGCTGCCGCTGTCCTCCAGCGAAGCCAGAAAGGCATGGCGCAGAAACGGCTGGTTTTGCGGTACCAGAACATCCCAGTCGGACGCAGGAATTTCCGACAGTTTGTGCAGACGTTGCAGCGGCATTTTCCTCTCCACTTTCGGGCGTGAACGCCCGGCGAGTATCGCTGATCGGCCTGGCCTTGCACACGACCAAATGCGCGACAGCGCTCTAGCTCAATAGTTCACGGCAGCTTTGCATCGTCATCAACCTGCCATCATCGCGCCACTGCTCTGTCATAAACCATCGCGATACTGGCGCCTGTTTTTAGAGCGCCGGGTTCTACCCGGACACTGTTTTCCGACCGTCAAACCGTCGGTTGTGCCCAGGATGGTTCAGCCATCCCCTCTCATCTTCGGAGATTGCTATGCGTCTTGCTTCCACGAAAACTGCGGCGGCCCTGTGCAGTGGCCTGTTGCTGGCCATGAGTGTACCGGCCAGTGCCGCAGTCGACGCCAAACTGCTCGACATGCTCAAGGCTAACGGTTCGATTTCCCAGGCGCAGTACGTTGAACTGCAAACAGAACTGGCCAAGGATCAGAAGGCCCAGCAAATCGCGCAGCAGGCGCAGCAAGAGACCAACGAGCAAATCGCGGCGACCGCGAAGAAAACCAACGAGCTCAGCAGTTTCGACCAGAAACTGGCCTGGGCCGCCAAGACCCAGTTCAAGGGCGACGTGCGTATTCGTCAGGAGACCATCAAGATCGACGGCGAACCGAACAACGGTGGCCGCGACAAGGATCGCCAGCGCATTCGTGCCCGTCTGGGTGCCTACACCGAGATCAACCCGCAAGTCGACACCGGCATCCGTATCGCCACCGGCGGCGGCGACGACGCCCGTTCGACCAACCAGGACCAGGACAACTACTTCGACAAGAAGCAGATCTGGCTCGACCTCGGCTACATCGACTACCACCCGGACCAGATCAAGAACCTGCACATCATCGGCGGCAAGATGCTGCAACCGTGGGTGAGCATGGGCGACGTGATCTGGGACAGCGACATCAACCCGGAAGGTCTGGCCGTTACCTACAAGTATCCATTGGGCAGCAGCGTCGAGCTGTTCGGCAGCCTGGGTAACTACAACCTCAAGGACAACGTCGACGGCGACGGCGTGCAATTCCGTCACGACCTGCGCCTGACCGCCGGCCAGCTGGGTAGCCGCTTCGCCATCACCGACAACCTGAAACTGACCCTGGGCGGCAGCGTCTACGCCTACCAGAACGACGAAGACAGCCGTTGCACCGGCACCTCCACGCCGTGCGCCCTGGCCGTCAACGGCAACTCGGCGAACAACGAATTCCGTCTGTACGAAGGCTTCAGCCAGGTCGACATCGGCGGCCTGCCAATGCCGCTGTCGTTCTACGGTCAGTACGTGAAGAACAACGATGCAGTGACCGATCAGGACACCGCATGGCTGGTGGGTGCCAAGTCGAAAGTCTTCGGCCTGAACCTCGACTACAACTATCGTGACGTGCAGCGCAACGCTGTGGTCGGCGCCTTCACCGATTCGGACTTCGCCAACGGTACCACCGGTTCCCGTGGCCACAAGTTCAAGGTCGGTTACGACATCGACAAGAACTTCGCCATCGGTGCGACTTACTTCCTGACCAAGGCCGACTTCTCCAGCCGTACCCAGCGTGATGCAGACACCAACACCCTGCAGCTGGACGCGGAAGCGAAGTTCTAAGCAACCCGGCAACAGACTTCAAACGATGGGTTGTGCCTTAGGTTCCATCGTTTGAAGAGGCTTCAACAGACTGGCGCGGCCGCAGCGATCCCCATCATCCGTTCGCTGCGGCCGCGCCAGCCTGTGTTTTCAGGATCGATGCTTGCGCCGCAGCTCAGCCAACTGCTCGGCCAGCGCGTCCACGCCCTCTTCCGGCTTTTGCGGCATCGCCCGTAACGTCGCCTGCATCAAACGCATCTGGCGAATGAAACGCCGGCAATTGCGGCAGAACATCAGGTGATGACGCACCATCAGTTTTTCGCGAAAGCTCAATTGGCCATCGAGATAATCGCTGGACCGCGCTACTTGCTCCTTGCACGTCAACATTCGCCGGTCTCCTCAAAATGCTCCACGGTCGCGAAGACCTTCAAGCGTGCCCGATGCAGCAGCACGCGGACATTGGAGAGCGAGATCTCCAGAAGATTACAGATTTCCTCCAGCTCCAGGCCCTGCCGCTCACGAAGCGACAGCACGCTGCTTTGCAATTGCGACAGGCTCGACAGCGTGTGCTCAAGGCATTCACGCAGCTCGCCTTCGGTCAGCAGCGCTTCGGGTGTGTCCTGGTGCCAGGCGAACGGTGCGACCAGCCAGTGGCCGTCGCCGGGAGAAAAACGATCGTCGTCGATGGTGCCGTGGGGTGACGGCAGATCATCCAGCAACACTTCGCGACGATTGAGTTTGTAGCGGCTCTTGGCCGAGTTGGCAGTGATGGTCAGCAACCAGGTCTTGAGGCTGGAGCGCCCCTCGAAACGGCCGATATTGCGCACCACCGACAGCCACGCGTCCTGTACCACCTCTTCGACATGGCGCTGGCCGACAATCGCGTAGGCCACCGCGCGCATGGGGCTTTGATAGGTACTGACCAGTTCCTTGAAGGCTTTCTGTTCGCCTGCCAACAACCGTTCGAGCAGTTGTGTGTCGTCAACCGCCATCCATCAATCCCCTTTTCCCCGCCCGAAAATGATTGCGGCAGGAGGTCGCTTGAAGCGACGTCCTGCCGCAGTCTCCGAAAGTTACAGCGTTCTCGCTGATTCGGATGCAGGAAAGATTAGCGCGATTAAGAGGACATGAACGAGTCCACTCAACGTTTGCGCAGAATCACGCTGCCGATCGAGTAACCGGCACCGAACGAGCTCAGTACCGCCAGCGAACCGGCCGCCAGATCGTCCTGATATTTGTGGAACGCGATCACCGAACCGGCGGAGCTGGTGTTGGCGTAGGTGTCGAGAATCACCGGGGCTTCTTCTTCGGTGGCTTCGCGGCCCAGCAGCTTGCGCACGATCAAGTGGTTCATGCTCAGGTTGGCCTGGTGCAGCCAGAAGCGCTTCACGTCACCGACGTTGAGCTTGTTCTCTTCCAGATGCTCGCCGATCAGTTCTGCCACCATCGGGCAGACGTCCTTGAACACCTTGCGGCCTTCTTGCACGAACAGTTTGTCGCGGGCGCCAATGCCCTCTTCCGCTGCGCGGTTGAGGAAGCCGAAGTTGTTGCGGATGTTGTTGGAGAACTTGGTCAGCAGTTTGGTGCTGACCACATCGAACTGATGTTTCGACGTTGCCAGATCGGCACGCTCGATGATCACGGCAGTGGCGGCATCACCGAAGATGAAGTGGCTGTCGCGGTCACGGAAATTCAGGTGACCGGTGCAGACTTCCGGGTTGACCATCAGGATCGCCCGGGCCTGGCCCAGTTGCACGGTGTTGGCCGCTTGCTGGATGCCGAAGGTCGCCGAGGAGCAGGCAACGTTCATGTCGAAACCGAAACCCTGGATGCCCAGCGCTTCCTGGACTTCGATGGCGATCGCCGGGTAGGCGCGCTGCAGGTTGGAGCAGGCGACGATCACGCCGTCGATGTCGGCGGCGGTCTTTCCGGCACGTTGCAGGGCTTGTTCGGCAGCGCCGATGGCCATCTGGCAGAGCACCGACCATTCGTCGTTGGAACGCTCCGGCAGGCGTGGCGTCATGCGCGCAGGATCGAGGATGCCGTCCTTGTCCATGACAAAGCGGCTCTTGATGCCGGAAGCTTTTTCGATGAACGCGGCGCTGGACTCGGTCAGGGCCTGGACTTCACCGCTGGCGATGGCCTCGGCGTTGTCCGCGTTGAACTGGGCGACATAGGTATTGAAAGACTGCACCAGCTCTTCGTTGGAGATGCTGTTGGCCGGGGTATACAGGCCGGTGCCGCTGATGACGACGTTATGCATGGTCGTTTCTCTAATCTGTTCAGGCAGAAAATGCTGGCACCGACGTGCCAACACGCAAAGGGTCCATTCCCGTATCAAGGGACGCAAAAACCTGGCATCGCTTTATTCCGACCTCGCCCGCGGTTGAGAAGGCTCAAAACCGCGGGGCCGGCGTTTATAGGCGCGAAGTTTGCCATAAACCCGAGGTTTTGGCGCCTTTTGCTGATCGTTCCCACGCTCTGCGTGGGAATGCAGCCAGGGACGCTCCGCGTCCCAAAAGCGGACGCAGAGCGTCCGTGGAAGCGCTACCACGCAGAGCGTGGGAGCAATCAGGCACTCGCTAGGGTTCTACCTGGCTCCACTGCTTGTTCAGCCGTTTGTCGGAGATCGGCACTTTCGTTCCCAACTGCTGGGCAAACAGCGAAACCCGATACTCCTCCAGCCACCAGCGATACAGCTCAAGCTGCGGATCACGTTTGCCTTCCTGTGCATGTTTGGCGACGCGGGTCTGGTATTGCGTCCAGAGCCCGGCAAGTTCGCCGCTCCACACTCGATCCTTCTGCACCTGCGCGCCCAGCTTCTCGAAACGCTGTTCGACCGCTTTCAGGTAACGCGGCAGTTCCTTGAGCCACACCATCGGCGTTTCCCGGACGAAGCCCGGATACACCAGATGACTGAGCTGCTGCTTGATGTCGTTAAGCGCTACCGCCTGGGCCAGATCGATCTTGCCCTTGAAGCGCTTTTGCAGACCGTGCCAGAGCTTGAGGATTTCCAGGGTCAGGCGTGCCACCCGCTCGGCGTGCTCGGTCCAGTTGCCGCGTTTGCGCTCAGCCAGTGCCGCCAGCCCGGCGCCGTCACGTGGCAACGGGTCTTCGCCATCGAGAATGCAGCTGTCGAGGCTGGCCAGCAGAATGTCTTCCACCAGCGCATCGACCCGACCCAGTTCGCGGTACAGCAGGCCCAGTTCGGTCAGGCCCGGCAACTTGCCGCGCAGGAACTTCGCAGGTTCAGCCAGTTGCTGCATCAGCAGGCGCTGCAAGGCGCGGCGGTGCTGGAATTCGGCTTCGGCCGGGGTCGAGAAGCGCCCTTCCTTGACCGTGCCGCCCTCTTCCACCAACGCCGGGTACACCGTCATCGACAGCCCGGCAATCTTCTGCTGAGTCTTTTCCGCCACCGGCGCGAAGACCTTGGCTTCCACCGGTTGCTGACTTTTCGCACTCTGCGGCACAGCCAGTGCAGCCTGACTGGCCTCGGCGAAACGCGCCGTCAGCTCCGCCAGATCCCGCCCTTCGCCGAGGAACTTGCCTTGGCCATCGACGATTTCCAGGTTCATCCGCAAATGGCTTTCAACCTGCTGCGCCGCTTCGGCCCAGGCTTCGTCGCTGACCCGCGCGCCGGTCATGCGCAGCAGTTCACGGCCCAGCGCCTGCGGCAACGAACCTTCGGCAAAGGTCATGCGTTGCAGCGCGGCCTTGATGAAGTCCGGCACCGGCACGAAGTTTTTGCGCAAGGCCTTGGGCAGGTTGCGCACCAGCGCAATGCACTTGGCCTCGATCAGCCCCGGCACCAGCCATTCCAGACGTTCCGGCGGCAGCATCGGCAACAGCGGCGCCGGCACCCGCAGGGTCACGCCGTCACGCGGGTGGTTCGGTTCGAAGTGATAACTCAGGGCCAGTTCCAGATCGCCGATGTGCAGGGTGTCCGGGTAATGCTGCGCGGTGACTTCACTGGCTTCGCGCGCCAGCACGTCTTCCTCGCGCATGATCAGCAACTGCGGGTCTTTCTGGCTGTTGACCCGATACCAACTGTCGAACGTTGCGGTCTGGTGAATCTCCGCCGGCAGTCGCGCGTCGTAGAACGCGTAAAGGGTTTCTTCGTCGGCCAGAATGTCCCGCCGGCGGGCCTTTGCTTCCAGTTCGTCGAGCTGTTCGAGCAATTGCTTGTTGGCGCTCAGGCATTTGGCCCGTGACTGAATCTCGCCCCGCACCAGGCCTTCACGGATAAACAGCTCCCGCGAAACCACCGGATCCACCGGGCCGTAATGCACCGGTCGCCGGCCGACCACGATCAGCCCGAACAGAGTGATCTGTTCGAACGCGACGACCTGGCCGCGCTTCTTCTCCCAGTGCGGTTCGAAGTGGTTCTTCTTGATCAGGTGCTTGGCCAGCGGTTCGATCCAGTCGGCGTCGATCTTCGCCACCATGCGCGCGTACAGCTTGGTGGTTTCCACCAGTTCGGCGGTCATTACCCACTGCGGGCGCTTCTTGCCGATGCCCGACGACGGATGAATCCAGAACCGCCGCTGACGGGCGCCAAGGTAATCGCCGTCTTCGGTTTTCTGGCCGATCTGGCTGAGCAGGCCGACCAGCACCGCTTTGTGCAGTTTCGGATAATCCGCCGGCTCCTTATTCAGGCTCAGCTGCAAGTCGCGGCAGATCAGGCTCAACTGACGATGGGAATCGCGCCACTCGCGCAGGCGCAGGTAGTTGAGGAAATTCTTGCGGCACCAGTTACGCAGCGGGCTCGCCGTCAGCGCCTGGCGCTGCTCTTCAAAACCGCGCCACAGATTGACCAGAGCAGCAAAGTCCGAATCGGCGTCCTTCCACTGCGCGTGGGCCTGGTCAGCCGCCTGCTGACGCTCCGGCGGACGCTCGCGCGGGTCCTGAATCGACATGGCGCTGGCGACGATCAGCACTTCCTGCAAACTGCCGAGCTTCGCCGCTTCGAGCAGCATGCGGCCCATGCGCGGGTCCACCGGCAGGCGCGCCAGTTGACGACCAAGCGGGGTTAACTGATTGTTGCGATCCACCGCCGACAATTCTTGCAGCAGGTTGAAACCGTCGCTGATCGCCTTGCCGTCCGGCGGCTCGATGAACGGGAACGCGGTGATCTCGCCGAGACGCAGATGGAGCATCTGCAAAATAACCGCCGCGAGGTTGGTGCGCAGGATTTCCGGATCGGTAAATTCCGGACGACCGAGGAAATCCTCTTCGCTGTACAAGCGCACACAGATGCCCGGCTCGACCCGGCCGCAGCGACCTTTACGCTGGTTGGCGCTGGCCTGGGAGATCGCTTCGATCGGCAGGCGCTGGACCTTGGCGCGATAGCTGTAGCGGCTGATGCGCGCAGTACCGCTGTCGATCACGTAACGGATGCCCGGCACGGTCAACGAGGTTTCGGCAACGTTGGTCGCCAGCACCACGCGACGTCCCGGATGCGACTGGAAGATCCGCTGTTGTTCGGCCGGCGACAGGCGCGCGTACAACGGCAGGATTTCGGTGTGCTTGAGCTGGGCCTTGCGCAGCATGTCGGCAGCGTCGCGAATCTCGCGCTCGCCGGGCAGGAACACCAGCACATCGCCAGGACTGCGACGCTCGCTGCGCTCGTAAGCGGCAATTTCGTCAAGGGTAGCGAGGATCGCCTGATCTACGGTCAGGTCATCCTCGACGCGGTTGCCCTCTTCGTCCTGCTCCAGGGTCAGCGGGCGATACCAGGTTTCAACCGGGAAGGTGCGGCCGGACACTTCGACAATCGGCGCCTCGTCAAAGTGCTTGGAAAAGCGCTCCAGATCGATGGTCGCCGAGGTGATGATGACTTTCAGGTCCGGGCGACGCGGCAGCAGGGTTTTCAGGTAACCGAGCAGGAAATCGATGTTCAGACTGCGTTCGTGGGCTTCGTCGACGATGATCGTGTCGTAGCGTTCGAGGTAGCGGTCGTTCTGGGTTTCCGCCAGCAGGATGCCGTCGGTCATCAACTTGATCAGGGTGTTGGAATCGCTCTGATCTTCAAAGCGCACCTGATAGCCGACCAGCGCGCCCAGCGGCGTGCCGAGCTCTTCGGCAACCCGGCTGGCCACACTGCGCGCCGCGATCCGGCGAGGCTGGGTGTGACCGATCAGGCCCTGTTGGCCGCGACCGATCTCCAGGCAGATTTTCGGCAACTGGGTGGTTTTACCCGAGCCGGTTTCGCCGGCGATGATCAGCACCTGATGCTTTTCCAGCGCCTTTTTGATTTCGTCACGCTTGGCCGCAATCGGCAGGCTGTCGTCGTAACGGATCACCGGCAGGCTGGCCTTGCGCGCCAGCACCTGATCGCAGGACGCCTGCATGCGCGCCACCCACTGGGCCAGCTTGGCCTCGTCGGGTTTCTTGCGCAGCTCAAGCAATTGCCGCCGCAGCCGGTGGCGGTCGGCGAGCATGGCGTGATCGAGGTTTTTCAGCAGTTTGTCGATGGAGGGCGATTCGTCGGTCATCGGGTACGCAATTCGGTCGTCTAGTGGCGCAAGGACGCGATTGTCGCAGATTTACGCCTGACTGTGATCGTTCCCACGCAGAGCCTGGGAACGATCAGTAACAGGTTATTCGTTATCGAGGCCTTTACGACGGTAAGGGAAAACATCGATCACTTTCCCGGCCCTGATCGCCTCCTGCAGTCCCTTCCAGTAATCGGCGTTGTACAACTCGCCATGCAACTGATCGAACAGTTTGCGCTGCTTGGTATCGGCAAACAGAAACGGCGGAAACTCTTCGGGAAAAACGTCCAGCGGCCCGATCGAGTACCACGGCTCGGAGGCCATTTCGTCCTCCGGCGTGCGCGGTGCCGGGATGTGGCGGAAATTGGCTTCGGTGAGGAAACAGATTTCGTCGTAGTCGTAGAACACCACCCGGCCATGGCGGGTGACACCAAAGTTCTTCAGCAGCATGTCGCCCGGGAAGATGTTGGCTGCCGCCAGTTGCTTGATCGCCAGGCCATAGTCTTCCAGTGCTTCGCGCACCTGGGCTTCATTGGCATTGTCGAGGTAGAGGTTCAGCGGCGTCATCCGGCGCTCGGTCCAGCAGTGGCGGATCAGTACGGTTTCACCTTCCAGCGACACCGTGGACGGCGCGACTTCCAGCAATTCCGCCAGGCACGCCGGCTCGAACTTGCTCAGGGGAAAACGGAAGTCGGCGAATTCCTGGGTATCGGCCATGCGCCCGACGCGGTCTACGCTTTTTACCAGTCGATACTTCTCGATCACCGTGGCGCGGTCGACGTTTTTCGACGGCGAGAAGCGGTCCTTGATGATCTTGAACACGGTGTTGAAGCCCGGCAGCGTGAACACGCTCATGACCATGCCGCGCACGCCAGGCGCCATGATGAACTGGTCGTCGGTGTTGGCCAGGTGATTGATCAGGGCACGGTAGAACTCGGACTTGCCGTGCTTGTAGAAGCCGATCGAGGTGTACAGCTCGGCGATGTGCTTGCCCGGCAGGATGCGCTTGAGGAAACCGATGAACTCCGCCGGCACCGGCACATCAACCATGAAATACGAACGGGTGAAGGAGAAGATGATCGACACCTCCGCTTCGTCGGTGATCAATGCGTCGATCTGAATCCCGCGTCCCTCGCGGTGCAGCAGCGGAATCACCAGCGGCCATTGATCGTCGTTGGTGTAGATGCGCCCGACCAGGTACGCGCCCTTGTTGCGGTACAGCACCGAGGAAAACAGCTCGACGCTCAGCTCTGGATCCTTGCACACCCAGTCCGGCAGATTCTCGCGCAGTTGCGCTTCCAGACGCTGCAAGTCGCCGGGCAGATCGGCATAGGCCTCGCTGAAGCGGTAATCGGCAAAGATGCTCGCGAGCATGCCCGAGATCTGCCCTTGCGGTTTATAGGTGCGTGTTTGCGCGGCTCGTGCCCGGCGCAGGCTCGGGCGCGTCGTGTGGATGAACATGCAACCGTCGCTGATCAGGTCGTGGCTGAACAGGCTGCAGAAAATCGAGTTGTACCAGGTCTCGGACAGCTCATCGTCAAAACGCAGGTCGATGATGCTGATGTAGGCGCTTTTCACCAGTGGCCAGCAGGTGACGTCCATCAAGGTGTCCGGCTCGAAATATTCGCGCAGGCGGGCGACGGTTTCACCGACCTTTTCTTCGTAGAGGTTGATCCGCGCGGCCGACGCCGTTTGCGTGTCCTGCCAGCGGGCCTGCTCGAAGCGCTCCCGGGCGCCGTCGGTGATTCGCCGGAAATGCTCGCGGTAATCGTCAAAGCCATCGAGGATCAGGCGGGCGATTTCGGTGGCTGGCCATTGCTGCGGCATAGATGAGACCTCTGCGGGAATTGGAGAATCTGTGCTCGAAGGCCTGAGCTTAGCCACGGAAGCGGGGACAGGAGAAGCGCAATTTCTGCCAAATCCTCGACCGGGTTGTACAGCGACACAGTTTTTATCAAAGTTTTTTTAATCGACCGTTTGGTCAATTAACGTCTCGCACCGCTCTCTGACCATCCCGGCGCCAGCCCGCGGTTTCGTTGGGGTTGGGATCCAATTGCTCAGCGACATCTCTAGTTCGCGGCTTTCCCTGATTGACCACGCCTGCCGACTTCGTGCGGCCTCGAATAGTCAGTCCGGCCTTACCAAGATGATGGCACTTTGATATACACCCCGCCATTACCCGCCTCACAACAAGATCCTCGGTTCACGAGGACATCCTCTCTCTCATCCTAAGGAGCACATTGATGTCTATCCGGAATCTGCGTATCGGTTTGCGCGCCAGTTTGTGTTTTGCCGTTCTGGCCAGTCTGCTGGTGGTGGTCGGCCTGTTCGGCCTGGGCCAGATGAAAACCCTGCGCGAGAGCGCGGCGGTGATCGAGGAGTCGTGGATGCCCAGCATCGAAAGCATCCATGACACAGCGGCGAACATCGCCAGCATCCGTCTCGAATCCCTGCGCCTGATCACCAGCACCCAGGCGGCCGTTCGCGAACGCAGCAAGGGCCTGCTTACCGTGCAACGCCAGGAACTGCTCAAGCGCCTCGACGACCACAAAGCCCTGATCACCAGCGATCAGGAACAGACGATGCTGGAAGGTCTGAGCGCCGATACGGCCAAGTACTTGAGCATCCTCGACCAGATCATCAAACAGATCGACGCCGGACAGAACGAACAGGCCTACACGCGCCTGAACAATGAACTGGCGCCGCAGGGCACGGTGCTCGACAAAACCCTGGAGCAGATGATCACCCTCAATCAGCAGGGCGCGGATGCCGCGGCCAAGTCCGCAGCGGCGATGTATCAGCAGGCGCTGTGGATTGTCGCCACGATCATCGTCATCGCCCTGATTGCCACGTTACTGCTGGCCTGGCTGCTGACACGCAGCATCACCGCGCCGATCAATCAGGCGCTGAACGTGGCACGGCGAATTGCTTCGGGAGACCTCAGCGGTCGCATCGACAGCGACGGCCGGGACGAAGCGGCGCAGTTGCTCACGGCGCTGGCCGAAATGCAGGGCAATCTGCGCTCGACCATTCGCGGCATCAGCGAGTCGGCCCAACAACTGGCCTCCGCCGCCGAGGAAATGAGTTCAGTGATGGAACAGAGCACCCGCGGCCTGCAACAGCAGAACGACCAGATCGAGCAGGCCGCCACGGCGGTCACTGAAATGAGCACGGCGGTCGATGAAGTGGCCGCCAATGCGGTGTCCAGCGCCGAGGCGTCCGAAGCCTCGAACGAGGACAGCAAGCACGGGCATGTGCAGGTCAGTGAGACCATCAGTTCGATTCAGGAACTGGTCAGCGCCGTGCTCGGCGCCTCCGAACAGGCCGAGGGCCTTGCGACTCAGGCCCAGGACATCAGTAAGGTTCTGGAGGTGATTCGCGGCATCGCCGGGCAGACCAATCTGTTGGCCCTGAACGCCGCCATTGAAGCGGCGCGGGCCGGTGAGGCCGGACGCGGGTTTGCAGTGGTCGCCGACGAGGTTCGCTCGCTGGCCCAGCGCACGCAGAACTCCACCGAAGAAATCGAGCTGATGATCAGCAGCATCCAGCAAGGCACCGGAGCCACCGTCGATGCATTGCAAAACAGCGCCGAGCAGGCCAGCCAAACCCTGCGCCGGGCCAACAGCGCCGGCCATGCACTGGAGAAAATCACCGCGTCGATCTCGCAGATCAACCAGCGCAATCTGGTCATCGCCAGCGCCGCCGAGCAACAGGCGCTGGTGGCCCGGGAAGTCGACGAAAATCTGGTGACCATCCGCGATCTGTCGACCCAGACCGCTGCCGGCGCCACCCAGACGTCTGCTGCCAGTCAGGAACTGTCGCGGCTGGCCGTCGACCTCAACGGCCTCGTGACGCGTTTCGTGATCTGATCAGAACATTAAATGCCTGATTAACGGTTGCCATCGCCGGGGCCCTCGGCAACACTCTCGTCCCGATCAAGGAAGGAGTGGCCCGTGAGCCCTGTCGATATTTTCCGCATGTTGTCGCTGGCTGCCATCTGGGGCGCAAGCTTCCTGTTCATGCGCATCATCGCTCCCGCGATCGGTACGGTTCCGACCGGATTCTTCCGCGTTTCGATTGCCGCCGTCGGCCTGCTGGTGATCCTCGGTCTGATGCGCATCAGCTGGGATTTCAAAGGCAAACTCAAGACCGTGATGCTGCTGGGTGTTATCAACTCGGGCCTCCCGGCAACCATGTACTCCGTCGCCGCTCAGGTTCTGCCCGCCGGGTATTCGGCGATCTTCAACGCCACCACGCCATTGATGGGGGTGTTGATCGGCGGATTGTTCTTCAGTGAAAAACTCACGCTGGCCAAACTCGCCGGCGTGTTCCTCGGTCTGCTCGGGGTGGGCGTGCTGACCCGCGCCGGCCCGGTCGCGTTCGATCTGCACCTGCTGATGGGCGCGGTGGCCTGCCTGCTCGCAACCACCTGCTATGGCTTCGCCGGGTTCCTTGCCCGACGCTGGCTGGATCAGGCCGGCGGGCTCGACAGTCGTCTGTCGGCGCTGGGCAGCATGCTCGGTGCGACCCTGTTTCTGTTGCCGCTGTTCGGTTACAGCGTCATCACTGCGCCGCCGGTGAGCTGGGGTGGCTGGAATGTCTGGCTGTCGCTGCTGGGCCTGGGTCTGGGCTGCACGGCGTTTGCCTACATCATTTACTTCCGCCTGCTGAGTTCCGTCGGGCCGGTGAAGTCGATGACCGTGACCTTCATGATTCCGCCGTTCGGCGTGTTGTGGGGGGCGCTGTTTCTCGATGAACCGCTGTCGATGGCCCACGTGTATGGCGGGGTGTTGATCGCGGTTGCGCTGTGGCTGGTGTTGAAACCCGCGGCGGTGAAGTCGGCAGAAATCGCCACCCGCTGACTGGCAGATGCACAAAGGCCCGGAAGTTTCCTCCCGGGCCTTTTTCATGCGCGGCGGTTAAGCCGATTTACGGAACACGAACACCAGACCGACGATGATCAACAGCATCCCCAGTACGCTTAACGCGGCCAGGCGATTACCGAAAATCAGGTAATCCATCACCGCCGTCACGGCCGGCACCAGATAGAACAGACTGGTGACATTCACCAGATTGCCCCGGGCGATCAGCCGGTACAGCAGCAACGTCGCCAGCACGGACACCACCAGTCCCATCCACAACACCGGCACGATGAAACCGACGCTGTGCTCGAAGTGAAATGGCTGGAACGGCACGAATATCCCGCACAGCAGCAGACCGGCCAGGTACTGCACCGGCAGCGTGCCGAGGGGATTGTCGGTGATGCGTTTCTGCATGATCGAGCCGAAGGTCATGCTTGCCAGCGCGAGCAGACCGAACAGCATCCCCGCCAGCGACATGCCGGCCAGGCCGATGCCTTGATAAACCACCATGATCAGACCGGCCAATCCCAGTGCCAGGCCGAACATCCGGCTCACCGAGCGCTGCCGCTCCATGATCACCACCGTAAGGATCGGCTGCACGCCCATGATGGTCGCCATCACGCCGGGGGTAACCTTCAGGTCCAGCGCCAGCAAATAGAAGATCTGATAGGCACCCAGCAGCACCACGCCGGTGGCCATCGCGTACAGCATCGGCTTGCCGCCCTTGGGCAACTTCAACTTGAGCAACGGCACCAGCAGCACCAGTCCGCACAGCGCAATCACAAAACGCATCAGCAGAAAGGCAAACGGTGAAGCGTGGGCCAGGCCCCACTTGGAGAAGATCGCCCCGCTGCTCCACAGCAGAACGAACAGGCTCGTGGACGCGGCCGCGAGCGCGGATTTTTTCGAAAGGACAAACATGAATACCACCTGTAGTCAGGCAAATAGCCAACTCAGCCGAAGCTGAAATTCAGTAGGTTTTTTCAGGCGGGCACAGGGGTCAGCAGAAAACGCCGATCAGCCCGAAACACCAACGCCCGGCGGTGATACGACTGCGCACACCGGCGTGCTACTGACAGGTGGAGGGTAATGACTGATCTGCACAGGCTGCTGATTCCCGCACGGCACGACGCAAGCGTTGACCGCTGAATCGACTACCGCGTTGATGGGGGATGCAGGCATCTGGGCTGATCTTTTTTGGAGGGTTGGACAGTGAGTCGTGCGACTCACGAGCGCCGACTATAACCAGCCCGCGACATGGATTGCAACGTTTTGGGCAAAGGGCCTCCAGCGACGGGTGGACGAGAGCTGAATAGTCTGTCGAGCAACGGCTACACCCACTGATGGGGAGACATGGAATGCTCGAAATCATATGCCAAGGGAACGCAATCATCTGCGGTATCAGTTGTATAAATCGCAAGCCAGGAAGCTTGCCCGTCTTGCCACGACTCAACTCCAGACTGACCAGGAGATGGCTGGCCCCACAACACTTGACCTTTCGAAAATACGTTTCGAACCCATCGACTCGTTGGCGCTGAGTGCTTTCGAGTGTTGGGAGAGCCCGCATTTTTCATGGGAAGAAGTCATTGGATGGAAATCGCGCGAACCTCTCGCTCTCGACATCGCGATCTGGTTTGAATCCGAACTGTGCGGACTTTGCTTTGCCAACCCGAATAAAAGTCGGCAACGCATTCGAATCGTACGACTGGAGGGGCGGCCCACAGAAACTCATCCATTGAAGAACCGTGTTGCACCGTTATCCGTTCTGGTTATAGAGCAATACGCCCGCATCATTGGAGGCAGCTTGATCGAGGTTCAAGAACCATTCCAGGGAGCAATACCAATTTACGAACAACTCGACTTTGGTTTGGATAACGAGGGCCGTCTTGTCAAAACAGTAGGGAGCCTAGTATTGTGAAAAACGCTCAAATATTGATCAACCAAGGTGGGAACATGCGCAAAGAAATAAAAAAGTCCCCCAGAAAGAAAAAAGCGCATGCAATGAGGGAGGATTCTAATCTGACGGGGCTGACAGCCAGTCAAAGGCGGCTCTTACAGATCATTGCAACCGGCACCGCCATCGATGAACCAAGCTTGCTGGCGGGCCGTCCCTGATTCAGAAAAAATAAAAAACCGCTCACAAGGAGCGGTTTCATGTTTTCAAATCCAGCCTCAACCAAACAGCCAATACCCCAGCAACGTCAGCACCACCACCGCCAGCACCGGCCGCATCACGCGGTAGGCCTTTGGATTGCGGCGTTTCCACTGTTTGACCTTACCGCTGAACTTGTCGCTGAAGTTCTTGCTCCACGCGTAAGCCTGATTGATCCCGCCGACGCGCTCGTCGTCGAGGTTCTGCGGTGCCGTGGCACGGCCCAGCCAGGCGCTGATGAAGCGGTTGATGCGGGTCATGAGACGATTGCTCAGCGGACGTTCGATGTCGCAGAACAGGATCACCCGGGTCTGTTCGGTTTCGTTCTTGACCCAGTGCACGTAGGTTTCGTCGAACATCACGTCTTCACCGTCGCGCCAGGCGTAGACCTGACCGTCGACAAAAATCCGGCAATCGTCGGAGTTCGGCGTCGACAGGCCCAGGTGATAACGCAGGGAACCGGCGAACGGATCGCGGTGCGGGTTCAAATGACTGCCCCCCGGCAACAACGCAAACATCGCGCCTTTGACGTTGGGGATGGCACTGACCAGCGCCACGGTTTTCGGGCACAGGGTTTCGGCCGACGGCAGCGGTTTGTCGTACCACTTGAGGTAGAAACGCTTCCAGCCCTTCTTGAAGAACGAACCAAAACCGGCATCGTTGTTCTTCTCGGCGGCGCGAATATAGCCCTCGTCGAACAAGTGCATGGCCTCGTCGCGAATGGTCTCCCAGTTATCGCGCAACACGTCCAGTTCCGGAAACTTGCTGCGATCCAGATACGGTTTGGATGGCACGCCCGAGAACAGGTACATCAAGGCGTTGTAAGGTGCGAACAGCGCCGAATGGTTGACGAACTGACGCAGCACCGGCAAACGCGCCTTGCCGCGCAAATGCACGTAGAGGATGCTGCCCACAAACAGCAGCAACACCGACACCTTGGCGGCTAACGAAAAGGTCATCAACAACTCCTTGAAATAAGACAACGCCACGCCATGTCATTTGCCCGAGATGGCGGCCGGCCATGATAAACACTACCGGCTCCGGGAAAAACCCGCCCGACCCAAGATTCAGTGTTAAGAATTGCGCAACAAAGCATTTCTTAACATAACAATCCTGAACCCTGGCTGACCTGAATCAACGCGCCACTTACTGCTGGTTTTCCTGATCGGTGAACAGATCACTGAACAACATGCTCGACAGATAGCGTTCACCGGAATCGGGCAGCACCACGACAATGGTCTTGCCCTGCATTTCCGGGGTTTCCGCCAGGCGCACCGCCACCGACATGGCCGCACCGCAGGAAATCCCGCACAGGATCCCCTCTTCCTGCATCAGGCGCAGGGCCATGGCCTTGGACTCCTCATCGGTCACCAGCTCGACCCGGTCAACCATCGACAGATCAAGGTTCTTCGGCACAAAGCCGGCACCGATGCCCTGAATCTTGTGTGGGCTCGGCTTGATTTCTTCGCCTGCCAGCGCCTGGGTGATCACCGGAGAAGACGCCGGTTCCACTGCCACCGACAGAATCGGTTTGCCCGCCGTATTCTTGATATACCGCGACACACCAGTAATGGTTCCGCCGGTACCGACGCCCGCCACCAGCACATCAACGGCGCCATCGGTGTCGTTCCAGATTTCCGGGCCGGTGGTTTTTTCGTGGATGGCCGGGTTGGCCGGGTTGTCGAACTGGGCCGGCATGAAATATTTGCCCGCATCGCTGGCAACGATCTCCGCGGCCTTTTCGATGGCACCCTTCATGCCCTTGGCGGGCTCGGTCAACACCAGCTCGGCGCCCAGCGCCTTGAGCACCTTGCGTCGCTCGATACTCATCGAGGCCGGCATGGTCAGCAGCAATTTGTAACCACGAGCGGCAGCCACGAAAGCCAGACCGATGCCGGTATTGCCGGAGGTCGGCTCGACGATGGTCATGCCCGGCTTGAGTTTGCCGCTGCTTTCGGCGTCCCAGATCATGTTGGCGCCGATCCGGCACTTGACCGAGTAGCCCGGGTTGCGACCTTCGATCTTGGCCAGAATGGTCACGCCACGGGGCGCGATGCGGTTGATCTGCACCAGCGGCGTGTTGCCGATGGAATGGGCGTTGTCAGCAAAAATACGGCTCATGGCTGGGTCCTTGTGCAGCGTTGAATTCAGCGCTCCAAGGTAAGCCTGTTGCCCTTCTCAGTCCAGTCGGGCCGAACGTCTGCGGCAAGCGGCAGTCAATCGCTTTACACCGTTCGGAATTTGCTGCCATGAAGCGTCGCTACCGTTGGCCATTGTGGATTTTCGCCACTCTCGTTGTATTACTGGTCGCCCTGCACATCGCCCTGCCCTACCTCGTGCGTGATTACTTGAATGACAAACTGGCCAACATGGGCGACTACCGCGGCCAGATCACCGACGTCGACCTGGCGCTCTGGCGCGGCGCGTACAAGATCAATGGCCTGAAAATCGTCAAGGCCGACGGCAAGGTACCGGTGCCATTCGTCGATGCGCCGGTTATCGACCTGTCTGTCAGTTGGCACTCGCTTTGGTATGACCATGCTGTCGTGGCGCAGGTGAAATTCTTCAAACCTCAGGTGAACTTCGTTGATGGCGGCGCCAACAAGCAGAGCTCCCAGACCGGTCAAGGCACCGACTGGCGCGAGCAGCTGAGCAAATTGCTGCCGATCACCCTCGACGAGGTGCAGATCAACGATGGTCGTATCAGCTTTCGCAACTTCAACTCCAAACCACCGGTAAACATGAATGCGACCAATGTCGACGCCAGCATTTACAACCTGACCAACGTGGTCGACAAGGAAGGCAAGCGTGACGCTAGCTTCGAAGGCAAAGCCCTGCTGTTGGGCCATGCGCCGCTGGAAACCAGCGCCACCTTCGACCCGTTGAGCAACTTCGAAGACTTCGAATTTCGCCTGCGGGCCCGGGACATCGAACTCAAGCGCATGAACGACTTCGCCTCGGCCTACGGCAAATTCGACTTCAACGCCGGCCACGGCGACGTGGTCATCGAAGCCGCCGCCACCAACGGCCAACTCAAGGGCTACATCAAACCGCTGCTGCGCGACGTCGACGTATTCAACTGGCAGCAGGATGTCGAGAACAAGAACAAGGGGATCTTCCGCTCGATCTGGGAGGCGCTGGTCGGTGGCTCCGAAACCGTGCTGAAAAACCAGGGCAAGAACCAGTTCGCCACCCGGGTCGAACTCAGCGGCAGCGTGCACCAGCAAAATATCAGCGCATTCGAAGCGTTTTTGCAGATTTTGCGCAATGGATTCATCCAGGCGTTCAATGCGCGGTATGAACGGCCGAAGCCGGATGCGGGTTAGCGCACTTGTTCAACCGGCCCTCGGCCGAAACCGAGTCAACATGTGACGCCCCATTCAGAGACTGAATAAGCCGTCTGCGTTCACAGTCGACCGGGCCGCGCGTTATAGTCGGGCATCCGATTATTTCGCCCCCGCCCTGCCCGTTCAGGTCGGCGTTACCGTTCGAGGATTAGCAGATGAAGTTCGAAGGCACCCAGGCCTACGTCGCCACCGATGACCTGAAGCTGGCGGTCAACGCCGCCATCACCCTGGAGCGGCCGCTGCTGGTCAAGGGCGAACCGGGCACCGGCAAGACCATGCTCGCCGAGCAACTGGCCGAATCGTTCGGCGCCAAGCTGATCACCTGGCACATCAAGTCCACCACCAAGGCCCATCAGGGTCTGTACGAGTACGATGCGGTCAGCCGTCTGCGCGACTCGCAGCTGGGCAATGAAAAAGTCCACGACGTGCGCAACTACCTGAAGAAGGGCAAGCTCTGGGAAGCGTTCGAGTCCGAAGAACGCGTCATTCTGCTGATCGACGAAATCGACAAGGCCGACATCGAGTTCCCCAACGACCTGCTGCAAGAACTCGACAAGATGGAGTTCTACGTTTACGAGATCGACGAGACCATCAAAGCCAAGAAGCGTCCGATCATCATCATTACCTCCAACAACGAGAAAGAGCTGCCGGACGCGTTCCTGCGCCGCTGCTTCTTCCACTACATCGCCTTCCCCGACCGCACCACCCTGCAGAAAATCGTCGATGTTCACTACCCGGACATCAAGAAGGATCTGGTCAGCGAAGCGCTGGACGTGTTCTTCGACGTGCGCAAGGTGCCGGGCCTGAAGAAGAAGCCATCGACCTCCGAGCTGGTGGACTGGCTGAAACTGCTGATGGCCGACAACATCGGCGAAGCCGTGCTGCGCGAGCGCGATCCGACCAAAGCCATCCCGCCGCTGGCCGGTGCGCTGGTAAAGAACGAACAGGACGTGCAACTGCTTGAGCGCCTGGCGTTCATGAGCCGTCGCGGCACCCGCTAAGAGGCTGACGCCATGTTGCTCAACCTGTTCAATGAAATGCGTGCAGCCAAGGTGCCGGTGTCGGTGCGCGAGTTGCTCGACCTGATCAACGCGCTGAAACAGCGCGTGACTTTCGCTGACATGGACGAGTTCTACTACTTGTCCCGGGCGATCCTGGTGAAGGACGAACGGCATTTCGACAAGTTCGACCGCGCGTTCGGTGCCTACTTCAATGGCCTGGAAAAGCTCGACGATCACTTGCAGGCGCTGATCCCCGAAGACTGGCTGCGCAAGGAGTTCGAGCGCTCGCTGACCGACGAGGAACGCGCGCAGATCCAGTCCCTCGGCGGTCTGGACAAGCTGATCGAAGAGTTCAAGAAACGCCTGGAAGAACAGAAGGAGCGCCACGCCGGCGGCAACAAATGGATCGGCACCGGCGGCACCAGTCCGTTCGGCTCCGGCGGTTTCAACCCGGAAGGCATCCGGGTCGGCGATGCCGGCAAGCGCCAGGGCAAAGCGGTGAAAGTCTGGGATCAACGCGAGTACAAAAACCTCGACGACTCTGTGGAGCTGGGTACCCGCAACATCAAGGTCGCCCTGCGCCGCCTGCGCAAATTCGCTCGTCAGGGCGCAGCGGAAGAGCTGGATATCGACGGCACCATCGACCACACCGCCAAGGACGCCGGCCTGCTGAACATCCAGATGCGCCCGGAACGGCGCAACACGGTGAAGCTGTTGCTGCTGTTCGACATCGGCGGTTCGATGGACGCCCACGTGAAGATCTGCGAGGAACTGTTCTCGGCCTGCAAGACCGAGTTCAAGCACCTGGAGTATTTCTACTTCCACAACTTCATTTATGAATCGGTGTGGAAGAACAACATGCGCCGCACCTCCGAGCGCACGTCGACCCAGGATCTGCTGCACAAGTACGGTGCCGACTACAAAGTGATCTTCATCGGTGACGCCGCGATGGCACCCTATGAAATCACCCAGGCCGGCGGCAGCGTCGAGCACTGGAACGAAGAGCCGGGTTACGTGTGGATGCAGCGCTTCATGGAGAAGTACAAGAAGCTCATCTGGATCAATCCTTATCCGAAAGATACGTGGGGCTACACATCGTCGACCAATATCGTTCGGGACTTGATCGAGGATCAGATGTATCCGCTGACGTTGCGCGGTCTGGAAGAAGGGATGCGGTTTTTGTCCAAATAATCGGCTGCCTGCACTGACGCTATCGCGGGCAAGCCCGCTCCCACAGGTATCGGTGGTGTACATGAATTTCGTGTACATCTCGAACACTGTGGGAGCGGGCTTGCTTCGGGCGGCGTTCCGACGATGCTTTCAGCGGTCGATAAATCGCTTCAGATACTCGACGTGTTCCCGGTGTGCCACTTCCTGCACCACCGGGCGCAATCTGACCATCGCTCCCGGCAGACACTGTGCCAGACGCGCCAGTGCCAACGGCGTCAACGCGCCCAGTCGCGGATAACCGCCAATGGTCTGCCGGTCATTGAGCAACACGATCGGCTGCCCATCCGGCGGCACCTGCACCGCGCCCAGCGGAATGCCCTCGGAAATCATCGGCTTGCCCTGATACTGCAACGCCGTCCCCAACAGGCGGATGCCCATGCGATCGGCACGACTGTCCAGCGTCCAGGCCCTGTTGAATGCATCGAACAGGCTCTGCCCGCTGAACTGACCGATCTGCGCGCCGAGTACCAGATCGAGCGGCGCGTCGAGGCGCAGGTCCGGTAGATGCTGTGCCGGAACCTCACGCATCAATAGGGTTTCGCCCTGATAACTCAGCGAGGAGCCCTTGGCCAATGGCAAGCCGAAACCATCGAGACCACCCAGTTCCTCACGGACCACAGTGGCACTGCTGCCCAGCATTTTCGGCGCATTGAAACCGCCGGGCGCCGCCAGATAGGCCCGCGCGCCCAGCAACGGCTGGGTGAACTTCAAGGTCTGCCCTTTGCGCAGTTTGAAACTGCGCCACGGCGCCAACGCCTCACCGTCGATCTGCGCGCCAAGATCGGCACCCGCCAATGCCAGCAGGCAATCTTCTTCAGCCACCACCGTAAAACCGCCGAGGGTGATTTCGATCACCGGCAAATCCAGCCCGTTGCCCAGCAGCCAGTTGGCCCAGGCCATCGACCGCCAGTCCGCCGCGCCGCCCTGGGTCACGCCCAGATGGCGCACGCCAAACCGCCCGGCGTCCTGTAACAGGCACAGCGGCGTACTCGCCTCAATTGTCAGTCGGCTCATGCCAAGGCCTCCAGAGGCGTGTCGTCACCGCCAAGACGGATGAATTCGGCGTGGCTCACTGCTTCGAAACGCACGGTATCGCCGGGCTGCATCAGGCTGTAGCCATCGCGCTCGCGGTCGAACAGTTTTGCCGGTGTGCGACCGATCAGGTTCCAGCCACCGGGGGACACCACCGGATACGCCGCTGTCTGCCGTTCGGCAATGCCGACGCTGCCGGCGGCGACTTTCTTGCGTGGGGTGTTCAGACGCGGTGCCGCGAGGACTTCTTCCACCAGCCCCATAAAGGCAAACCCCGGTGCAAAACCGAGCGCGAACACCTGATATTCCCGAGCACTGTGACGGCGAATCACTTCTTCCACCGACAAACCGCTGCGTTGCGACAGCAAGCTCAGTTCCGGGCCGACACTCAGGTCGTACCAGACCGGCAGCATATGACACTGGCCGCCGGTGCGCGCATTCGGCGACAGGTCGATCAGCGCTTCGGCAATCAACTCCCGAGCCTGATTCGGATTCAATCCGGTCAGGTCGTAATGCACCATCAACGTGGTGTACGAGGGCACCAGATCGATCAGATTTTCGCCGAACACTGTGCGTAAGCGCTCACTGGCGGCGAGCATCCACGGCATGTTGGTTTCGGCGATTTCATCGAACAGGCGCAGCATCAGGCAATCCAGCGCCACCACCTCCACCCGCGGATTCATGGCGCGCTCTGCTCGTTCAGGGCCTGACGAATGCGTTGCACGGCGGCCACTGAACTGGCGTTGTCACCGTGGACGCACAACGTGTTGGCTTGCAGGTGCAGCGCGCTGCCGTCGCTGGCGGTGAGGTTGTCGCCACGGGCGATGGTCAGCGCTTGCCCGATGATGGTTTCGGAATCGTGGTGCACCGCACCCGGCAGCTGCCGCGAGACCAGTCGGCCGGCGCTGTCGTAGGCGCGGTCGGCGAAGGCTTCGAACCACAGGGTCACGCCGTATTCATCGCCGAGCTGTTGCGCGGCTGTGTTGTCGCGGGTGGCCATCAGCATCAGCGGCAAGCTGCGGTCGTAAGCCGCGACAGCCTGAATCACCGCTCGCAACTGCGCCGGGTTGGCCATCATGTCGTTGTACATCGCGCCGTGGGGTTTGACGTAACTGACTTTGCCACCCTGAGCGCGGCAAATGCCGTCCAGGGCCCCGATCTGGTAATGCAGGATGTCTTGCAGTTCCTGGGCGGTGTAGGCCATGGAACGTCGGCCGAACCCCACCAGATCCTGATAGGCCGGATGCGCGCCGATCTGCACGCCATGGCTCAGGGCCAGGCTGACGGTCTTGCGCATGATGCCCGGATCGCCGGCGTGGAAACCGCAGGCAATGTTGGCGCAATCGATGAAGGGCATGACCTCCGCGTCCAGACCCATGGTCCAGCTGCCGAAGCTCTCGCCGATGTCACAGTTCAATAGCAGGCGGCTCACGGTGAACACTCCTGTAGTTCTTTTCTTTTTTTGCCGTGGGACAGACAGTGCCCCGCAGGTTATCAGTTACTGCGCGTCCAGTTGTTTGCCACGGGTTTCCGGCAGGCTCAACGCCGCGAGAATCACCACGCCGTAGGACACTGCCGCGAAGGCACCGATGCCTACACTCAGCGGTACTTTCTGGCTGAGCAGCCCGATCAGCAGCGGAAACAACGCCGCCAGCGCCCGGCCGATGTTGTAGCAGAAGCCCTGCCCCGACCCGCGAATCCGGGTCGGAAACAGCTCGGTTAGAAACGCGCCCATGCCACTGAAAATCCCCGAAGCAAAGAAGCCCAGCGGGAAGCCCAGCCACAACATCACGCCGTTGCTGACCGGCAATTGGGTATAGAGCAGAACGATGGTGAACGAGCCGACCGCGAACAGGATGAAGTTCTTCTTGCGCCCCAACAGGTCGGTCAAATAGGCGCTGATCACATAGCCGGCGTAGGAACCGATGATCACCATCGCCAGATAACCGCCGGTGCCGAGTACGCTCAAGCCGCGTTCATTCTTCAGAAAAGTCGGCAGCCAGGAAGTGATTGCGTAGTAACCGCCGAGGGCGCCGGTGGTCAGCAGCGAGGCGCGGATCGTGGTGAAGAGAATGCCGGGGGCGAAGATCTCGTAGAACTTCGAAGGGCTTTCCGGGGTTTGTCTGGCCTTGGCTTCGCGGTAGATCTCCGGATCTTTCACCAGACGCCGGACGAAAATCACGAACACCGCCGGCACGATGCCGAGGATGAACAGTGCGCGCCAGGCGTCTTCCGGCGGCAACACCGAGAACAGCAGCGCATACAGAATCGCCGTCAGCCCCCAACCCAGCGCCCAGCCGGATTGCACCATACCGACCGCTTTACCACGATCCTTGGCGCGGATCACTTCACCGATCAGCACCGCGCCGGCGGTCCATTCGCCGCCGAAACCGAAGCCCATCAGGGTGCGGGCGATCAGCAGTTGTTCGTAGTTCTGGGCGAAACCGCAGAGGAAAGTGAAAAAGGCGAACCACAGCACCGTCAGTTGCAGGGTGCGCACGCGGCCGATGCGGTCGGAGAGAATCCCCGCCACCCAACCGCCGATGGCCGAGGCGATCAGCGTGCTGGTGTGAATCAACCCGGCCTCACCGGTGGTGATGCCCCACATCGCGATCAGGGTCGGCACCACGAAGCTGAGCATCTGGGTGTCCATGCCGTCCAGACCGTAGCCGATCTTGCAGCTCCAGAACGTCCGGCGCTCCTGCTGATTGATGTTGCGATACCAGTCGAACGGGCCGGGACGGGCCGTGGTCTTGGGGAGGTCGAGGGTGTCGGGCGCACTCATGGCATGTCTCCGCAGGCTTTTATTGGTCTTGTTCGAAGCTCCGACGACGCCTATCGTGGGAACCGGATGCGTCGATTCTTGGGTGCGTCACCCGGTCGCGTCCAACGAATAAAAACCCGCCCAAGACATAAGAAAAATTTGTTGCCATGAACCTGAAGTTTCTCGAAACCTTCGTCTGGGTCGCCCGGCTGAAAAGTTTTCGCCTGACCGCCGACAAGCTGTTCACCACTCAGGCCTCGATCTCGAGCCGGATCGCGGTGCTCGAAGGCGAGCTCGGGGTGAAGCTGTTTGTGCGTGATTCACGCGGCGTCAGCCTGACGCCCGAAGGTTTGAAAGTGCTCGACTATGCCGAGCAGATGCTCGACACGATGCAGGCGCTGAAGCAGGCGATCGAGACCCGATCGAGCAAGGTCGGCCGGGTGCGCATCGGCGTGATGGACACGGTGATCCACACCTGGCTCAGCCCGTTGGTGGCGCAGATGACCGATCTGTACCCACGGGTGGAAATCGAGCTGGTGGCGGATACCTCGCTGAACCTCTGCGATCAGCTGCAAAAAGGCTTTCTCGATCTGATCCTGCAAACCGATCTGGTGCGCCATGAAAGCGTGCGCAGCCTGGAACTGGCCAGCCACCCCATCGGCTGGATCGTGGCCAGTAACTCGATCTACAACCGCGACTACCAAAGCCTCGCCGACCTGGCGCAGGAGCGGATCATCACCTACTCGAAAAACTCCCGGCCACATCAGGACATTCTGGCGCTGATGCAGGCCCAGGGCGTGTTGGCGCCACGCTTGAACTGTGTGAATTCGGTGTCGGCGATCACCCGGCTGTTACGCGACGGGTTCGGCATTGGCGCATTGCCGCCGGTGCTGGTGGCCGAGGAACTGGCGCGGGGCGAACTGACCCTGCTCGACATCGAACAGCGCCCGCCGAATCTGCAGGTGGTGGTGTCGTGGCGGGTGGGCGTGGAATGGGTCGAGGAGATTGTGACGCTGTGTCAGCAGGTGCTGGAGGGGTACGCGCGCAAGGTCGGCACGGATTACATCGTTCTGAGTTGATCGTTCCCACGCGGACGGTTCGACGCCTCGACGCGGGAACGATCTTCATAAGGCTCAGAGCCCGCGCACATCCCGGTCTTCGATCGGCCGGCTCTGGCGCAGGCGCTTGCCGCCCAGCACCACCCAGTCGATCAGACGAAACAGGCATTCAAGGCCGAACGACAGCAGCAACGCGCCGCTCATGCCCCAGATCATCGCTTCCGGCGTCAGCAGGATCTGGTAGCTGTAGCCGTTCCAGGTTTCCTTGCGGATGTCCGGGTCGGCGGCCAGCACCACTTGCAGGAAGCGGATGTACCACGGGCCCTGCATCGCCTGGAATTGCTTGTCCAGCGCCAGCTGGCGATTGAGCAAAGTGCTCAGGCTGTCGGCATCGCTGCGAAACACCGGGTCTTCACTGGCGCGATAGTGAGCGACCAGCGCCTGGATATCACCCTTGAAAAATTGCTCGGCGGTGCCCTGGAAACCGCGCAGACCGGTCTGCGCCTCGATCAGATGCGCTTCGACCCGCTTGGCGTAATCGTTGATGAAGCCGGGCACCTGGACACCGATCAACAGGCCCGCCGCAAACAACACCAGCCGTAGATAACTGAGCAACATTCGGGGAAATCCTTATTCGGTCGTGCCCTGGCTGACGCATTCGCCGCGTCGCCACAGGCTCCATTGGCCCGGCTCATAGCGGGTCCAGGTTTCGTTTTCGGTCAAGGGTTCGGTGGCAATCACCGTGACCACGTCGTTGGGCGTGGTTTCGGCCTGGAAGTCGACAATCACATCGACGTCCTTGAGCCGCGCCGGGCCGAACGGTGCGCGACGGGTGATCTGTGCCAGTTTGGTCGAGCAATAGCAGAACAGCCAGTCGCCGTCGCTGAGCAGGCAGTTGAACACGCCTTTGCTGCGGTATTCGGCGCAGGCCGCGACCAGATCCGGCAGCAGCGCTTCGACATCGACCGGTTCCGGAAACGCTGCACGTACGCGGTTGAGCAAATCGCAGAACGCCGCTTCACTGTCGGTATCGCCGACCGGGCGGTAGAAACTCTTGATCGGGGAGAAATCGGCGAGCTGGCCGTTGTGCGCGAAGCACCAGTTGCGCCCCCACAGTTCGCGGACGAACGGGTGGGTGTTGGACAGGCAGACCTTGCCGACGTTGGCCTGGCGGATATGACCGATGACCACTTCGCTCTTGATCGGATAGCGCTGCACCAGATTGGCCACTTCCGATTCGCTGCTGGCCGCCGGGTCCTGGAACAGGCGCAAGCCGCGCCCTTCATAGAAACCGATACCCCAGCCATCGCGATGCGGACCGGTGCGACCACCGCGCTGCATCAGCCCGGTGAAGCTGAACACGATGTCGGTCGGCACGTTGGCACTCATGCCCAGTAATTCACACATGTGCGGACTCTCGTGATTACAGACGCGGCTCGACGCGCCGACGCTGCGGATTGCTCGGCAGCGGTGGGCGGCCATAACGATCATCGCCGGCGCCGCCGAACGGTTGATCGCCGTCACGCTCATCTTCGGCACGGGCGGCTGCGCGAGCGGCTTCGGCCTGCTCCTTGCGAGCGTTCGAAGCGCGCTCGATCGGGAAGCGGATCAGCACGAAAATCAGGTACAGGCCGAACGCGATCATGGCGTACATGAGCAGTTCGGAAATCGCGCGCCAGGCGTTGTTGCCGACCTTGAACGCCAGATCCAGCACGGTGATGGCGATCGCCGGGGCGAATTTTTCCTTCACCGGGTCAATGATGGTCGGGCTGAACAGCAACACCGCCATCAATACACGCAGCGGCTCGCGCAGCCAGCGCCACATCCAGCGGGTCATGCGCATCCACACCAGCAGGCAGCCCACGGCGGCAAAGGCGTAAAGGCCCCAGGCGATCAGATAGTCGTTCTCGGTCATGGTGTCCATGGCAAGGCAGGCAAAGAGGCGCTTATAGTAACGACTTTTCGCACGTCAGGCTTCCCCGCCGTCCGTGCGGCCCTTATTTGTCATGTCCGAGAGCTTTCCATGCCCGTATCCGCCAACGTCATCAGCGCCCCGATTGCCCACAAGGCTGCCGGTCACGACCCGTACGCCTGGCTGCAGGAACGCGACACCGACGCGGTGCTCGACTACCTCAAGGCTGAAAACGACTATCAACAGGCGCAGACCGCCGATCAGGCAGAGTTGCGCGAAACCCTGTTCGAGGAGATCAAGGGCCGGATCCTCGAAACCGACCTGTCCCTGCCGTCGCCATGGGGCCCGTATCTGTATTACACCCGCACCACTGCAGGTGACGAATACGCCCGTCACTACCGTTGCCCACGCCCGGCCGACGACAGCCTGACCCTCGACGAAAGCCGCGAACAGCTGCTGCTCGACCCGAACGCACTGGCCAACGGCGGCTTTTTCTCCCTCGGCGCGTTCAGCATCAGCCCGGATCACCAGCGCCTGGCCTACAGCGTCGATGCCTCGGGCGACGAGATTTACACGCTGTTCGTGAAGGAATTATCCAGCGAACGCGTCAGCGAACTGGAATTCCAGGACTGCGACGGCAGCATGACGTGGGCCAATGACAGCCTGACACTGTTTTTCGGTGTGCTCGACGATACCCATCGCCCGCACAAGCTGTTCCGCTATCGCCTCGACGGTACTGCCGCCGAAGAGGTGTTCCACGAACCGGACGGGCGTTTCTTCCTGCATTGCTACCGCGCCAGCTCCGAACAGCAATTGCTGCTGTCGCTTGGCAGCAAGACCACCAGCGAAGTCTGGGCGCTGGACGCCAATCAGCCGCACCAACCGTTCACTTGCCTGGCGCCACGGGTCGAGGATCACGAGTACGACGTCGACCACGGCAAACTCGATGGCGAATGGACCTGGTTCATCCGCACCAACCGCGACGGGATCAACTTCGCCCTGTATCAGGCGCCGGACACCGGCATCGCGCCGAGCGAAGCCGACTGGCAGAACCTGATCCCGCACAGCGATTCGGTAATGCTCGATGGCGTGACCCTCAACGCCGAAGCCCTGACCCTGAGCCTGCGCGAAGGTGGTCTGCCGATCATCGAAGTTCGCCCACACGGTCTGGCGCCTTATCGCGTGCAATTGCCGGACGCGGCCTACAGTCTCTACGTGCAAAACAGCCTGGAGTTCGAAAGCGACCGCATTCGCCTGCGCTATGAAGCGCTGAACCGTCCGGCTCAGGTTCGGCAACTGATTCTCGCCACTGGCGAACAGACCGTGCTCAAGGAAACCCCGGTGCTCGGTCCGTTCGACGCCGACGCCTACGTCAGCCAACGCCTGTGGGCCACTGCGCCGGACGGCACCCAGGTGCCGATCAGTGTGGTGATGAAACGGGAAATGGTCGGCAAAGCGGTGCCGCTGTACCTGTACGGGTACGGCGCCTACGGTTCGAGCCTCGATCCGTGGTTCTCCCACGCTCGCCTGAGCCTGTTGGATCGCGGCATGGCATTCGCCATCGCCCACGTGCGTGGCGGCGGCGAACTGGGCGAGTCCTGGTACCGCGCCGGCAAGCAGGAGCACAAGCACAACACCTTCAGCGACTTCATTGCCTGCGCCGAATTCCTGATCCTCAACGGCATCACCACCGCACCACAACTGGCGATCAGCGGCGGCAGTGCCGGAGGACTGCTGATCGGCGCGGTGCTCAACCAGCGTCCGGATCTGTTCGGCGTGGCGATTGCCGAAGTGCCGTTCGTCGATGTGCTCAACACCATGCTCGACCCGGATCTGCCGCTGACCGTCACTGAATACGACGAGTGGGGCAATCCCGAAGAGCCGGAGGTCTACGAGCGGATCAAGGCTTACGCGCCATACGAAAATGTCACCGCCCAGGCTTATCCCGCGACACTGGTGATCGCCGGTTACAACGACAGCCGCGTGCAGTACTGGGAAGCCACCAAGTGGGTCGCGAAGCTGCGCGCAACCAAGACCGATGACAATCTGCTGCTGCTCAAGACCGAACTGGGCGCCGGCCACGGCGGGATGAGCGGGCGTTATCAGGGATTACGTGACGTAGCGCTCGAATACGCATTTGTTTTCAAGGTTCTGGGCATTGCCTGAGGAACTCCGCCGGTCACTTGGGTCTTAATTCCAGACCCCGGCGGTCGATACACCACAGATCCCATTGTGGGAGCAAGCTCGCTCCCACAACGATCCGTGTAGTGCCTGCAACCTGTGAAAACAAAAAGATTGTGACGACATGTCAGAACCCACTCTACTGAACAACGAAATCCGCGACTGGCTGATGGACTGCGGCCTGTTCGATCAATTGCAACTGGCGGATTTCGCCGCCGCGTCGGGCTACTTCAGCATCAGCACCGTGGCTGAAGGTGAAGCGATCTTTCGCGAAGGCGATGCCGGCAGTTTCATGTGCATCATCCACACCGGCCAGGTGGCCGTGCAGAAAACCGGCGGCGACGGCCAGGTCGTGACCATGGCTACCCTGCGCAGCGGCCGGGCGTTCGGCGAAATGGCCGTGCTCGACGGTGAGCGCCGTTCGGCGACTTGCGTCGCGGCGAGCAACTGTCAGTTGCTCAATCTCGGCAAGGATTCGCTGGAAAAAATGCTCAACGACGCGCCGAAGATTGCCGCCAAGATCATCCGCGCCCTCGCCGTTTCCCTGTCCAAACGCCTGCGCATGGCCGACGGACAACTCGCCGCCCAGCAGATCTAGCCTCCCGGGGATTTGGGTTTGCTGTCGGTCTGTTCCAGGCCCGGCAATGGCTGATCCTTGGTCGGCGGGCTGGGCATTTCGATCGGCACCAGCGGCGGGCCGCCACTGCCGGGGCCGGCCTTGGGAATCGGCACCGGGCTGATCTGCGGATACGGGGTTGGCGTCGCAGTACCGGGCGAGCCCGGTTGCGGTGTCGGGCTGACGGGAATCGTCTGTTGCGCCTGTACGGCAGTTATCGAGAGCGCGGCCAGGGTAATGGCCGTTAGAATGGTGCGCTTCATCAAGGGCTCCGTTGGCCTGAAGTCTGCTTTCAGGCTACTCCCAACGCGCCGGCTTGCCTTCCCCCCTGTAGAGATTTCCATGAAACGTTTCGTTCTGCTCGACACCACGCCGATCCCTGACAATGGCGGCGCCCTGTGCCTGTTCGAGTATGGCGAGGACTTCGTCATCAAGATCCAGGGCGGCGACGGCGGCCAATTGATGAACACCCGCATGCACGGTTCCGAAGACGCGCTGGCCGAGATCCCGTGCCGCAAGGTCGCTGGTCGGCCGAACTCGCGGGTGCTGATCGGCGGCCTGGGCATGGGCTTCACCCTCGCCTGCGCACTCAAGCATCTGGGCAAGAGCGCCGAAGTGGTGGTCGCCGAGCTGGTGCCTGGCGTGGTCGAGTGGAACCGTGGCCCGCTCGGAGAAAAGTCCGGACGTCCGCTGCTCGATCCGCGCACGGTGATTCGTCAGGAAGACGTGGCCAAGGTGCTGCAAAGCGAGCCGAATGGCTTCGACGCGATCATGCTCGACGTCGACAACGGCCCCGAAGGCCTGACCCAGAAGGCCAACAGTTGGCTGTATTCCGCCGCCGGTCTTGCCGCTTGCGCCAAGGCGATGCGGCCCAAAGGCGTGCTCGCGGTGTGGTCGGCCAGCGCTGACCGGCAGTTTTCCGACAAATTGCGCAAGGCCGGTTTCAAGGCCGAGGAAGTGCAGGTCTTCGCCCACGGCAACAAAGGCACGCGCCACACGATCTGGATTGCCGAGAAGCTCAAGGGCTGAGCTAAACTTGCCTCATAACCGTCATTAGTCTTCTGCAAAGGTGAACCCATGAGTTCGTCCACCCCGACCAACACTTCGAAGCTGGATCGCATCCTCGCCGACAACCAGCGCGACAAGGAAATGGGCTACCGCGACAAGGCCCTGAAGATGTACCCGCACGTGTGCGGCCGCTGCGCCCGTGAGTTTTCCGGCAAGCGCCTGAGCGAATTGACCGTGCACCACCGCGACCACAACCACGACAACAATCCGCAGGACGGTTCCAACT
The DNA here is from genome assembly GCF_002113045.1 of Pseudomonas sp. B26(2017). Lineage (NCBI taxonomy): Bacteria > Pseudomonadati > Pseudomonadota > Gammaproteobacteria > Pseudomonadales > Pseudomonadaceae > Pseudomonas > Pseudomonas sp. B26(2017). The sequence continues at coordinate 94,269 of NZ_NEJJ01000018.1, read as the reverse complement.
GGGAGCTGCTGTGCCTGTACTGCCACGACAACGAACACTCGCGCTACACCGACCAGCAGTACTTCGGCGAAGGCTCGCTGAGCACGCCGAAAATCGCCAAGGCCACGCACAACCCGTTTGCTGCCCTGGCCGGTCTCATGAAAAAAGAAGACTGAGCCTGCCATGATCGTTCCCGCGCTCTGCGTGGGAATGCAGCCCGGGACGCTCCGCGTCCCAAAGCGGACGCAGAGCGTCCATTGAGGCATTCCCACGCAGAGCGTGGGAACGATCAGCACCGCAGATCCTGAATCTGCCCGCCCTCCCCCAATCCCCGTATAATCGCCCTCTTTTTCCCGAAGGCACCCCGCTCGTGGCAGACAAACGGTACAGCTGCATTGGTTTGTATAACCCCAAATCACCGGAAAACGTCGGTTCGGTGATGCGCGCCGCAGGCTGCTACGGCGTGTCGACCGTGTTCTACACCGGCAAGCGCTATGAGCGCGCCGCCGATTTCGTCACCGACACCAAGCGCGTGCACTACGACATCCCGCTGATCGGCATCGACGACCTGAAAAAGATCCTGCCGCTCAACTGCGTCCCGGTCGCCGTGGAACTGGTCGACGGCGCCCGCCCGTTGCCGGAATACACCCACCCGGATCGCGCTCTGTACATCTTCGGCCCCGAAGACGGCTCGCTGGATCAAGAGATCCGCGATTGGTGCGAAGACGTCGTGTACATCCCGACCACCGGCTGCATGAACCTCGCCGCCACGGTCAACGTCGTGCTTTACGACCGCATGGCCAAAGGGCTGAACACTCGCTCCGGGCCGAAATTTCGCTGAAACGCCGCACATCCGATGGAACGAGCTGACCGCCTGCGCAGTCAGCTTGTTTATCGATTACTCATTGCCTGGAGAAAGATCATGACCGAGCTCAAACGCGTCGAGCGTATCGAATCCACCCCGTTCCAGAGCCGTTCCGAGCAGAACGTCGAAGGCTGGGAGCGCATCGGCTCGCTGGCCGGCGGCGTGATCATGGTCGGCAAGGGCCTGCGCCGTGGCGGGGTGTTCGGGCTGATTCAGGTGGCGATTGGCGGTGTGGCCATGGCCCGCGGCATCACCGGCCACAGCTCGGTGAAAAGCCTGCTGGAGAAAAGCCGTCAGGACATGAACAACGTGCGGGCAAAGATCGAGCGGGCCGGCGACGAGCTGAGCAAGCTCAAAGCCAATGCCGAAGCGGCGACCAACACCGCCACGGTGACCGGCAATGACTCAGTGAAATCGCCGAAAGCCGGGGTTTGATTCTGGATTTACCTTGAGGCTGCTGGCCAGCGATGACGGTATTACTGCAGTAACGCGGTATCGAGGACTTTGGACGACTCGCCGAGAATGCTTTCGGCGAGTTGCACGAACGCTTTGGTGTCCACCGTCCCCAGATGCATTGCCCCGCGCAGCACGTCATCCAGCGAGCGCTTGTTGCGGGTCTTCAGGCGAATTTCGCCATCCAGCTCCTGCAACAGCAGCACCGCTTTCGACACCTGCGCCGGGCTGATCTGCTCGCCGCGCAGGGTCGTGACCTTCTGGCTGTCCTTGGCCAGCTTCGCCTGCAACGCCTGGTAACGCTCGTCGCTCATGCCCCCCGCACGGCGCACCAGTTCGATGGCGTAATACTCGGCAAACCCTTCGCTGATCCAGTCGCTGCGCTGCTCGTCGTTGATCCGTCCGAACACTTGCGCCAGCTCGCGCACCAGTGCGCTGCTGCCGCTTTCGCTGACCAGCGGCAACCGCGTGTTGAGGTAGATCGACTCCCGCGCCGCCAGGCTGCCGCGCCACATCGGGTCGTTGGCACCGACGATCAACAGTTTGCTCGGATGGCGCGGAAACACCGCCTGCACCTGCGGCCAGACAAACGTCAGCAGCGTCAGCACGTCCATCCGGCGCATGCCCTGCCCTTGCGGCGAGGCCACGGTGACTTCGGTTTCCCCCAGCCGCGTGCGACGGCTGCCAAGGTGGCCGGCGAGCATCCAGCCGGTCGGGCGGTCGAACAGGCGTGACGGATTATCGATGCGGAATTTGTTCTTGCCGATGCGTGGCCAGGCGGTTTCGACGCTTTTCCAGCCGTCGGGCAATTCGAAGTGCAGGCGTGCGACCAGCTCGATGCCGTCCTGTTGATCGAGCCTGGCTGGCGGCACCAGTTCATCGCCGCGCATCAGCGCCCAGGTCGGGGTCATGCGCGTGTCGAAGCTGCCGTTCTTGCGACCATGGCTGATGCGCACGCGGTAGGTCAGGCTGGCCTTGTCCACCGTCGGGCGCCAGACCCCGCGCGCCGGTTTGCCCGGCGTCAGTTGCCACTGGCCGTCGGCCTTGAAATCGCTGTAGCGGCTGCCATCGCCAAGGTCGAAATCCAGGCTGCGCACCACTTCGCCCCTGGCGAAGGTCATGCGCACTTCGGCCTGATCGCTCTGCGGCAACAGGCGTATCTGATAATCCAGATCGACTTTCTTCGCCGCCCACACCGGCGCACTCAGCGCCAGCAGCGTGACGATCAGCGCCCGGCGCAATCCCGTCGCCATACCTGCTCCTTGGTCAATCGTTAACCTGCGCGGAAAATCAGGTGATCTTCCCAGTCGTCTTCCGGCACGCTGCCTTCGGCGAGCATGCGCCCGGACTGGGAAATCCGTTCGTGGTGCACCGCGTCGCGATCACCGCAGACCAGGTGATGCCACAGCGGCAGATCCTTGCCTTCGCTGACCAGCCGATAACCGCAGGTCGGCGGCAGCCATTTGAATGCTTCGGCCTGGCCCGGGGTGAGCTGGATGCAGTCCGGAACAAACTTCATGCGGTTCGGGTAATCGCTGCACTGGCAGGTTTTCAGGTCCAGCAGTTTGCAGGCGATACGCGTGTAATAGACGCTGTTGTCTTCTTCATCTTCAAGCTTTTGCAGGCAGCACAGGCCGCAACCGTCGCACAGCGATTCCCACTCCTCGTGATCGAGTTGATCGAGGGTTTTGCGTATCCAGAACGGTTCGACTTTGGCGGCCATGGCTCAAGCATCAACATCAGGTGGTGAAAAGGCCGCCAGTCTAGTGCCCAAGGCCCCGTGATCCAAGCGCTGGCGACTGCCGGTTGTGCGGGGCTTGTCAGTTTTTGCGCGGCCAAGTAGTTTTGCCGGTCACACCAGGCCTTCGCCGGATGCCATTAACGCTCGACCGCGTTGCACCCGGTGAACTGCAGGCTTGCGCCACAACCCCATCGTTCAGCCCAACTGATCCCGCCGGGTTTCGCTTCCAACCTGTCCTCAAACGTAGCAAGGAATCTCTCGATGAGTGCCAACCCTCGCGTTGCCGAATACGCCATCCACCCGCAGTTCACCGATCGCTGGTCGCCCCGCGCCTTTACCGGCGAAGCGATTTCCGAAGAAACCCTGTTGAGCTTCTTCGAAGCCGCGCGCTGGGCGCCGTCGGCGTACAACTCACAGCCGTGGCGTTTTCTCTATGCCCGTCGCGACACGCCGAACTGGGAGCGTTACCTGGGTCTGCTCAATGAATTCAACCGCAGCTGGGCACAGCACGCATCGGCGCTGGTGATCGTGATTTCGAAAACCACCTTCACCGCACCGGGCGCGACCGAGGAAACGCCAGCGCTGTGGCACACCTTCGACACCGGTTCCGCGTGGGGCCATCTGGCGCTGCAAGCGAGCCTGAGCGGCTGGCACACCCACGGCATGGCCGGCTTCGATCAGGAGCTGACCCGCAAGGAGCTGAACATTCCGCAAGGCTATGCGCTGCACGCCGCCGTCGCGGTGGGCAAGCTGGGTGACAAGGCAAGCCTGGCGGATTACCTGCAAGCACGGGAAACGCCGAGCCCGCGTCGTCCGCTGAGCGAACTGGCGGCTGAAGGCGATTTCACCCTCTAAGCCCCGTTTGATCGTTCCCACGCTCTGCGTGGGAATGCCTCAAGGGACGCTCCGCGTCCAGTGACGCGGAGCGTCACGGGCTGCATTCCCACGCGGAGCGTGGGAACGATCTCTAGTCAGTAACCGCGTGCGAAATCCACTTCGCCGCGCAGCGCCTCGCCCGCCTGATACGCCCGCAAGTTATCCAGAAACAACTGCACCATCATCGGCGGCGAGGTCGGTGCCGAGCTGTGCCCGGTCAGCAGCAGGCCCCACGCGGTCCAGAACGGGTGCCGTTGCGGCAACGGTTCCTGGCGGCAAACGTCGATCACCGCGCCAGCCAGATGGCCTTCTTTCAACGCTTCCACCAGATCCGCGTCGACCACCGCGACACCGCGCCCGGCGTTGATGAACAACCCGGTCGGCTTGAATTGCTTGAACAGTGCAGCGTCGTAGATGTCGTGGGTGTGCTCGGTGTTGGGCAGCAGATTGACCACGTAATCCGCTTCGCCCACCAGACGCGGCAAGTCCGCCATCGAGCCGACTTCGACAAAAGGCGCCTGCTCGCGAGCGCTGCTGGCGATGCCGTACAACTCGACGCCAAACGGCAGCAGGAACTGCGCCACGCTCTGGCCGATGTCACCGGTGCCGACGATCAGCACCTTGCGTCCGACCAGACTCTGGCCGGTGCGGTTGTCCCACTTGCGCTCGACCTGGCTGACCAGTCGCGCCAGCACTTCGCGCTCATGGCCGAGCATGTAGGTCAGCACGTATTCAGCCATGACCTGGCCGAAAATGCCGACCGCCCGGGTCAGGCGGTAATCCCGGCGCAGGCCGTCGGCCAACAGCGGCGTGATGCCGGCCCAGGTCGATTGCAGCCATTGGGGCTGGTGGCCCTGACGCAGCAGGGTCGCCAGCAGATCCGGCTGACCCAGCCACACCGGGCAATCGACGGCCTGACGGGCCAGTTCGGCGGAGTCACCGCTGGTCAGCACTTCAAGCTCCGGGGCTGCCTGACGCAGCAGTCGGGCGTATATCGCGTGGTCGTGTTCAGCAATCAGAACGCGCATCTTCAAACCTTTCGCAAACCGTGCAGGCGGCCGTCCACTTCGTGGCAGCCGTCGCCGTAAAAACCGTTCCAGGGGTTACAAGAGGCCCAGGACAGGGCCTCGCGGATCAGACCGGGTCGTTGCGTCGCAGCAACTCTTCGGGCAAGTGCTCGATGTACTCTTCCTCGGCCGGTGGCATCTGCAGGTGATAGCCCTGCTTGTCGAGGTTTTCCAGGACCACGGCGATGTCTTCGCTGGCGAGCTTGCGCTCGGGGGTCAGCACCAGATCGAAGGAGTGCCTGGCCTTGCCGAACGCCGCCATCAGGCCTTCCGGCACACGCTCCAGCGCATCGCTCTTGAGCACGTACAGATACATGCCGCTTTTCTTCGAACTTTGATAAATGGAACAAATACGTTTCAAGGCTGTTCTCCGGCGGTGGCCAGGCTGTCGAGCAGCTTCTGGCCCATCAATTCGCGGCGCCAGCCACGCAGCGAATCAGGCAATTGGTAAGGCCCCTCGGGGAAGCCGCTTTTGACCAGCGCTTCGAGGGTTTTCTTGCGCAGCATCAGCTCCGGCGCGATGCCCAGACGCTCAGCTTCGGCCTGACCGAGCGCCCGCAGCTGTTTGATCAGCGCGGCGGCTTCGATCGGCAATGGCTCCGGCACAGCTGGCGGCCATTGATCAGGCCCCACACTGCCAGAGCGCTTGATCAGATCAAGCAGAAACTCGCCGTCCTGACGCACGGTACGCGGATGCATGTCTTCGATCTTGCCCAGCGCGCTGAGGCTGTCCGGTTGGGTCCGGGCCAGCGGCCACAGCGAGTGTTCACGGACGATGCGGTTGCGCGGCAGATCGCGGGCGCGGGCCTCGCGTTCACGCCAGGCACACAACTCACGCAGTACGGCGAGTTGAGCACGGGACAGTTTCCACGCCAGCTTGGCCTCGCGATACACCTCGTACGGATCGGTTTCGCGGCGCAGGTTGGCGACCAGTTCGGCGCCGTCCTCCAGCACCCAGGCGTATTTGTCGTCGGACAGTTTCGGACGCAGTTGTACGAAAACCTCCGCCAGATGCACGGCGTCTTCGGCGGCATAGCTGATTTGCGTGTCGGACAACGGACGCTGCAACCAGTCGGAACGGGTTTCACCCTTCGGCAGTTCGATGCCGAGCACTTCCTGCACCAGACGCGAATAACCCATCGAGAACCCGAGGTTCAGGTAGGCGGCAGCCAGTTGGGTGTCGAACAGCGGCGCCGGCAGGCTGCCGGTCAGGCGCAGCAGGACTTCGAGGTCTTCGCTGCAGGCGTGCAGGACTTTGAGTACCGCCGGGTTTTCCAGCAAGGCGGCCAGAGGTTGCCAGGCGTTGATGGTCAGCGGGTCGATCAGGTAGGCGCGTTTACCGTCGCCAACCTGCAACAGGCCGGCAATCGGGTAGAAGGTGTCGACCCGCATGAATTCGGTGTCGAGGGCAACGAACGGCAGCTGCTGCCACTCGGCGCAAAACTGCGCGAGGCTATCGTTGTCGCGAATCCAGTGAATATCGATGGCCACACGGCTCTCCCTTCAAGAATGGCGCGCAGTATATATCGCCACCGGCGCTTTCCGCGCCTCTACAGGGCAAGAGCTTGATGAAATCTCCTGCCCGAGGGAAAGAATAGTCTTACAGATTGAGTCTGCCGGTCAGTCCTTTGCCAGCACCCCGTCGATCACCGCGCCCCGGCAGCCGGCAAACATGTCCAGATCCGGCTGGTACACCTTGCTCTGCACCTCCAGCAGGCCGAGCATCGAGTGGAACAGGTTGTCCTGGCTCAGCGGCTTGTCGCGGCTCATTTGCAGGCAATGGGTGTCGACCGAGTAGGACTTCTGATAGCTGTCAGAGAACCACGCCAGCATTGCCACGTGTTTTTGCTGCTCCGGCGCCAGCATGTACGGCGTGCCGTGCAGGAACAGGTTGTACTCGCCCAGGGATTCGCCGTGGTCGGACAGGTAGAGCATGGCGGTATCGACCTTGTCCTGATTGCTGCGCAGCACATCGATCAGGCTCGACAGCACATGATCGGTGTACACCAGCGTGTTGTCGTAACCGTTGACGATGCTTTCGCGGCTGCAATTGTTCAGCGCGTTGCTTTCACACACCGGGGTGAAGCGCTCGTATTCCTTTGGATAGCGCTTGAAGTATTCCGGACCGTGACTGCCCATCTGGTGCAGGACCAGCACAGTGTCCTTGTCCAGGTGATCGATGAAGCTTTGCAGGCCTTGCAGCAAAATCTCGTCGCGGCATTCGCTGTTGGCGCACAGCGCCGGGTCTTTCAGATTGCTGACATCCTGCAGGGTGACACGGTCGCAGGTGCCTTTGCAGCCGGACTGGTTGTCGCGCCAGATCACGTCGATCCCGGCCCGTTTCAGCACATCCAGCAACCCTTCCTCATTCTTCGCCTTGCTGGCGTCGTAATCCTTGCGGCCCATGTTGGAGAACATGCACGGCACCGACACCGCGGTTTCGGTGCCGCAGGAATGCACGTCAGTGAAGGCGATCAGGCCGGCTTCCTTGTCCAGTTTCGGTGTGGTGTTGCGGTCATAACCGAGGATGCCGAAGTTTTCCGCCCGGGCACTTTCCCCCACTACCAGCACCGTCAGGGATTTGCGCGGATGGTTCTGCACGGCGGCGTTACGCTGGGCGTCTTCGCCAAGCGTGACGAACGGTTGATGCGCCGAAGCCACCTGCTCACGCAGATAACCGGCCGAGGCGCCGATGTAATTGCTCGGCACCAGCATCAGGCGTATTTCGTGGTGATTGCGAAACAGCGACGACAGCCCTTGATAATTGGCCAACGCGACGCCGCCAATAACCGCGACCGACGCGACACTCACCACAACTTTGCTTAATAACTCGCGATGCCAGCGACGATAGTTGACTGGAACTTTCCACAACAACCAGGACGGCAAGACACCCAAAAACAAGATATAAACCAGCAACTTCAAAGACAGCAGATCGCGAACTTCGGTGGCATTGGTTTCGGCAAAGTTGCGAAACATGCCGGCATCGATCAATACACCGTATTGGCTCATGAAATAAGCTACGCCGGCACTGACCATGAACAACAACGTCAACACAGGTTTCAAAACAGGTCGAAACGCCAGCAACGTCAAGACGATGTTATACGCCGCGAAGATCATCACCCCGAACGCAATGTGCATGGCAATGCCCTTGCCGTCGGCGGCGGTGATGTCGAGCAGGTGTTGCCAGAGAACGAAATTGAATCCGGTCAAAAGAAAGGCGCTGGCAAACAACGTCACCCATTCCGGGCGCACGGCTTTTAACTTGAACATGGCGAGGGACTATTTCCTTGAAAGAAGTGCCGTCGCCAATTGTGAAAATTTCATTGACGCAGACCACACAAACTCTAAGCAGGCAACCATCAATTTTTTGTGAAAAAGAAGCCAACGATTAGTTGGCCGATGAAATAACCATGAAATATGCAGAGTATTTGAGAATGATTCAGCTGTGGTTAAGTCGCCGGCCACGAGGTGCCGTATCGAGTTTCTCGATAGCGGTCATGACTTTCTGATTTGCCGCCCCGCTCGCCTGCCCGCCTAATCAACAGCCCCTGGCTCAAAGGTCTGAAGATGGAAAACGTTCGCGCCACTGCCCGCCCCGCTGTCTGGCTGATGCTCGGCATCATCCTGGTCGCCCTCAACCTGCGCCCGTCGATGGCGGCGGTCGGCCCCTTGCTCTCGGCCATTCGCGGCGATATGGCGCTGAGCTTCAGTCTCGCAGCGTTACTGACCCTGCTACCGGTGATGGCGATGGGGCTGGCGATGTTTTTCGGCATGGCGGTCAGCCAGCGCCTCGGTGAACAGCGCACGGTGCTGCTGTCGCTGGTGATCATTGGCTTGGCGACGTTTTCGCGTTTGTTTCTCGATTCAGCGGGCGGATTGATCGCCAGCGCCGTGCTGGCCGGGATCGGTATTGCACTGATCCAGGCCCTGATGCCCGCGCTGATCAAATCGCGATTTCCCGACAACGTGGCGCTGTGCATGGGCCTTTACGTCACTTCGATCATGGGCGGCGCGGCGCTGGCCGCTTCGTTCGCACCGTGGGTGATGATGCAGACCGGCAACTGGCGGGCGGGACTGGCTGTCTGGGCGGTTTTGGCACTGCTCGCCCTTCCTGTCTGGTGGAAAAACCGCGCCTCGTCACCGAACACCAGCCGGGCCGTTGTCAGAAAAGAATCCTTCTTCACGAATTCCCGCGCCTGGCTGCTCGCGATCTTCTTTGGTCTCGGCACCGCGTCCTACACCTGCGTGCTCGCCTGGCTGGCGCCGTATTACGTGGAAAAGGGCTGGAGCGAACAAAACGCCGGCCTGATGCTGGGTTTTCTGACGGCCATGGAGGTGATTTCAGGGCTGGTGGTGCCGGCGATCGCCAATCGCAGCCGTGACCGACGCCTGGTGCTTGGCGCCCTGCTCGGCCTGATCATCACCGGGTTTGTGGGGCTGATCCTCAGTCCCCTGCACTTGAGTCTGCTATGGCCGTGCCTGCTCGGGCTGGGTATCGGCGGGTTGTTCCCGATGAGCTTGATCGTATCCCTCGATCACCTCGACGAACCGCAACGTGCCGGCGGGCTGACCGCATTCGTACAAGGCATCGGCTACCTGATTGCCGGGCTCTCGCCGCTGATGGCCGGGATGGTGCGCGATCAGTTGGGCAGCTTCGAATGGGCCTGGTGGTCACTGACGGCAGTGATGGCGCTCATGCTGTTGATGGTGCTGCGTTTTGATCCACGGCATTACACCCGGCACATGGGCTGATCGGGCGAACGGCAGGCCGCCTCGTCTGGATAAAGGCTTCTGGCCAGCTTTTTCGGGTTTGATTGTGTACGTCGTGTTACTAAAACTTTCTGTCCCACAAGTGACAGTGAAACGTCCTACAGGGCTTTCTCCTGGCACCATCGTTCCGTTACGATCATGCGCACACGTTTGCGCGGATTCGGCGCAAGGAGCACAGCGAGACAGAACGGATGCTGAACAGTAACTTGCTTAGAAAGCTCGACATGCAGGATCTCATGGTGTTCGTCGCCGTGTATGAGCAAAGCAGCGTCACCGACGTGTCGGAGTCGCTGTTCGTCAGCCAGTCCACCGTCAGTTACTGCCTGAAAAAACTGCGTACCAGCTTCGAAGACGATTTGTTCGTCAATACCCGCACGGGCATGCGCCCGACCTACAAGGCCAGCAGCATGTATGGCCATGTGCAGAAAATCCTCGAAAGCATCAACCTCTGCCACGCCGGCGCCCCGACCTTCGACCCGATGGCGCAACCGGTGACCTTCAACATCTGTGCCCCGGAATACTTCGAGCAACTGATCCTGCCGCGGATGTTGAAGCGCTTTGACTTCGATGACTTGCCGGTGATGGTCAACATGCACAAGTTCGAAACCGACGTGCCGGTCGAAGAGTTGCGCGATGGCAGCCTCGATCTGGTGATCTGTTTCGGTCCGCACTTCCATCGCAGTCACGCCGACCTGAAATCACGCATGTTGCTGGAAGATGATCTGGTCTGCGTTTTCGACAAACGCGCGACGCCGCTCGAGCCGCGACTGAGTCTGCAAGCTTTTACCGAGCGCCGGCATGTGTTCCCGACGCCGTGGACGTCGACCACCAACATGGTCGATGGCTGGCTGGCGCGCCAGGCGCAAAAACGCCAGATCGTTGCCCGCTCCAACAGTTACAGCGCTGCGTTGAAGATGATCACCGGCACCGATTTCATTCTCACCCTGCCCCGGCGGATCCAGCGTTTACTGACCAACGACGCGGTGTTCAACCACTGCGAGGCGCCGAATGGCCTGCCGGGGTTCACCCTCGACATGCAGTGGAGCCACAACGTCGATCAGGACAGCGCCAACCTCTGGCTGCGCGAGCAGGTCATCAAGACCTGCGCAGAGCTGGAAGCGGCCTGAGTCCTACACGCCGATGGCGGTCTTGTTGTAGGACTCGCGGTCGATGTCGAGCAGTTCCACACTCAACTGCACCTCGACCCCGGCCGGCCATTCGCACAATTCCTGCAATACCGCCAACAGGCTCTGCGACAGTTGCTTCTTGATCTCCGGAGAGCGCCCGCTGAGCAGCGCCAGCCTCACCGCCACAAAGGCGCGCTCGTTCATGGCGGTGCCGACCTTGAAGGTTTCAACCTTGAGCGCACGGCTCTTGATATCGAACTCCGCCGAGAACTGACCGGAACCCACCAGCGTGTTATTGAGCCGGATCAACGCCACGTCAGCGTTCAGTTGCGGCAGGTTGGCGGTGTATTCCAGGTGCAGGTGTGGCATCTCGGTGCTCCAGTGGTTCGGCGGAAAGGTCGTACATATAACACAGCAACGCATGACTCACGCCAACGACGACATCACCGGACGCTCACTCATGAACTGCTCCAGCCGCGAACGCAGCCAGCGCTCCGCCGGGTCGCTGTCGACGTGGCTGAGCCAGACCATCGACAGGTCAAGGGTCGGGGTCTTGAACGGGAACGGCTCCTTGAACAAGAACCCGGAAGCGGCCATGGCTTCGGCGGTGTAGTCCGGCAGGCTGGCAATCAGATCGGTGCCGGCCAGCAACGCCGGCAACGAACTGTACTGCGGCACCGACAGCACCACCTGACGGGTGCGACCGATATCCGCCAGCCACTCATCGGCGTAGCCACTGACATTGGCTGTGTGGGAAACCAGCACGTGGGGGCGTGCGCAATATTCATCGAGTGTCAGCGGCGTGTCGGATTTGTCGGCGCGCAGGATGCTCGGCTGAATATGCCGCAGCAGTTTGCGCTTGGCGTTGGCCGGCAGGCCGCGGGTCTGGCTGATGCCGACAGTGATATCGCCGGCGGCCAGCAGATCGGGAATCCGCCAGTAATCGACGTGCTGCACCACGAACACCACGTTCGGCGCCTCCTGGCGCAATACCCGAAGCAATGGTGGCAACAGGCCGAATTCGACGTCATCCGACAGACCGATGCGAAAGGTCATGGTGCTGACGGCCGGGTCGAAATCCCGGGTCAGGCTCAGGGCCACCGACAACGAGTCGAGCGCGGGCTTGAGATGGCGATAAATGTCTTCGGCGCGGGCGGTCGGCTCCATGCGATGGCCGACGCGGATGAACAACGGATCGTTAAGCATGGTGCGCAAACGATTGAGCGCCGAACTGATGGTCGGCTGGCCGAGAAACAGTTTCTCGGCGGCCCGGGTCACGTTGCGTTCGAGCATCAAAGTCTCAAACACCACCATCAGGTTGATGTCGGCCTTGCGTAGTTCATTGCGGTTCATCCATTGCCCCCCGATCCCCAGATTGCGGCAGTGTAGAAAGGCCGTGGGGGCGGCGTCCATCGAAACGGTGCGTCATTGCACCGTCAACGTCTTCAGCCCCAGACCCATGACCCGCGAATCGTCGTTGATCCCCAACTGTCGGGGGCTGACGGCATCCGGCAACTGTAATTCGATTTCGAGCCGGGCATCGTTCCCGAGGCGCTGGTTGAGCTGGGCGCTGATCGGAATTTCCAGGCGATTGCCTTGAAACTGCGTCAAACGGGTATCCAGCACTGGTTGGCCGTTCAGACTGATGATCACCCGCTGGCCGGGGTGCCCGGGCTGTATGAATGCCAATGCGTCGATCACGATCGAACTCGCCGGAGGCAACACGCGCAATTGGATTTTCGCCTGTTGACCTTCCGTCCACGTCCCCCAGCTTTCAGGCTTCGACCAGCCGCTGGCCAGTTGCCGGTTTCGATAATTGAAGACCAACGCCTGTCCCGGGCGAGTCAGGGGAAGGAGTGAAATCCGTCGCCCCTCATCCTGCACGGACAGGCACTGCACACAACGTTTCCAGCCCGGCGCCAGTACCGTAATCCCGTCCACGCGCGTCAACAGATCGGTTTCACTGTTGATGGTTCTCGCGGCATCGACCAAAGCATCGTCGTCCAGGACGTACAAGGAATCTGCGTCGTACTGCCCCGAATCGAGCATCGCGCGGGCGTTCTGCTGTGCCCGCACCAGCGCCGAAGTGCTCATGCGTCCCAGATAGACAGCATCGGTCTTCATGCCGTGGGTCGCTGCGAAACCGGCAATCATCTGCCAGCGCTCTCCTTGATTCTGTGGCATCAGACTGCGGACATTGGCATAACGCGCAGCGGCGCTCGCCCAGAAAGGATCAGTCATCGGGCTGGCCCAGACCGACGAAGGTGCCACCATTTTTCCCTGCCGCAGCCCCATCCAGCCGTTTCGGGTATCGACAACCTGGATCAGCAGCGCCACCGCGAGCAGACCGATGGCGACGCGCGGCCGATAACCGCGTACCACCAGAAAAATCGCGGCCAGGATGCAGACATACAGAACCGGCCAGAACATCCGGCCCGAGGCACGAAAGATATTGGCCAGCGCGACAAAACTTTTCGGCAGCGGATAATCGAGATTCAACGCCCCGATACCGATCTGATTCGACAAAGCGAACAGCCATAAACCGAACAGCGCCATCAGCAGCCATGGACGCGCGCGCACCTGATCCTGCAAGGGTTGGCGGTTTCGAAATCCGGCAATCAGCGCCAGCGGCGCCAACAAGAGAACGCCCGGACCAAGGTAGTTGAAACCTTCGTAATCCCCGTCGGCCTTCGGCAGATCAGGCAGGATCAATGACCAGCCGGCCGGGTCGAGGGGCGACAGCAGATTCATCCGGTACAAACCAAAGCCACCGGATGCCGCGCCATCGGCAATGCTGAAATACCCGGCCTGCCAGCAACACACGCTTACCAGAGCGAAAAGCATGCCCCCTTCAATCATCCCCTGACGCCGGGTCAATGACTGATTGAATGTCTTGCCCAGCAGATCCGCCACCCAGATCAGCGCAACCATGGCCAGCAGGTAGGCGTGCACCCATGCCGTTACAGCAAGCAAGGTTCCCCAGGCGACACGACGTCGGCTCAGGTTCGGCAACAGCGTCAGGTACAGCGCAGCCAGGATCAGGAAATGGCCCGCCAGCGAGAGGTGCGCGCCCATGCGCAAAAACATCGCAGGCGAGAACACCAGCAACCCCGTCCCTAGCAGTCGAATCAAGGTTTGGGTCGTCATCAGCCCCATTAGCTTCCAGCCAAACCAGGCTTGCAGGACACAACAGGCCAACAGCCACAAACCGAAATACTGAAAGGTCTCCGGCAACCAGGCACTGAACGGTTTGAACAACAGCGCGAGCAGTGGATTGGAGTCGGAAAAAATGATCGCGCTGCCCAGTTCCAGGCCGTAAGAAGGATTGAGCCCGAGCGGGAACGTCCAGGGCGCCTGCCGAAAAAACGCCCAGCCCAGATAATGCGTCGCCGGATCGCCCTGCTCCAGCCAGGCGATGTTCTGCGGATTCAGCGCTTGCGGCCCGACCACCAGAAAAAACACCAGAACACCCAATAGCAGCGGCAACAGGGAAAGTGCCGGGTGCTCCCGTGAATCCGTCATCGATACGTCCAGAAGTTATGCAGTACAAAGGTGAATGCCGGAATCGTCAGCGCCACGGCAATGATTCCGGCCAGATAGTGCAGCCCGGCCATCTGCGCCGCCCAGGCCACGAACATTGCCAACAGAAAGCCGCCCGCCGAAACCATCAGAAAACGCATCAGAGTCTTGCCGTGCAACCGGGCGGAAAAACTCCAGGTGGTGTTGATCACGTAGGACACCACCGTCGCCACGATAAAGGCGACGCCGTTGGCCAACGCAGGCACAGGACTGACGAAATTGATGAACAGCACTGCCACCAACGCATGCAGCGCCGTGACGAACAGACCGGTGACGGCAAAACGCACACCGCGCTGAATCAGTGCGGACCGTTTCGTCGCCATCACGGCTTGCGCGCCAGCACGAACACACTCAGTCCGCCTGCGCGGTTGATGCCCATCAGCGGCAGCTCGAGGCTGCACAGGGTTTTCAGCAGTCTATTGACCAGCGGATGATGTTTTTTCAATTGCGAACGCGGTGCCGAACCCCGAGCGCCGGGTATCAGGCGCGACGCCAGCGCAATCGGGAAGACCGCGCCGAAGTAATAGGCGCCCCGCTCCACCGTCAATCCGGCCTTTCGGGCGAGAGTTTCGAATTGCCCCAGGGTGTAGCGACGCTTGTGTTCGAGAAAATCATCGTGCCCGCTCCACATGAACTGGAACGCCGGCACGGTCATCAGGAAGCGACTGCCGGAGGGCACTTTGTCGACGTAAGACTTGAGCAGGCCGAGGTCATCATCGACGTGCTCCAACACATCCATCAGCAACACCAGATCAGCATCCACGGTGTCGATCGAGCGACGGTAATGCACCGGTTTGCCGGCAGTGGTGGCGCTGGAGTCGGCCGGGTAGCTGATGTCCACGCACCAGGCTTCGCGTGCCGCCGTGTGCGTCAACAAATGATGGGAAAAAAATCCTGAACCGGCGCCGACGTCGAGAATTCGTTTGATGGGCGCCTCACCCAGCAGGCGGCGGGTAGCCGCTGCCTTGGAGCAGTAATACCAATGCTCGCCGATGCTGTCGCCGAGAATGTCGGTTTCCTTGAGATCCATCTGTCAGTCCTTGGATTCGTAAATGCGGCGCACCAGGAAAACCGGCCGGCGCTTCGCTTCGATGTAGGTGCGGCCCAGGTACTCGCCGAGCACGCCAATGCCGATCAGTTGCAGGCCGCCGAGGAATGTCACCGCCACCATCAGCGACGCATAACCTGGCAGATCGACACCGTGCAGCACCGTACGCAGCACGATGAACATCGCAAAGGCGAACGACACCAGAGACACCAGCGCCCCCAGATACGTCCAGATCCGCAACGGCTCGGTGCTGAAACTGGTGATGCCTTCCAGCGCGAAATTCCACAGTCGCCAGCCATTGAACTTGCTCTGCCCCGCCGCCCGCTCGGGGCGTTCATATTCGACCTGCGTGGTGCGGAAACCGACCCAGGCGAACAAGCCTTTCATGAAGCGCCGCGACTCGGGCAAGGTCAGCAACGCATCGACTACACAGCGATCCATCAAGCGAAAATCGCCGACATTCTCGGGCAATGGCTGATCGGCAATCCGGTTGTGCAGGCGATAGAACCAACTGGCGGAGGTCTGTTTGGCCCAAGTGTCGTTGCGCCGGCTGATGCGGTGGCCGAGCACTACCTCGAAACCCTCCCGCCAGCGTTCGATCATCTGCAAAATGACTTCGGGAGGATCCTGCAGATCAACGTCGATCGGTACCACGATCTGCCCGGTGGCAATCTGCAAACCGGCGGACATGGCCGCTTCCTTGCCGAAATTGCGACTCAGATCGACGATGCGGATGCGCGAATCGCTCTGCTGACGGATCAGGAGCCGCTCCAACGTCGTATCGGAACTGCCGTCGTTAACGAACACCAGTTCCAGTTGGACGAGCGCCTCTTGCTCGAAAACCTGATGAATGCGCAGGAGAAAGCCGTCGAGGCTGTCCTCTTCATTGAATACGGGAATCACCAGCGACAACTTCACCGGGCCCGCGTGTTGCGTTCCGTGCAGATGAGCCAATGGACTGCTCTTTCTTATAGTGATTGTCGGTCGTCGAACGCCGTTCGACGCCATGAGCCGCACCGTATTAAGCAGCAGCCCGATATGTCATGCAAGGGGCAAACGACGGCGTTCCGGCCAATCCGGAGGACGATCCCTGCGCTCTGCCCAGTGCCTTTCAGAAACATTCACGAACGATTGGAAACAAATCCCCGATAGCCAAAAATCCGCGCTCCGCTAGGCTTGCGTCGAGGCGTCACACAGGCTGTCGCACATAAATCGCATGGAGCGAACTGAATGTATTTCGAGATTTACAGGCAATCCAAAGGCACCCCGAGCACCGGAAAGGGCCAATGGCGCTGGCGGCTGCGGGCAGGCAACCACGAGACGGTCGCCAGCGGGGAGTCGTATGTGAACAAGGCGGATTGTCTGCATGTGATCGAGTTGATCAAGGGTGTCCAGGGGGATACGCCGATCAAGGAGATCTGAGGACTGTTCAGGACGCCGGGCTGCCTGTGTTGGCAGCTCCGGCGACTTCTGATGTTGCTTCAGGGCATCAGGTCGCCCTGGAGATGGCGGAACAGACTGAGTTTGGAATATGCCTTGCGACGGTCGAGTCCTGACCGTCGCTACCCAGCCAGAATCAGCCGATAGAAGAATCTTTAATTTGAGAGGTGACTCTATGTTTTAAGCACTTGTTGATATCTTCAGAAGTTACAACTGGCGGGCCTGTTGAGTGCTAGACAAACCAGCTTAGATGGTTCTGCCAATTGCTTGCTCGTAGTACGAAAGGAAATGCCGCCACTGCGACTCATCCCAGTAAGAATGCCGTCTGAGTTGAGGAATGTCGTGACGAGCTGCTCCCATCGCCGTAGCACGACCGCGTGACTTCTCTAAATCAAGCAACGCCAGCTCGAAGTCAAATACCGCATCCGTAATCGATGCCTTGATAAAGATGTGTTTGGACCGCATGCAACCGTGCTGCCACTTGCCCGAGTGCATTCTCGCCAGCATTTGCGCCAAACGCTTAAATAGTTGCTCATGTTGTTCCGTCGTCAACATGCTGGCAGCGCCTTGGCTATACCAAGTATCCAGATCTATGAAGCCGCCCAGGTCTTCTGTAACCAAAACACCTTGCCACACCCCTTGGACTTTTCTCGCCCCATAAAATACGGGTCTTGGCGCATTTACACCCAGTTTCTCGAGTCTGGAGAGGGCAACCCCCTCACGCAGAGCGGTGGGTCTGCCAGTGGGATAACGCAGGCTGCGAAACAGATGGCCGGTTTGACGCTTGACGAAGAAGGTTCTGTTATCTTGAACAACCAGCTGGACACCACTAGTACCGCTTCGGCGCACATTGGGTGGTTCAACCCACGATCCGGATGTACCCCACCAAAATTCAAACTCTTTGCCTGACCCGCCCATTACGCGCTCCATTATTTAAAAGTTTTCTGCGCCGTTTTATTTTGATCGCAATAGCAGCTCAGTCCATTCGTGAATATAAATAGTTCCCCGCAAATTGCAGGTTTTTTTACCAGCTCGAGATCTTGCTCTTTACAGAGCCGGACATTCAGAGCGACCACGCTCAAGACAAGCGATTTGGAAGATTTTTGCGTCCACGATTGGCCGATGGTGGTTACTGGCAAACCTCTGCTTATCGCTGGAAGCGGTCGGTCAGCCTACTAAGCTTTTACCAAATATTTGCCGGACGATCTTCGTTGGATTTCATTCGTCCCCTCATAAGTCCCTCTGAAAGGTATTCAGCCAGCCTTAGAGCATCAAGTCCGTCGTTAACTATGTAAGCAACGCCAAGCACGTCGAAAAAATTTGGCAAACGCCGATTCGTCTACATCAGCAAGAGCGATGTAGAGCCATTCGAAGCGCTCGTAGACACCAAGAGCATGGCCGGTGTCGTGTCAAAAATGCTGGGGTTTTAAAACGGACTAGAGCCGCATGACGGGCAAGGTTTATGCCCAGGAAATGTTTCAAATAGATCGACGGGAACGAAAAAGCCCCCGTAATCTTCAATGATTACGGGGGCTTAGTCTTGTTCAATAATGGCGGAGAGATAGGGATTCGAACCCTAGGTACCGGTGAAGGTACAACGGATTTCGAATCCGTCCCATTCGGCCACTCTGGCATCTCTCCAACGGCGCGCATCATAACAACACTTTTACCGAAAGCAAACCCTCTTTCGAAAATTTCTCCGTGCTATCAGATGCTTGCGTCGATTAAAGCGGTACGCCCAGACGGTTGGCGACTTCTTCGTAGGCTTCGATGACGTCACCGAGGCCCTGACGGAAGCGGTCCTTGTCCATCTTCTTCTTGGTGTCCTTGTCCCACAGACGGCAGCCGTCCGGGCTGAACTCATCACCCAGGACGATGGAGCCGTCGCTGAACACGCCGAATTCAAGCTTGAAGTCCACCAGCAAGAGGCCTGCGTCATCGAACAGTTTGCTCAGGACTTCGTTGACCTTGAGCGACAGTTCCTTCATGCGCGCCAGTTGCTCAGCGGTGCCCCAGCCGAAAGCCACGACGTGGGATTCGTTGATGAACGGGTCGCCCTTGGCGTCGTCCTTCAGGAACAGTTCGAAGGTGTACGGGTTGAGCTTCATGCCCTCCTCGACGCCCAGACGCTTGACCAGGCTGCCGGCGGCGTAATTACGCACGACGCACTCGACCGGGATCATGTCGAGTTTCTTCACCAGGCACTCGTTGTCGCCCAGCAGTTTGTCGAACTGGGTCGGAATGCCGGCCGCTTCGAGTTTCTGCATGATGAAGGCGTTGAACTTGTTGTTCACCATGCCTTTGCGGTCGAGTTGCTCGATGCGCTTGCCGTCGAACGCCGAAGTGTCGTTGCGAAACAGCAGGATCAAGCGGTCAGCGTCGTCGGTCTTGTAAACCGATTTGGCTTTGCCGCGGTAGAGTTCTTCACGTTTTTCCATGATGGGCTCCGCTTGCTAAGTAGATGGGCTAGGCGATGTGGCGCCAGTCGAGCCCTGAATCTTGATCGGCCAGTTGCAGCCAGTCCGGGTCGCACCCGAGGGTGTCGACAAAACATTGCCGGGCCAGCTGCGGCAGGTTGTTCTTGCTGCTCAGATGGGCCAGGACCAGGTGTTGCAGGCCTTGCCAGCCCAACTCGGCCACCAGGAATGCCGCCTGATGGTTATTCAAATGTCCCAGCTCGCCGCCCACCCGCTGCTTGAGAAAGTACGGGTAATGACCACGGGCCAGCATGTTGCGACAGTGATTGGACTCGATCATCAACGCATCGAGATCCCGATAGCCGTCCAGCACCCGTTCACAGTAAGAGCCCAGGTCGGTCAGCAGGCCGAAGCGCCGTTCACCGTCACTGAACACGTACTGAGTCGGTTCCCGCGCATCATGGGCCACGGCAATGACCCCGATGTTCAGAGCACCGATCTGCAACTGCTCGCCACCGGTCACGAAACCGGCAGGTTCAATCGGTTTGCGCATCCCTCGCAGTGTGCCGCGACTGAGGTAGACAGGCAGATTGTAGCGCCGAGACAGCAAACCCACGCCATGCACGTGGTCGGCATGTTCGTGGGTTACGAGTATCGCGCTCAGTTGCGCCGGGTTAACCCCCAGGCGCAACAGGCGCTTTTCGGTTTCCCGCAGGGAAAAACCACAATCCACCAGCACATACGTATCAGCACTGGCGATCAGCGTGCCGTTCCCTTGGCTACCGCTGCCGAGAACGGCAAAACGCATTGGATCAGCCCAGGTTGTCCTGAATCACGCTCAACACTTTGCGGGCCACATCGGCCGGCGCAACGGTGTTGATGTTTTTCTCGACGGTCACCTGAACGTTCTCGCCGACCTTGCTCAGGCGAACCTGATAACGCTCGGCACGGGCTTCAACTTCTTCCTTGGTCGGCGCGCTGCCGAACAGGCTGCTGAAGAAACCTGGCTTCTCGTCTTTCTTCTCGGCCTTTTCGGACAAGTTTATGTAGTAGAGACCCAGGCTGCGGTTGATGTCTTCAACGCGCCATTCGCCCTGTTCCAACGCACGACCGACGCTCGACCAGGCACGATCCAGATCCGTACCGACGTTCAGTACCGGGTTGCCGCTGCCGTCTTCGCTCAGGCTGACACGGCTTGGGGTGTCGAAATCACGCGAAGCCAGCATCGACACCGAACCACCCTTCTCGGAGGTCCGGCTCATGCTCGCGAGCATGTCGTCAACCAGCGCAGCGTCCAGGCCAGTGTTGACCGAACGGTTGGTGAAATCGACATTGGCGGTGCTGCCGGCAGGACGCTCGGCGCTGACCACGTAGACTTCACTGGTGTTGCGCTGCACGCCAGGCTCGATGCGCACCCGCACGCGGGTTTCGCTGTCGGTGCTGACGCCGGCGGCGCTCAGGCGCTTGGCCATGGCGGCGGACAGTTCATCGGAATGCTGCCAGGTGGTGGTGAATTCGCCGGTTTGCGGGCGCTGTTCATCCAGACGGAAACCGTTGTCCTGGAAGTACTGCACCGCCACTGGCCAGACTTCGGCCGGTGGGTGCTGGGCCATGACCCAACGCGAATCACCGCTCTTTTGCAGCGAGTAGTCGCTGGCATCGGCAACGGTCGACAGCGGTTGAGGACGCGGAACGACGTATTCACCCTTGGCGGTGTCGTCGGCCACGTTGCGCGGGATCGGCAGCAGCGGATCCAGGCGCTTGGAAGTGCTGACGTCTGGTGGCAGTTGCATCGGTGCAGTCTGTTGCGCTTCCAGGTAATCGCTACCACGGTCACGGAAATAACCTTCCGGGCCCCAGATCCATCCGCAGCCACTGGTGCTGGAGATAATCAAGGCAAGTGCGGAAAGTCCGGCCATTCGCTTCATGCGTTGTACTTCCTCAATTAAACCAGGACGTTGCACTGGCGCAGGGCCGAGCGCAGCGTTTCATGACAAGGAGCGCTCAGCCAGGTCAGCGGCAGGCGAATGCCTTCGTGCATCAGGCCCATTTCGACCAAAGCCCACTTCACCGGAATCGGGTTGGCTTCGATGAACAGGTCCTTGTGCAGCGGCATCAGTTTTTCATTGATGGCCCGTGCGGTCTCGGCATCGCCCTTGAGCGCGGCCTCGCACAGGTCGGCCATTTCGCGCGGGGCGACGTTGGCGGTGACGGAGATGTTGCCCTTGCCGCCCAGCAGGATCAGCTCGACTGCGGTCGGATCATCGCCGGACAGCACGATGAAGTCCTTGCTCACGCCGTCGATGATCGCCTTGGCGCGTTTCAGGTCGCCGGTCGCTTCCTTGATGCCGATGATGTTCGGCACGGTGGACAGGCGGATCACGGTCTCGGCCTGCATGTCGCAGGAGGTGCGGCCAGGAACGTTGTAGAGAATCTGTGGGATGTCGACCGCTTCGGCGATGTGCTTGAAGTGCTGGTACAGCCCTTCCTGGGTCGGCTTGTTGTAATACGGGACTACGAGCAGGCAGGCATCGGCGCCGGCTTCTTTGGCATTGCGGGTCAGCTCGACCGCTTCGCGGGTCGAGTTGGCGCCGGTACCGGCGATCACCGGAATGCGACCGGCAACCTGTTTGACCACGGCTTTGATGACGGCGATGTGTTCTTCTACATCAAGAGTTGCCGACTCGCCGGTGGTGCCGACCGCGACAATGGCATGGGTGCCGTTCTTGAGATGGAAGTCCACGAGTTTGCTGAGGCTGTCCCAGTCAAGACGCCCTTGTGCATCCATGGGTGTGACCAGTGCCACCATACTGCCCGCAATCATGAAACCGCTCCTGCCGGAAAAAGAGAGCGGTAATGGTACTGGCGCCAAGATGCTTGCACAAGCGAAGTACTGTGCCGCCATTCCCCTTGGCGCCGCTTTTCGCTACCCTTCAGACTTTGATCGGTACTGATCAGCTTGTACGCCGGGTTCCAGTCTCCCGTTTCGGCCTCCCGGGCTCCGTTCCAGTGTCGTTGCCGTACGCTTGCTTGTTCATGGAGCCGTAGCGCCACACGAATCGGGCCTTCCGGACAGTCATTGCCCCGGCAATCAACGCCCTCTCCCTACCGACCGCTCATCGCTTTAGGAATGCTGCATGTCCACCCCCACAGTTCGCGAACAATTCCTTGTCATCAGTGCCCTCGGCGCCAATCCCATGGAGCTGACCAACGTCCTGTGCCGCGCCAGCCATGAAAACCGCTGCGCAGTCGTCACCTCGCGCCTGACCCGCCACGGCGAGTGCAGTGCGCTGGTGCTCGAAGTCTCCGGCAGCTGGGACGCCCTGGCTCGCCTTGAAGGCAGCCTGCCGGTGCTGGCCAAGCGTCATGCGTTCACCGTCAACGTGGTACGCAGCGCCGCCCTGGAAAATCGTCCGCAGGCCCTGCCGTATGTGGCTTACGTGTCTTCGGCGTACCGCCCGGACATCATCAACGAGCTGTGCCAGTTCTTCATGGATCACAACGTCGAGCTGGAAAACCTGACGTGCGATACCTATCAGGCACCACAGACCGGCGGCACCATGCTCAACGCCACGTTCACCGTGACCCTGCCCGCCGGCACCCAGATCAGCTGGCTGCGCGACCAGTTTCTGGATTTCGCCGACGCCATGAACCTGGATGCACTGATCGAACCGTGGCGCCCACAGAACCCAATGTAAGGAAGCTTTCATGGCCGTTGTCATTGACCAACCGGTTACGGATTTCGAAGCACCTGCCACCAGCGGGCAGACCATCAGCCTGTCAGCCCTCAAGGGCAAGCAAGTGGTGATCTACTTCTATCCGAAGGACAGCACTCCGGGCTGCACCACCGAAGGCCAGGGCTTTCGCGATCAATACGCAGCGTTCAAGGCTGCCAACACGGAAATCTTCGGGATTTCCCGCGACAGCCTGAAATCCCACGAGAACTTCAAGTGCAAGCAGGAGTTTCCGTTCGAGCTGATCAGCGACAAGGACGAAGCCGTCTGCCAGCTGTTCGACGTGATCAAGTTGAAAAAGCTCTACGGCAAGGAATACCTGGGCGTTGATCGCAGCACCTTCCTGATCGACAAGAACGGCGTACTGCGTCAGGAATGGCGCGGCGTGAAAGTGCCAGGACATGTCGATGCAGTGCTGGCTGCCGCTCAGGCGCTGAACAAGGCCTGATGCTGTTGGCGCCCTTGCGGGCGCCCCTTCATTTTCAAAGCAGCGGCGCCACCGCCGGCTCCTTGCGCGGCCAAGCATCCAGCACAGCCTTGAACAGGGTCGCCAGCGGAATCGCGAAGAACACGCCCCAAAATCCCCAAAGCCCACCAAACAACAGCACCGCGCAGATGATCGCCACCGGATGCAGGTTGACCGCTTCGGAGAACAGCAACGGCACCAGCACGTTGCCATCCAGCGTCTGAATGATGCCGTAGACCGCCATCAGATAGATGAACTGATCGCTCCAGCCCCACTGGAACAGCGCAATCAGCAGAACCGGCACGGTCACCACCACCGCTCCGACATACGGCACCACCACCGACACGCCGACCAACAGGGCCAGCAACGCTGCGTAGTTGAGCCCTAGCGCGACAAAGGCAATGTATGTCACGCCACCACAGATTACGATCTCGATGACCTTGCCGCGAATGTAGTTGGCGATCTGCCGGTTCATTTCTTCGGCGACCCGGGTGATCAGCGCTCGCTCACGCGGCAAATAGCCGCGCACCCACTCGCCGATCATTGCCCGATCCTTGAGGAAGAAGAACACCAGTATCGGCACCAGCACCAGGTAGATCATGATGTTCACCAGCAGCGGCAAGCTCGACAACGAAAACGTCAGCGCCCACTGGCCGAACTTGCCGATTTCACCCCGCGCCGCTTCGATCGCTTGTAGCACCTGCTCGTCGGACACCAGATGCGGATAACGCTCCGGCAGTAACAGCAGCAGCGATTGCCACTTGGCGAGCATCCCCGGCAGTTCGTTGAACAGGGTGATCAACTGATGCCAGAGCAGCGGCAGCACCACGACGATAAACACCATCAGCACGCCCATGAACAGCGCAAACACCAGACCGACCGCCGCGCCGCCGGGTACGCGCAGGCGTTCGAGCGTGACCACCAGCCCCTGCATCAGGTACGCCAGCACCATCCCGGCCAGCACCGGCGCGAGCATTCCGCCCAGCGTCAGTACAGCGGTGAAGGCGAGAAACAGCAAAACCGCCAGTACCACCGCTTCTTCATCGGAGAAGTAGCGCTGAATCCAGTCGCGCAACACTTTGAACATCAATTTTCCTTAGGTCATTTACGCGGTCGGTTTCAGGCTTTTTTCAGCCAGTAACGGTAGACACCCGCCTCGTCTTCTTCACGCAGCAGCGTATGACCGGCCAACTTGGCGAAGGTGCGAAAGTCGCGCTGCGAACCGGCATCCGTTGCAATCACCTTGAGTACCGCTCCAGTGGGCAGCTTGTTCAGCTCCATTTTGGCCTTGAGCAACGGCAACGGACAATTCAGGCCACTGGCGTCCAGCTCACAGTCATAGGCTACAGCGTCGGTCATGCGTCACTCCGGATCAGGTGGTCAGGCTGCCTAGAATATCTGGTCGCAAGCTCGGTGTCCGGCTACAGTAAGGTCTTTGTCGACTAAGGCTTTGTGCATGACTTTTTTGCGCCCCACCCTGCTGACGCTCGCTTGCCTGCTCGCCTCACCGGGCTTCGCCGACGACCTGCCGTCACTCGGTGACGCCAGCTCTGCCATCGTCTCGCCACAACAGGAATATCAATTGGGTCGCGCCTGGCTGGCATTGCTGCGCAGCCAGGTTTCGCAGCTCAACGATCCACAACTCAAGGACTACGTCGAGTCCAGCGTTTACAAACTGGTGGAAACCAGCCAGGTCAATGACCGACGCCTGGAATTCATCCTGATCAACAGCCCGCAGCTCAACGCTTTCGCGGCGCCGGGCGGAATTGTCGGGGTCAACGGCGGCCTGTTCCTCAATGCCCAGACCGAAGGCGAATATGCCTCGGTACTGGCTCACGAACTGGCGCACTTGTCCCAGCGTCACTTCGCACGCGGCGTCGAAGCCTCGCAGCGGATGCAGGTGCCGATGATGGCGGCGCTGCTGGCCGGTATCGTGATCGCCGCGGCCGGCGCCGGTGATGCTGGCATCGCGACGATTGCCGGCACCCAGGCGGCGGCAATCCAGGAACAACGGCGCTTCTCGCGTCAGAACGAGCAGGAAGCCGACCGCATCGGCATCCTTAACCTGGAAAAGGCCGGATACGATCCGCGCTCGATGCCGACCATGTTCGAGCGTTTGATGCGCCAGTATCGTTTCGACGCCAAGCCACCGGAATTCCTGCTGACTCACCCAGTCACCGAGTCGCGGATCGCCGACACCCGCAACCGTGCCGAACAGGCTAAACCCGGGGGCATCGAAGACAGCATGCGCTATCAACTGATCCGTGCGCGGGTGCAGTTGACCTACGAAGAAACGCCGGGCCTTGGTGCCAAGCGCTTCCGCGCCCAACTCGATGAGAACCCGAAAAACGACGTGGCTCGCTACGGCTTGGCGATCGCCCAGATCAAGGGCGGCCAGTTGAACGAAGCACGGGCGAATCTCACGCAACTGCTGGCCAAATCACCGAACGAGATCATCTACAACCTGGCGCAGATCGATCTGGACATCACCAACAACAAACTGGCCGATGCACAGACTCGGGTTGACCGGATGCTCAGTCAGTATCCTGGCAATTACCCGCTGAATCAGGTTCGCGTCGATCTGCTGCTGAAACAGAATCGCACCGCCGATGCGGAGAAGGCGCTGGAAGGTTTGTTGAAATCACGTCCGGACGATCCGGACGTCTGGTATCAAGTTGCAGAAACTCGCGGGCTGTCCGGCAACATCATCGGCCTGCATCAGGCGCGTGCCGAGTACTTCGCGCTGGTCGGCGATTATCGCCAGGCGATTCAGCAACTGGACTTCGCCAAACGCAAGGCCGGCAGCAACTTCCCGCTGTCCTCACGTATCGATGCCCGCCAGCGCGAGCTGATGGAGCAGGAGCGCATGGTCAAGGACATGATGGGTTAAGCCCGCGCCGAGACAAATTCCGGACAAAAAAAACCGCCTCTTTCGAGGCGGTTTCTTTTTACTTCTTGGACAACTGGATCATTCAGCCAGTTTGAAGGTGATGAAGCTGGCACGGCCCTGACGCAGTACGCGCATCGACACCGAACGGTTCTTTGGCAGCGCCTTCGCAATCTCGGCAAACTCCTTGGAAGAACCAATGGCCTGGTTGTTCAGATGGGTGATGATGTCGCCCGGCTGTAGACCGATCAGAGCTGCAGGACCGTCCTGCACTTCCTTGATCACCACACCGCCCTTCAGGTCGTAGGTTTTCTTCTGCTCGGCGCTCAGCTCTGCCACCGAAACACCCAGACGATTGCTATTGGTCTCGGCACCGGATTTCGGCAGGGCATCCAGCTCCTTGTCTTCGTCCGGGATGGCGCCGACCGTCAGCTCGACATTCTTGCGCTTGCCGTCACGAATCACTTCGAGGTTGGCCTTGGCACCCGCCTTCAATGCCCCCACCAGATGTGGCAGGTCAGCGGACATGACGATCGGTTGGCCGTTCATGCTCAGGATCACGTCACCCACTTGCAGGCCGCCCTTGGCAGCCGGGCCGTCATCCTGAATCTGTGCAACCAGCGCACCGGCCGGTTTGTCCAGACCGAACGACTCGGCCAGATCCTTGTTCACTTCCTGGATGACGACACCCAGCCAACCACGGCTGACCTTGCCGCCGCTTTTCAGCTGGTTGGAAACGTCCATCGCCACGTCGATCGGAATGGCGAACGACACACCCATGAAGCCACCGGAACGGGTGTAGATCTGCGAGTTGATCCCGACCACTTCACCGTTCAGGTTGAACAGCGGGCCACCGGAGTTGCCCGGGTTGATCGGCACGTCGGTCTGGATGAACGGCACGTAGTTTTCATTCGGCAGGCTGCGGCCGACGGCACTGACGATGCCTTGGGTCACGGTGTGGTCAAAGCCGAATGGAGAGCCGATTGCCACGACCCACTGACCGGCTTTCAGATCCTGGGATTTGCCAAGCTTGAGCACTGGCAGATCCTTGCCTTCGATTTTCAACAGCGCCACGTCGGAGCGTGGATCGGTGCCGATCAGCTTGGCTTTCATCTCACTGCGATCAGCCAGACGGACAAGGATTTCATCGGCATCGGCGATCACGTGGTTGTTGGTCAGAATGTAGCCATCCGGCGAAATGATGAAACCCGAACCCAACGACTGCGCTTCACGCTGACGATCACCACGCGGAGAACGCTGTTGCGGCGGCATGCCGCGCTCGAAGAACTCGCGCAACATCGGCGGCAAGCCTTCCAGATCAGGCATCTGCTGGCTCACTTTGCGATCCGGCAGTTTTTGCGTGGTACTGATGTTCACCACGGCAGGCGAGGCCTGTTCGACCAGTTGAGTGAAATCAGGCAGGTTGACCGGACTGGCTGCTTCGGCCGCCTGGACTGCAGGAACAGCCTGACCGAGCACCAGCACAGTGGCGAAAATGGAGAGATAAGATTTCAAGCTTGGTATCGACATACAGCTCCCGTTACGACGAGCAGGGTTAAGCGATATGGAGCAAGGAACACCGGAAACCACAGGCCGGCATTTTTGTTCCGGGAACAACAAACAAGGCCAGAGCCGAGAGGCTCTGACCTATAAAAAATTTTCGGGTGTTTTGCAAATGAAAAAGCTCAGCAAACATTTCACGTCTCGAAGACGAAGTGGAGATAGCTGGAATCAGCTCACTGCTTGCTGGTTGCAGCGCCATCATTGCGCATCGACAGGGCAATTCGTTCGGCTGTCCCGATAGGGATCTCGCCAACCACCGTGACCATCATTTCGCCCTGAGGCGTTGTCAAACGGCGGGATACGGCAACGGTCGGGCCCAGTTGAGTCCGGGTATCGGTAACGGTTGCGCCGTTCAGCGGCTCCAGGAAGACAGAGAAACGGGCGAGACCATCGTCGTACATCAGGCTGTTGACCTGGGTCTTGGTTTCCGGATCCTTGTGCGAGGAGCTGCTGGTGAGCTCGAAGCCAGGAGGCAGCCAGTCGGAACGCCAGACCTGGGCGGTCTTGACTGCAGATGCCTTGTCGCTGTCTAGAGTAACCGTCTTGCAATCGGAATCGGCTTGCAGATCTTTATCGGACGGGACATCAGACGTGTCCAGCCGCGTGAACTGGAATCTTTCGAGCAACTGTCCCTTGTCGTTCAACAGCAACGACTTGAGCGGCAGGCCCGTTTCCTTGTCCAGATGCAGTTCGAATCCATAACGGTGCTGATCCCGCGGCGTCAGCGATACGATCACCGCTTCCCGCCCGGCTACGCGCGACTTGCCGATGACGGCAAGGTCATACCAGTTCTTAAGCTTTTGAGGATCCAGAGGACGAGCAGCAGTATTGGGAGAGTCTCCCAGACCCGCAATCAGGGTGCCGCTGACGCATTGAGTATGTCCATCAATGCGCACGACTTCCTGAGCCGAACCGTCGAGCTGAAGCAAACGCTCGCGGACCTGGCCATTCTGGACCCGATGCCAGATGTTATGGGTAGAGAAACTACCGTTACGCTCGTAAACGAATGTGCCGTGAAAGCTTTGCTGCTGCTCGGCCCGGCCCAGGCGGGTCAACCAGTCCTGAGCCTCGTCGGCATGGGCTGGAACAATGAACCAGCCGCTGAGCAGAAGCGAAAGTAGAGGTATGGCGCGCATGATCCCCCTTAACGGTTTTCCAGGCTTGCTGCGCGTGCATAGGGCAGCGCGCTTTCGGTACCTTTCAAGGCAGCCTGTTGAGCGTGTTGACGCAGGTAACCTGGCAGACGCTGATCATGCCAGCCTGGCTGACCTTGCAATACGCCATTGGCCATTGGGCCTGTGGCTTCCGAACTCTCATTGTAGCCCGCCAATACCGCCGGGCCTTTGACCTGAGGAGTGGCCAACACTGGCTGATTGGATTGCTGGGCGAGTTCCACGCCGGCGATTTCGTCCTGGTTGTACAGGCGAACACCCGCCAGAACGGCAACGGTCACCGAAGCGGCTACGGCCAGACGACCGAGGCTGCGCCATGGACCGCGGGACACTTTGGCAGGGGTTGCTTCGTCTTCCAGTGCAGCAGAAACAGCCGCAGCGAGATCCAGACGTGGAAGCAACAGATCCTTGTGCATGGCTGCCCGAGCGATCTGGTAACGAGCCCAGGTTTCACGGGTTTCAACATCGTCCAGTGCATTGAGCACTCGACGCAATTCCAGTTCGTCCGCTTCGTTATCCATCACTGCGGACAGCGATTCCTGCAGGGCTTCACGACTCATGGCGTTCCTCTCTTGGCTGTCGCCGCTGTCTTTAGTTTTCCTGCAACAACGGCTGCAGGGCTTTATCGATGGCCTCCCGGGCGCGGAAAATCCGGGAGCGCACGGTACCAACCGGACATTGCATGACGCTCGCGATGTCCTCGTAACTCAGACCATCGAATTCACGCAAAGTTAACGCCGTGCGCAAATCCTCTGGCAGTTGCTGAATGGTTCGATGGACGGTGCCCTCGATCTCATCCCGCAGCAATGCACGTTCAGGCGACTCGAGATCCTTCAGGCCGTGATCGCCGTCATAGAACTCTGCATCTTCGGAACTTACATCACTATCCGGCGGCCGACGGCCGCGTGAAACCAGATAGTTCTTCGCCGTGTTAATGGCGATGCGGTACAGCCACGTATAAAACGCACTGTCGCCGCGGAAATTTCCAAGCGCTCGATATGCCTTGATAAAGGCTTCTTGTGCGACGTCCTGGGCTTCATGGGTGTCGTGCACAAAACGCACGATCAACCCGAGAATTTTGTGCTGATACTTCAGCACCAGCAGATCGAAAGCTCGCTTGTCGCCACGCTGAACGCGCTCGACCAGCTGCTGATCCTCTTCCTGGGTTAGCATGAACACTCCTCGATAAACTCGGAGGAGGCTTGCATGACCAATCGACCGGACTTGCAAACATAGACTCGGGCTTTTCGCAAAAGTTCTCCCCCTCCAAGCAAGTTTCCTGCGAGCTCTGATTTGGCACGCACGAAAAACGCAGCGCGGAATGAACCGGCTGCGCGAATAATCTTGTCATCGGCTCGCCGGCAAGAACCCAACCGCAGGTTCCGCATTGAAGCCGACACTGTCCCTTGTTTCGGGCAACTGTCTATTGATCTTGGGCCTCTGGCAAAAGTTCCAAATATTTATAGACGCGTCGCACCGACCTTGTGCAACCGTGAGCGGAAAAAGCCTGTTTCATCGTCGATACAGTCGCTTTTCCCCAAAACCGCTGAAAAAACTGACGACAAAGCGTCGGGATTTTCCGTCACGGTAGTTTCACAATGCCATATCGGCCCGGCTATTGTGCCGCCCAACCCCTCTATATACTAGTGGGCTGTGTGGCTGCCTCGACTCGCCCATCCGCCAGTCCTGCGCCAACCCCGACCCGGGTCGCTTTGAGCGGAATCCTGAAATGAGCCAACAGTTTCAACACGATGTTCTGGTGATTGGCAGCGGTGCTGCCGGTTTGAGTCTCGCGCTGACCCTGCCCGGTCACTTGCGCATCGCCGTACTGAGCAAAGGCGACCTCGCCAACGGCTCGACCTATTGGGCACAAGGTGGCGTCGCGGCCGTGCTGGACGACACCGACACCGTCGAGTCCCATGTCGATGACACTCTGAATGCCGGCGGCGGCCTGTGCCATGAAGACGCGGTGCGTTTCACCGTCGAGCACAGTAAGGAAGCAATCCAGTGGCTGATCGACCAGGGCGTGCCGTTCACGCGCGACGAACAGTCCGGTACGGAAGACGGCGGTTTCGAATTCCACCTGACCCGCGAGGGCGGCCACAGCCATCGCCGGATCATCCACGCAGCTGACGCCACTGGCGCTGCGATTTTCACGACCCTGCTGGCCCAGGCCAAAGAACGCCCGAACATCGAATTGCTCGAACAGCGGGTAGCGGTCGACCTGATCACCGAGCGTCGGTTGGGGCTGGAAGGCGAACGTTGCCTGGGCGCCTACGTGCTCAATCGCAAAACCGGAGAAGTCGATACCTTCGGAGCACGCTTTGTGATCCTGGCGTCCGGCGGCGCCGCGAAAGTCTATCTATATACAAGCAACCCCGACGGCGCCTGCGGTGACGGCATCGCCATGGCCTGGCGTTCGGGCTGCCGCGTGGCAAACCTGGAGTTCAACCAGTTCCACCCCACTTGCCTCTACCACCCGCAAGCCAAGAGCTTTCTGGTAACCGAAGCCCTGCGTGGCGAAGGCGCCCATTTGAAGCTGCCGAACGGCGAACGCTTCATGCAACGTTTTGACCCACGTGCAGAACTGGCACCACGGGACATCGTCGCCCGCGCCATCGACCATGAAATGAAGCGCCTGGGTGTCGATTGCGTCTACCTCGACATCAGCCACAAGCCCGAAGCCTTCATCAAATCGCACTTCCCGACTGTCTACGAACGCTGCCTCGGCTTCGGCATCGACATCACCAAGCAACCGATTCCGGTCGTACCGGCGGCGCACTACACCTGCGGCGGCGTGATGGTCGATCAACAGGGCCGCACCGATGTGCCCGGCCTGTACGCCATTGGCGAAACCAGCTTCACCGGCCTGCACGGCGCCAACCGCATGGCCAGCAACTCGCTGCTCGAATGTTTCGTCTACGCCCGCTCAGCTGCAGCGGACATTCTCGAGCAACTGCCCGACGTCGCGATCCCGCGCGCCCTGCCCGCCTGGGACGCCAGCCAGGTGACCGACTCCGATGAAGACGTGATCATCGCCCACAACTGGGACGAATTGCGGCGGTTCATGTGGGACTACGTCGGCATCGTGCGCACCAACAAGCGCCTGCAACGGGCACAGCATCGCGTGCGTCTGCTGCTGGACGAAATCGACGAGTTCTACAGTAACTACAAGGTCAGCCGTGACCTGATCGAGCTGCGCAACCTGGCGCAAGTGGCAGAACTGATGATCCGCTCGGCCATGGAACGCAAGGAGAGCCGGGGCCTCCATTACACCCTCGACTACCCGGGCCTGCTGCCTGAAGCGCTCGACACTATTCTGGTGCCGCCCACCTACGCCGGCTGAACTTGAGGCGTACCCGCAGGCGTCGGTGCAAATCCGACGCCTGCGCATCCCGCGGCACGCAGATCGACCTGACGCGCCGCTCACCACGCAATCGAAAGCGCAACACCACGATCAGCGGCAGCGCCAGGCTGTCCGGGCGCAACTCCACCGCTTGCCAGCCATCGGCCTTGTTCCACAGCTGCCAGCCATCCGCGTCCCGACGCAATCCGCAAAAGGCCTTGGGATGACTCAACAAAATCTGCCGTGGCAACACCCAGACAGCATGGGCAAGACACGCGAATGCCCCCAGCAGAGAACCCCATAAAGGAATTGACAACAGAAACAGAGAACCCAGCGCGAATGCCTGGGCCAGCAGATACGCCGCCAGCAACTGCCGTGAGGCGTGCCAGCGGCATTCGAACGTGTTACTTGGGCTGGACACGATCCAGAATCATGCGAACCATGCGTTGCAGCTCGGGATCTTCCGATTCGCTGCGCTCCATGAACCAGCCGAACATGTCCTGATCCTCGCACTCGAGCAGGCGGACATACAACGCGCGATCCACCTCATTCAGATTGGCGTAGACCTCTTTCACGAACGGCACCAGCAACACGTCGAGTTCCAGCATGCCGCGACGGCTGTGCCAAAAGAGGCGATTCAGTTCAACTTGTTCGACCATGGAGCCCTCCTCAAATAGGCCGCAAGTATACAGGCCCGAAGCGGGCCGAACAGTCGGCTTTGGTCGGGCACCACCGATCCTTTATCAACTACCCATTTCAACAGCACCCCCTTATGATGTGCCCCAGTCTATTTACCCTGCGATGACCCATGGCCGATTCTGCTTTTTTCTGCACCCTCTCTCATGAAGGCGTTCTCGCGGTTCGCGGCGCGGATGCCGGCAAATTCCTGCAAGGCCAACTGACCTGCAACATCAATTATCTGAGCGAAACCCAGGCCAGCCTCGGTGCACGCTGCACGCAGAAAGGCCGCATGCAGTCGAGTTTCCGCATCGTGCTGGAAGGCGACGGCGTGCTGCTGGCGATGGCCGGCGAGCTGCTGGAGCCGCAACTGGCGGATCTGAAAAAGTACGCCGTGTTCTCCAAATCGAAACTGACCGACGAAAGCGCCTCCTGGGTGCGCTTCGGCCTCGATCATGGCGATGCGGCCCTGAGCAGTCTGGGCCTGGAACTGCCGGCAGAAACCGACAGCGTGGCTCGCCACGAAGGTCTGATCGCGATTCGCGTCTCCCCGAACCGTGCCGAACTCTGGGTGCCCGCCGATCAGGCTGACACCGTCAAAGGCAAATTGTCCGCGCACTTGAGCGAAGCCGAACTCAATCAATGGCTGCTGGGCCAGATCCGCGCCGGGATCGGCCAGGTAATGCCGAGCACCCGCGAGCTGTTCATCCCGCAGATGCTCAATCTGCAGGCCGTCGGCGGCGTGAGTTTCAAGAAAGGCTGCTACACCGGTCAGGAAATCGTCGCGCGCATGCAGTACCTGGGCAAACTCAAGCGTCGCCTGTACCGCGTGCAACTGGACGCCAGCGAATTGCCGGAGCCGGGAACCCCGCTGTTCGCCCCGAGCCACGGCAGCTCCATCGGCGAAGTGGTACTGGCTGCCCGTGCCGAAAAGAATATTGAACTGCTGGCGGTGTTGCAGGCCGAAGCTGCCGACGCAGGCGATTTGCATCTGGGCGCAGCCGAAGGCCCGGCGCTGCACTTGCTCGACCTGCCTTACGAACTGGATCGCGACCGCGAAATCCAGCGTTGATCGCAGCATTTGTTGCAACACCCTAGAGAAACGACATGAGTGAGCTGGCGGATAAGGTCCAACAGGATTTGGTTGAGGCCATCGATAACGATGACCTGGTTCTGCCAACGTTACCGGAAGTGGCTCTGCAGATTCGCAAGGCCGCTGAAGATCCGGACATCAGCGTCAGCGACCTGAGCAAAGTGATCGGCCGCGACACAGCGTTGTCGGCGCGCCTGATCAAAGTGGTCAACAGCCCGCTGCTGCGTGCCACTCAGGAAGTCACCGACCTGCACACCGCCATCACTCGGCTCGGCGTCAATTACAGCAGCAATCTGGCGATCGGTCTGGTGATGGAGCAGATCTTCCACGCCCGCTCCGACGTGGTCGAACAAAAGATGCGCGAAGTCTGGCGCAAGAGTCTGGAGATCGCCGGCGTCAGCTACGCCCTGTGCCGCCGCTACACCCAACTCAAACCCGATCAGGCCGCGCTCGGTGGACTGGTTCATCAGATCGGCGTGCTGCCGATCCTGACCTACGCTGAAGACCACTACGAATTGCTGTCCGATCCGGTCAGCCTCAACCATGTGATCGACCACATTCACCCGCTGCTCGGCGACAAGCTGCTGCGGGTCTGGGAATTCCCCGAGCGTCTGGTGGAGTTGCCGGGTCTGTATGAGGACCTCAAGCGCGAATCGCAACAGATCGATTACGTCGACATCGTGCAAGTGGCCAGCCTGTATTGCCACAAGGACACCGACCACCCGATGGCCCGCATCGATCCGTTCAGCGTGCCGGCGTTCCGCAAGCTCGGCATCGATCCGGAAAACAAGGCGCTGTGCGCCGATCTGGAAGAATCGCGGTCGATGTTCTACTGATCAACCGGCGACAAAACTCACCCGCACCTTCAAACCCGCCTGTTCCCCATCGTGCAGACTGATCTGCGCCAGATGCGCGCGGCAGATTTCCCCGACGATCGCCAGCCCGAGCCCGGAACCGGCCACCTGCTGGTTGCGCCGGTAAAAGCGTTCGAACACCCGATCCCGCTCCTCCAGCGGAATGCCCGGCCCATCGTCTTCAACCTCCAGCACCGCCGGCGCCGTGACCCGCAGGATCACGTTGCCGCCCGGCGGCGTGTGCGCCAGCGCGTTATCCACCAGATTGCTCAACAACTCGTTGAGCAACGTCGGCTCGCCACGCAGCCAGACCGGCTCGTCCGCCTCCAGCGCCAGCGCGACACCCCGCGCGTGGGCCAGCGGCGCCATGGCCATGCCCAGTTCACGCGCCAACTGACTCAGATCGAGCAACTGCGCACCGCCCTCGGCAATCGCCCGGGCGCCGTTTTCCACGCGGGCCAGCGACAACAACTGGTTGGCCAGATGGGTCAGGCGATCCGTGCTTTGCGCCGAAGATTCCAACGTGTCGCGCCAGGTCTGCGGCTCGTTTGAGCGCAAGCCCAGTTCAAGCCGCGCCTTGAGCGCCGCCAGTGGCGTGCGCAACTCGTGGGCCGCATCGGCGATGAACTGCGCCTGCCGCTCGAACTGCCCGCGCAGGCGCTCGGTAAAGTGATTGAGCGCTCGCACCAATGGCCACAACTCGTGCTGCACTTCGACCAAAGGCAAGGGCCGCAGGTCATCGGGCTGACGCTCTTCCACTGCCGTGCGCAAACGCTCGATCGGCCGCAGCGCCGCACTCACCGCAAACCACACCAGCAACAACGCGCCAATCGCCAGCATCCCGAGCCGCAGCAGCGTATCGGCCGCCAGACTGCGGGCCATGCTGACGCGCGCCTCGTCGGTTTCGGCAACGCGAATCTCCGCCATGCCGTTCATGTTCGGTTCGCTCACTGCCTTGAGCAAACTCACCACGCGCACGTTCTGCCCCTGATATTTCGCGTCGTAAAAGCGCGCCAAGGCGGGATAGCTGTCGGTTCTCGGTGTGCCCGGCGGCGGGCCCGGCAAGTTTTCGTAGCCGGAAATCAACTTCTGGTTGATGTCGTTGACCTGGTAATAGATGCGCCCGGCGCTGTCGTAAGCGAAGGTATCGAGCGCCACATAAGGCACGTCGGCACTGAGACTGCCATCGCGCTGGGACAGACCGGCGGCGATGGTCCGTGCTGACGCGAGAAGTGTGCGGTCGTAGGCGGTGTCGGCGGCTTCGCGACCGTTCCAGTACGCGCTCAATCCGCTGGCGAGCATCAACACCACCAGCAGCAGCGCGAGGTTCCACACCAACCGCCAGCGCAGACTGCTGGGCTTATGCATCGCGGCTTTCCAGCAGATAGCCCAGACCGCGAAAGGTCACGATGGCCACTGAATGGCCGTCGAGCTTTTTGCGCAGGCGGTGCACGTAGATTTCGATGGCGTCGGGGCTGGCCTCTTCGTCGAGGCCGAATACCTGAGCAGCCAGTTGCTCCTTGCTCATCACCCTTCCCGGACGGGCAATCAACGCTTCGAGCACCGCCTGCTCGCGGGAGGTCAGCGTCAGCAGTTCTTCGCCGAGGGTGAAGCGCCGGGTATCGAGGTCGTAGGCCAGCACGCCGCAACGTTGCTGACGTTCGCCGCCGAGTACGCTGCGGCGCAACAGGGCTTTAACCCGCGCTTCGAGTTCGGTGAGTTCGAACGGCTTGGCGAGGTAATCGTCGGCCCCAAGATTGAGCCCATGGACCCGATCCTTGACGTCGCTACGGGCGGTCAGCATCAGCACCGGCAAGTTCTTGCCCCGGGCCCGCAGGCGCGCCAGCACCTCAAAACCGTCCATGCGCGGCAGGCCGACATCAAGGATCGCCACCGCGTATTCCTCGCTGCCCAGGGCCAGGTCGGCAGCAACGCCATCGTGCAAGACATCCACGGTCAGACCGGTGCTCTTGAGCGCCTGGGCAACGCTTTCGGCCAGCGGCAAATGGTCTTCGACGAGCAGGACACGCATGGATCTCTACCTCATTCAGGGATGGCCGACGCCATTCTTTGCGGCGGAGTTTACAGCCGCAACCGCCACTGTGAAGCCCGAAAACACGCGAAAGAATACTGAAAGGTTAGCGAAAGGTTGGGCCGTTACAGTCGCTTCACCGAGGGTCCCGACTGCCGACCTTCGCCGTTTTCTCCGTTCCTGCACCATAGCTTCAAAACGTAGCTCTCGAAAAACGCCACGATGCGTTTTCGCCAATAAGAACAATAACGAGGTACTGCATCATGCTGTCCACACAGCTTCAGGTTGACCCGTTTCATTCTTCCTCTCGTATTTCCCCGTTTTCGCTTGTCAGCGCCATCGTCGGCTGCGCGGCGTTCAACCCGTCCGGGTCTGAGCCTGTCAGCCTGCACGCGCGAAACTGCCGCACCTGAAATATCCCCAAAAACAACAACTCCCATGGAGACACTCATGAACCGATCCCTGCGCCGTTTCGCCCTCGCCGCCGGTTGCGTATTGTTCGCCGGCCAACTGATGGCCGAACCCAAACGTCCGGAATGCATTGCCCCCGCCTCCCCCGGCGGCGGTTTCGACCTGACCTGCAAACTGGCGCAAAGCGCGCTGGTCAACGAAAAACTGCTGACCAAACCGATGCGCGTGACCTACATGCCCGGCGGTGTCGGCGCGGTGGCGTACAACGCCGTCGTGGCGCAGCGTCCGGCTGATGCGGGCACTTTGGTGGCGTGGTCCAGCGGTTCGCTGTTGAACCTGGCCCAAGGCAAGTTCGGTCGGTTCGATGAAACCAACGTGCGCTGGCTGGCGGCGGTCGGCACCAGCTACGGCGCCATCGCGGTGAAAAACGACTCCCCCTACAAAACCCTCGACGATCTCGTGCAAGCGCTGAAGAAAGATCCGAGCTCCGTGGTCATCGGCTCCGGCGGCACCGTCGGCAGCCAGGACTGGATGCAGACCGCACTGATCGCTAAAGCCGCCGGGATCAACCCGCGCGACCTGCGCTACGTCGCCCTCGAAGGTGGCGGCGAGATCGCTACCGCCCTGCTCGGCGGCCACATCCAGGTTGGCAGTACCGACATCTCCGACTCCATGCCGCACATCCAGAGTGGTGACATGCGCCTGCTGGCCGTGTTTGCCGAGAAACGCCTGGACGAGCCGGAAATGAAAGACATCCCGACTGCCCGCGAACAGGGTTACGACATCGTCTGGCCGGTGGTGCGCGGTTTCTACCTCGGGCCGAAAGTCAGCGATGAAGACTACGCCTGGTGGAAAGCCTCCTTCGACAAACTGCTGGCCTCCGACGACTTCGCCAAGCTGCGCGATCAGCGTGAACTCTTCCCGTTCGCCATGACCGGTCCCGAGCTGGACACCTACGTCAAGAAGCAAGTGGCGGACTACAAGGTGCTGGCCAAAGAGTTCGGCCTGATTCAGTGATCGTCTCTGTCTAGCGTCCATGGCCCTTTCACCGGGGCCATGGCAGGAGTTCCCTCATGCTTATTCAACGCATTTTTGCCTCGGTGCTGTTGCTGGCCTGCGTCGGCCTGGCACTGATGGCGTGGCCTTACCAGGCGGCGTTTTCCTACGAACCGGTCGGCCCCCGGGCGTTTCCATTGCTGATGCTCGGCCTGATGGGCCTGGCGTTGCTGTACATGGTTTTTCGTCCAGCGCCCATCAAGCACAGCGACGACGAGCCGCCACTGGACCGCGAAACCCTGACCAAGATCGGCATCTGCGTGGCCCTGCTGCTGGTGTTCGCCGGCACTTTCGAACCCCTTGGTTTCATCGTCGCCAGCATCATCATCGGCGTACCAATGGCCCGACTGTACGGCGGCCGCTGGTTGCCGAGTGTGGTGATCATCAGCCTGATGGCCGTAGGTCTTTACCTGCTGTTCGACCGTTTGATGGACGTTCCGCTGCCCCTCGGCCTGCTCGACGTTCTGGAGAACTGATATGGATACTCTCGGTTATTTGGGTCAGGGCTTCGGCGTCGCGCTGAGCCCGTACAACCTGGTCACGGCCCTGACCGGCACGCTGATCGGCACCGTGGTCGGCTTGTTGCCGGGTCTGGGGCCGATCAATGGCGTAGCGCTGCTGATCCCCATCGCATTCGCCCTCGGCTTGCCACCGGAATCGGCTCTGATCCTGCTGGCAGCGGTGTATCTGGGCTGCGAATACGGCGGCCGGATCAGTTCGATTCTGCTGAACATCCCCGGCGAAGCCTCCACCGTGATGACCACTCTCGACGGCTACCCGATGGCCCGCAAAGGCCTGGCTGGCGTGGCGCTGTCGTTGTCGGCATGGAGTTCGTTCATCGGCGCCTTCATCGCCACCTGCGGCATGGTGCTGTTCGCGCCGCTGCTGGCGAAATGGGCGATTGCCTTCGGGCCGGCGGAATATTTCGTGTTGATGGTGTTCGCGATTGTCTGCCTGGGCGGCATGGCCGGTGACCGACCGCTGAAAACCTTCATCGCGGCGTTGATCGGCCTGTTCCTGTCCAGCGTCGGCATCGACGCCAATAGTGGCGTGTACCGTTTCACCGGCGACAACATTCACCTGACTGACGGCATTCAGTTCGTGGTGCTGGTACTGGGCCTGTTCTCGGTCAGCGAAATTCTCTTGTTGCTTGAAAAAACCCATCGCGGCCAGGAAGCGGTAAAAGCCACCGGCCGGATGATGTTCAACTTCAAGGAAGCGGCTTCGGTGTTCGTGGTGAACATCCGTTGCGGCCTGCTCGGTTTCATCATGGGTGTGTTGCCGGGTGCTGGCGCGACCCTGGCCAGCGCCGTTGCTTACATGACCGAGAAACGCATCGCCGGAGCCAGCGGCAAGTTCGGTCAGGGCGACGCGCGCGGCCTCGCTGCGCCGGAAACCGCTATCGGTGCCTCCGCCTGCGGCGCGCTGGTGCCGATGCTGACCCTCGGCGTTCCGGGTTCGGGCACCACGGCGGTGATGATTGGCGCCCTGTCGCTGTACAACATCACTCCGGGCCCACTGCTGTTCCAGCAACAACCGGACATCGTCTGGGGCCTGATCGCCTCGCTGTTCATCGCCAACATCATGCTGGTGATCCTGAACATCCCGATGATCCGTATCTTCACCCGCATCCTCGCTGTACCGAACTGGGCACTGGTGCCGGTGATCGCGATCATTACCGGGATCGGCGTCTACGCCGTGCACGCGACCACGTTCGACCTGTTCCTGATGGTAGGCATCGGCATCTTCGGCTACATCCTGCGCAAACTGGACTTCCCGCTGTCGCCGGTCCTGCTGGGGTTCATCCTCGGTGGTCTGATGGAGCAGAACCTGCGCCGTGCACTGTCGATCTCCAACGGTGCGCTGGACATCCTCTGGTCGAGCCCGATCACCTTCGGTGTCTGGGTGCTTACAGCGATCATGTTGCTGATGCCACTGCTGCGCATCTGGCGCAAACGCTCGGCCGCGCAACGCGCTATCGCCGATGTCTGATCGGCTCTCCCTTAAAACGTGGTGGGGAACCCCGCTGGTCGGTCTGCTTGGCGGTTACATCGCCAGCCAGATCGGCTGGCCGCTGCCGTGGATGGTCGGCTCGTTGCTGGCGATCATCCTGGTGCGCTGCCTGACCCCGTGGCAATTGACCGAAATACCTGGCGGCCGCAAATGCGGCCAGTGGATCGTCGGGATCGGCATCGGCCTGCACTTCACCCCGCTGGTGATGGAGCAGGTACTGAGCCACTTCGGCCTGATCTTTTTCGGCGCGCTGGTCACCAGCCTGTCGGCGGTGGTCGGCGTGTGGCTGATGCGCCGCACCGGTGAGGATCGCGCCACGGCATTCTTCTCCAGCATGCCCGGCGGCTCCGGCGAGATGGTCAACCTCGGCGCACGCAACGGCGCGATGCTCAGCCATGTCGCGGCCGGGCAGAGCTTGCGGGTGCTGGTGGTGGTGCTGTGTGTGCCGGCGGCATTCAAATATCTGCTGGGCGATGGCGCACCGATTTCTCACGCCGGCAGCGTCGATTGGCGCTGGCTGGCGATTCTTTTTCCGGCGGGCGGCCTGCTCGCCTGGTTTTGGCAACGTTTGCGTCAACCCAACCCATGGCTGTTCGGCCCGCTGCTGGTCAGCGCAGCAGTGAGCATCGGCTGGGATCTGCACATCGGTCTGCCCAATGGCGGCAGTCAGATCGGCCAGTGGCTGATCGGCAGCGGTCTGGGCTGTCACTTCAACCGGCAGTTCTTCCGCCGGGCACCGTCGTTCATGGGACGGACGTTGATCGGCACGGCGCTGACCATGTTGATCGCGACACTGGCGGCGTTGGGACTGAGTGCCATGACCCATCTGGATCTGCGATCGCTGACCCTGGGCATGATGCCCGGCGGAATCGCCGAGATGAGCCTGACGGCAGAAACCCTGCAATTGTCAGTGCCGCTGGTGACGGCGATGCAGGTGATGCGGTTGTTGTTCGTGTTGTTTCTGGCGGAACCGTTGTTCAAGTACTGGAACCGTAATCCCGAAGCCTGATCCGGTTTTGATCGTTCCCACGCGGACGCCTCGACGTGGGAACGAGATTAACCGCCAGCCCTGAGCATCAGACCACCGACGGCAGACGCCACTCGATCGGCGCTTCGCCGTTCTGCTCCAGGAACTTGTTGGTGCGGCTGAAATGCCCGCAACCGAGAAAGCCGCGATAGGCCGACAGCGGCGACGGGTGCACCGAGGTCAACACCAGATGCTTGGTGGCGTCGATCAGCTTCTGTTTGCTCTGGGCATGGGAACCCCAGAGCATGAACACCAGATGCGGCTGCCGCTGACTGACCACCTCAATGATCCGGTCCGTGAAGAACTGCCAACCCTTGTCCTTGTGCGCATTGGCGTTGGCGCGCTCTACGGTCATGGTGGTGTTGAGCATCAGCACGCCCTGATCCGCCCAGCTCTGCAAGTAGCCGTGGTTGGGAATGTCGATGTTCAGGTCGCGCTTCAACTCTTTATAGATGTTGACCAGCGAAGGCGGCGCCGGCACGCCCGGTTGCACCGAGAAACACAAGCCGTGGGCCTGGCCCGGGCCGTGGTACGGATCCTGGCCGAGGATGACCACTTTCACCTTGTCCAGCGGCGTCGAATTCAACGCATTGAAAATCAGCGGTCCCGGCGGATAGATTTCCTTGCCGGCCGCCCGCTCCTGCTGCAGAAAAGTGCGCAACTCTGCCATGTAGGGCTGGTCGAATTCGGCACGCAGTGCCTCCTTCCAGCTCGGTTCGAGTTTGATACGGTCGTCAGCAGTCATGGTCATACCCGGCAAAATCAGTGGGGCGAACCCTAGGAAAGCCGACCACGCTTGTCAATTGATCTGACGCAGATCCGGCACTTTCCCACACAGCGATCATACTGATCGTTCAAATTCCCGATCGAGGTCACGATGAATCTGCACTTCGAAGAACTCACCGGCACCGACGGCGCGCGCATCGGCGTGGCCACGCTGGATGCCGAAAAGTCGCTCAATGCGCTGTCCCTGCCGATGATCCACGCCCTGAGCGACAAACTGAACGCCTGGGCCAAGGAGCCGCAAATCGTCTGCGTGCTGCTGCGCGGTAACGGCGCCAAGGCCTTCTGTGCCGGTGGCGAAGTGCGCAGCCTGGTGGAAGCCTGTCGCGCCCATCCCGGCGAGGTTCCGCCGCTGGCCGCGCAGTTTTTCAATGCTGAATATCGGCTGGACTACAGCCTCCACACCTACCCGAAGCCGCTGATCTGCTGGGGCCATGGATATGTGCTCGGCGGCGGCATGGGCCTGCTGCAAGGCGCGAGCATCCGGATCGTCACGCCGAGCAGTCGACTGGCGATGCCGGAAATCAGCATCGGCCTGTACCCGGATGTCGGCGCCAGTTGGTTTCTGTCACGACTGCCGGGCAAGCTCGGTTTGTTCCTGGGTTTGACCGGCGCACACTTGAACGGTCGCGATGCGATTGATCTGGATCTGGCCGATCGCTTCCTGCGCGACGAACAGCAGCAGGAACTGATCGACGGTTTGTTGCAGTTGAACTGGCAGGAACAGACCGCCATGCAGCTCAACAGCCTGCTCAAGGCGCTGCAGCAGGAAGCCGTGGCGCAAATGCCTGAGGCGCAATGGCTGCCGCGTCGGCAGCAGATCGATGAATGGCTGGACGTCAGCGACGTGACCTGCGCCTGGAAAGCCCTCAGCCTGCATCGCGACAGCAGCGATCTGTTGATTGCCCGTGCCGCG
Organism: Pseudomonas sp. B26(2017); assembly: GCF_002113045.1. Taxonomy (NCBI): domain Bacteria; kingdom Pseudomonadati; phylum Pseudomonadota; class Gammaproteobacteria; order Pseudomonadales; family Pseudomonadaceae; genus Pseudomonas; species Pseudomonas sp. B26(2017). The sequence continues at coordinate 50,876 of NZ_NEJJ01000018.1, read as the reverse complement.
AAAACCATGAGCGAAGGCTCGCCACTGACGGCGCATCTGGTCTGGGAACAGATCGTCCGCGCCCGCCACTTGTCACTGGCCGAAGTCTTTCAGATGGAATACACCCTGAGCCTCAATTGCTGCCGGCATCCGGAGTTCAGCGAAGGGGTCCGGGCACGACTGATCGACAAGGACCACAAACCGCACTGGCACTGGCCGGACATCGCCCGGGTGCCGGACGCGGTGGTCGAGGCGCACTTTCACAAGGTGTGGGAGGGGCGGCATCCGTTGGCGGATCTGTCGCAATACTAGAACCTATCGTTACCCGCGATGGCAGTCTTTTGGGCTCTGTCGCGGGAAGTTTGAGCCCGTTGCGAAACTATCTGCGATCAAATATTCAACTCATAAAACGCGATTATTTCCTTCATTGCCCGCAACGCCTCTTCATCATTTCTCGGCAAGATATCCTCTACGTCCCGTAAGGGAGGTAGAGGGTGCAAAAGCTCAGTGAGCTGGTTCGCCGTGTAATTTTTAACAGCGCCCTCTTCTCCTTGAACGCTGATGAAGCTGATAGCGGCATCGCCTCCTGAAAAGTGTTCGGAGACACGAACCTATGGAGACATGCCATAACTCACTACGATGACGAGATCATTCCGTTCACGGTGGAACTTGAGTTGACCAATCGACAGTCCGACCTCCGAAAAATCTATACCGTCAGTTCCGCCGCCGGCATTGATTACCAGGTCTCGCCCAAGCCCATCATATTTATAAACATCATTGCCCCCGCCACCGGACAAGGTGTCATTGCCCGGCCCACCGTAAAGCACTTCATCACCTGAGCCACCGCCGAGCAGATCATCTCCTTGCATCCCTCTTATTTCACCAGTGCCGCTGAGGGTGTCATTACCGCGACCGCCCACGAGCGGTAGAAAACGGTTGTCTCGAAAAGACTTAACCTGAGTAGCGTACTGAACGGTGATGCCATGATGATAAGTATCGGGGGCAATGCCTAAGCGGCTAACGACGTCTTTAAAATTGATGCTCGAGCCATCAGCAAACCTCACCCTTTCAATTCCGGAACCACTGAGATCGTTCGGATTGGGCAAAACGATTCGTACTTTTTGAGTTCCGCCCCATTCGATATCGAGTGTGGTTTACAGCATCTGGGCTCGAGGCGGTTGACGATGAGCCCCACGCGGTGGGGTGGGTGACAGTTCAATATTTACCGCCTCAACCAACACAGCACCCCAGGTTAGTTTCAACTTATCTGGTTTCGCCTCTTCCGGAAGAACGACGGTATCAATATCAAGCCCCCCAAACTCTTCATGCCACCCAGAGGCTCCAACCTCGGGGCGCAAAAAAACAGGGTCAAGAACGTCGGCAATAATGGTGGTTGCGCCATCATGCGCTTCAACTATGTAAGTGTCGGGACCGTTTTCGCCGTAAAGCCAATCTTCTCCCGGCCCACTGATCAAATAATCGGCACCCGCGGAGCCGAGCAGTGTGTCGTTGCCTGCGCCAGCTGATAAAAATGCGCCTGGGATCCTGTCGCTCACCCCGCCGTACTTAAGCACTGAACCAGCATAGGTAACCACCAAGTCATCTCCTGCACCGCCATGAAAGAGATTTCCCACTTCGAGATTTACCCTGCCGCCAGCGTCATTACCATGAACAACTTTATGCTTGATCGTTTGGGTAGTAGAGCTCCAGCGAAACGCTTTACGAACAATTTCATGATTTTCAAAACTGCCAGCGGGGTACACGTACCACCCCAGAATAGCGCCCGAGTGGTCTATATCTTCGACTACAACATCACCCACGTTGAACGAGAACCCCGAATAACTGGAGCCAGACGGGTAATATTTTGGCTTTTGTTTCGGTAATTGCGCAGTTTCTGCTTTTACAAACTTGAACGTGGTTTTCGTTGCAGAATTTGACTGCCTTTCAGTCACCACAGCGTCAGCGGCAATCGCCCCCATCCACTCAGGTGTATTGGAAAAGACTCCGGCTTCAACGTCCTCATGGATCAGTTCGGCGCTGATGGCATAGCCACTTTTGTCGGTAGCAATATGACTTCTAACCCAAACACCCTGATCGTTCAGTGCAAATCCTGATGCCTGCCGGGCCGCTGAGCGCTTTGTGTTCAGTTCCGAAAGAAAAAGGCTATCCCACCGGGTGTGACGACCCGTTTCACTGCCTTCCCTCTCAGTAGAAGCGGCTAAGTCATCGGGCAGTGTCTGGACGACTGCTTCGCTCTCACTCTCAATGTCCTGCTTTTTTTCGGGATCGGGTACCGCAGCAACTGTCGTAGACAGATCCGTTATATCTACCGGTTGCACCGTTAATTTGATTACATCCTGGAAATTCAGGATCACGCCGTCGCTGAACCTGAACGTCGAACCTGCCCACTTTTCATGGTGAAGAATCAGAAGCGCGTCACCAATACCATTCGACAGCCGCAACGCCGTGCCCACATCAAGATTGACGATCTTGGCCTGCAAGTTCTCCGCAGAAAATCCATCACCAAAACTTACGACATTGTTGCCACCTGTATCGGTAACAACATCCAGTCCATCACCCACTCCGAAGTAGAAAACATCGTTACCCTGCATCCCTTCCAGATAATCGTTGCCGGCACCACCCTCAAACACGTTATCGCCAGGGCCGCCGCGCAAATAATCGACTCCCTCCCCGCCAACCAGCGTGTCGTTTCCACCACTGCCCAGCAAAGTGTCGTTGCCTGAGCCGCCGTCAAGAAAATCGGCGCCATGTTCTGCTTCGGATGTTTGCTCGTAGTCCCCCACCAAAAGGTCATCATCGGCACCGCCCAAAAGCGTATCGGCGCCCAAACCACCCCAGAGCGTATCGTTTCCTGAATTACCTTGAATGTGGTCATCGTTGGTTCCGCCCGCTTTCAAGTTGGGCTCATCGCCATCCAGAGCGTCGGCGCCTGATCCGCCTATCAGTGTGTCGGAGCCACCCAAGCCACGGAGTGTGTCGTCACCCGCACCGCCATCGAGATAATCATCACCGTGATAACGAATCGGGTGTTCATGGTAATCACCGACCAATTCGTCGTTACCGCTGCCACCGAAAAGCGAATCACCGGCACCGCCGCCCCAAAGGGTGTCATTTCCCTCGCCGCCATCCAGAAAATCACTTCCGAAAAAGTCTGCGGCAACACCCGAAACGCCTCGCAGTACGTCGTCATCACCTTTCAGAACGTCATTGCCGCTGCCTCCGTACAACACGTCGCCACCACCATTGCCATCAAGGTAGTCATCGCCACTGCCTCCCGCCAACAAATCGTTGCCATGATGGCGGCTGTCGAGACCGCCACCCCAATCGAGGTTGTCTCCTTGCAATGTGTCATTGCCACTCCCGCCAGCCAGCGTGTCATTACCCTCTTCGCCGTACAGTGTGTCGTCGTCACTTCCGCCATCGAGCAGGTCATCTCCCCTGCCGCCATTGATAAAATCCCGGCCACCCTGCCCATAGAGGATGTCGTCACCGCCCTCGGTGGGACTATTCAATGAAAATTTGTCAAAGACGCTACGCATGCTGATGACGCCATCACTGAGTGGAACGTCGATGCGCTTGACTGTCCAATTTTGCTCATGTGCACCGGTTGTTTGATCACCGGACAAATTGTCATCACCTGCTCCCCCAATCAGCGTGTCTCGACCGTTGCCGCCGAGCAGCACGTCTCGCGAGACAGTGCCGACAAGCAGGTCATCACCCTGCCCACCATCCAGCCAATCGCCACGGCTAGCCTTTCCTTTTGTTGCATCGGCAAATGCATTTTCCAGCGTCGTCTGCTTGTCACCGAATAAACGATCGTTGCCTTCTTTGCCGAACAGTCGATCAGACCCGCCAAGACCAACGATGAGGTCATCTTTCGGTGATCCGTAAAGCAGGTCCGCTTTGTTCCTCTGTTTAACATTGGGCAAAAGCAAAGCGTTGCCCAACTCATCGTAAGAAGGCTGATCTCCGCGAACATTGGGGTCGTTATCTTTAATTTTCCAGTCGCCTTGAAGGACCAGATCGGGAGCGGGGAACGCCTGGTCCTGGTAATCAGGAAGATCAATGCCGAGCATCCCCGGATTGAAGTTCTTCACGACGATGAGATCACTCAGTCCGTATTTAATGTTCAGCGTGTTTTCAGCCTGATCTTCAATGAGCGTCAAGCTGATGGCTCGATCTTCCGTAAGCCAGATATTGCTGAGCGGAGCACTGCGTTCGAGAGGTGGGATCGGAAGTCCATTTATCAGCAATCCGCCCCCAACGTGCGCATCAAAAATTTCGTCGATTCCATCTCCGCTGGAGAACTCATACCGATCGTTACCTGGCCCACCAGCGAGAGAGTCGTTACCCTTGCCACCCACCAACACATCATCACCGGCCATACCGTACAACGCATCATTGCCATCGCCTCCTGTTAAAGAGTCATTGCCGCGAGCTCCCTGGATAAAGTCATTACCGGACAGCCCACTGATTGAATCGTTGCCGCCACCGCCGTAAAGATGATCGGTATTTGTCCCGCCACCAAATGATCGTCCGCCGTCATCACCAAACATGACCAGAGGGTTTGAGACGCCGGTGGTCATAAGGGCCTGTTTGCCCGAAGCCAGATCCGAATAGGAAAAGGTCTGGACAGTATTTCGACCGAACGATCCATTGGTTCGCGCAATCAGCCGGGCCAGCATTTCAGAGCGATCGGCAAGCCACTGTTCAGTGATGAAGCCCTCGCCCGTTTCTGGGTCGTAAAGCTCCAGGCCGCGTCCGGAAAAACCGTCGGCCCGCTCAATCACGATTTCGCTTAGTTGCTTGAGGGAATTGCGTAACGCGGCGCCGATTGGCGTTGCCTGACTGGCCAACGTTGCCCAGTCCTTGGCACTGCCATACTCGCCAATGGTTCTGGTAACGATGCTTTGCGATTGAGACGGAGAAAGTGCGGAGAAAAATGTGTAGGCATTGGAGGCGAAGGTTTCGTCGGTGGTAGGCGTGGCGGCCGAGTTTCCGTCGTAGGTTCGCCTGAGCATGTCAAAGAAATCATTCAGGTTATATCGCAATATCAGGCTGACAATAGGTGAGATGGGCGTACCTTTCACCACATGCTGAATCAGTGGATTGATGCTGCCACTGGCGAGAGCGATATTTATTTGTTCGGGCAGAACTGAAAACAGGCTTTCAACCATATTCGACCCGAAGTTTTTAATCACTGCCTGCAATGCAACACTGTATGAGTCCACGACAAACAGAACATTCTTTAGGTCATCAAGCCTGTTTAACTTGGCAAGATGATGATTCCCTTTTATATGGGAATCCGGATCACCGGCGGAGATCAACCTCCAAGTTTCATATGGTTTTTCTCCACCCAACAGGCTGAAGCCGATTGTTCCAGACCATCCCGCATTACGACTGGTAGCTGTATCAATTTCATCAACATCTTCACGAAATAATACTTTACCAATAGCGCTCGCATCGATTTCTGCAATTTGGCTTATGGAGGGCACAGTCCATGGAGCCAAATCATGCTCAACGGAGCCTTTTATCAACGTATTCATGAGATTGACAGCCACCTGATTAGATGACTGTTGCATCTTCGAATCGCTGATTTTTTTATTTAACCTTAACTCCCCCTGCCGCAGGGTATAAGCTCGGATCAATGCAGAATAAGCGCCCACTCCGCCATTTGCATCAATTGCTACATCGAGCCAGAGTTTGGCATCTTTAAAAATGCCCATTACGCTCTCATCGAACGCAGAACCGCCTAAGAATTTCCCACCCAAAATATTCGACAATGTACGATAAAGTACAGCGCAGTTTCGCCCCTCCACTGCCATCGCAAAATACTCTTCCTCCTCGACATTGAATTTCATTCCCTCACAAATATTTGCAGCCTGCAAAATTTCCAACTTTTCCAAACCACTGAATATATAGCTCATATTCATTTCCCTGTAATAATTGAATGTGAAAGATAGTCGCTGACAGCCTTAAGCGCTTCTGGAGCACCCCGCAAGCCCTCGGTACCCAAATGTATACGAGCATCCCCACCTGCAAAGTCGAAATGGTGCAACTCGACCGTGCAATACGTACGTAAACTCCCAAACTCCAAATTCTCCAACTGCTCCTTATTCATTTTCAAAAGATATGCTTTACTCAAACCACTGGCAGAAGCTTTAGATTCGGGCGAATTTAAACCAATACAATTTATCTTCCGTGGTGTTCCATCACGCCGGCGCCAGTCGGGCATAACAAAAATTCGAACAGAGAATTCATTTTTGATACTGGGTGGAGGCGCGGTAAGCCAAAGTTCCAGGCCTGGATAATTTTTCAGCTTAACAATCAGTTCATCCGGCCAACTCACATGCCGCCCGCCCATATTGTGCGGTGCCGTGGTATTCCCTCTGGTGAAAAGCCTGGCGGTAACGTGGTAATGCGTCCAGCTGCTGGGTGGTTCTACCCCAAGAGTTTCATACACAGGAAACAGTTCTTTTCCCGTCCACCAGAATGAGCCATCAAGAAGATCGGCAATACAGGAACCGTCGCTCCTTAATGTCGATCCAAAATGAAACCCGGGAATCTTTGTTCGGTCCAGAAGACTGCCGCCAAGTATCGGAACCTGCTCCATACCCGCCAGCTTCCTGCTGCACGCCCCTTGTTTCTTCTGATAAATCGCCCGCGCTTCTGCGGCCTCCTCCCATCGGATACAGAAATCAACGACCCAATAACAGATCGCTAGTAACACTCCATATTTAATTCCCCTTCCGCACTGGCGAAAAACTTCCTTGCGAGACATCTTAAGCATTTCAAATCTCCATTTTAAAATGACTAACCCATCACTCGACGCGACCACCATCCGTTAAGCTTTTAAACACATCAAAGTATCCGCTTACACCCTTAACCACATCGAATTTGTTTGCCGTCAACCTCGCCGCTTCCTTCATTGAGTCAAACTCACCGGGAGAAGTTATAACCCTGCAAACTGCCGAGGCGATTTCTTCAGCGTCAAAAAAATCAACAAGCATCCCGCTGACTCCATCTTCGACAACTTCCTGTACGGGAGCGGTATTTGAACCTACGACAACACAGCCAGAAGCCATTGCTTCCAACAGAGACCACGACAGTACGAACGGATACGTCAAATACACGTGAGCCTTTGAAAGACCCAGAACCGATCTGTATGTTTGATAAGGCAACTTCCCAACAAAGTGAACATTGGAAATATCAATATCCACCTCCGCAATCATCTTGCTTCGCCAGTTGGGGTATCCAATGGGCATCCGCCCATAACTGACACCATCACCACCGATTACAACAACCTGTGCACTGGGGCACTTTTCATGGATATAGGGAATGGATCTCATAAAACTATGAAAGCCTCGGTACGGTTCGAGGTTTCTGGCGACATAAGTCACGATAGACTGACCTGCTTTTATCACGCGCCCACTCGGCAGCGTTACAGACTCGACCTTTTCTGATTCGGAAAATTGAACAATGCCTTCATGAATGACACGAATTTTCGACTGATATATTTTCGGAAAAAGACTGCGCTGCCATTGTGTAGGTGCAATCCCGGCATCGCACTGCTCAATATTCAGGAGATGCATCGAATTCAAGACTCTAAGCCTTGAGGACGCATCCATCGCACAGGGAAACTCAGGATCGAAACCAGAGTCTGCCTCACGCGCTCGGTAATAGTACTCACAGAAATGAACTAGCGGCACATCGGGGTAAACATCTTTGACGAATAGCGTTTCACCCCACCCCGGATGGGCAAGAATCACATCAGGCCGAAAGCCTGCCTGGCTGAGCCTCTTCAATATTCGTTGAACTTGTTGCCCGTCCGAAACGGCCTCTTCATATCTATGCAAATAGCCATGAACGCCATTAGCCATATGCCTTGATGGTCGGTATCGAAATAACCTTACCCCGGCAATACCTGGCGCTGTATCGCGTCCAATTGCAATAACTCCCAAACGTCTGCGCAATGCTTCCAACGCCACATGACGAAACTGACCGGGAAAATTCTGATGAATGATAAGAAGATTCATATCTGAGCAATATCCCGCGCTTATACACCTCCATGAAATTGAAGTTTTTCAACATCAACATGTGCATACAAACGCTAACAAATGTTCAGAAGTAAAACTGTAGGAGGGATCCGAGAACCCCCTAGGAGATGGTGCGATCCACACCAGCACAAAAAGCAGGCACAAAAAAAGCGGCGCTCAATGCGCCGCTTTTTTGCGAGGGGTTACCAGCGGTTGCCGTGCCGGTTGTAATCGCCGCGTCCGCTGTGACGGTCGTAGTTGCCGCGACCCCGACGATCATCCCAGCCACCGCGGCGATGGTCATCCCAGCGTCCGCGATCATGACCGTGCCAGCGACGGCTCTCATAGTAGCGCGGGGCCGGTTGGTAATAACGAGGCGCCGAGTAATAGCGTGGAGCCGGTTGGTAATAGCGCGGTGCTGGCTGGTAGTAGCGCGGCGCCGAGTAGTACGTGCTGCCGCCGGTGTAATAAGTGCCACCGCTGTAATACGAAGGTGCCTGCGATGTGTAGACCTCTGAGCTGTAGTAGCCATCTCCGTAGGAATAAGGGACGCATCCGCCAAGGGAAAAAAGCATCACGGTAAACAGAAGAATTCGGCGATACATGGCGGCCTCCTGGACCGCGGGTAGCCACACCAGCGACGCTGGCAGGCGTCAGTCTTTTATTCGGCGACTGACGAAAAATCAGACAGCGTTTTCGGCATCTGGTGCGTTTCTGCAACAACTTGAAACAAGTACTTCATGAAACCTTGTTCATCCAAAAACGCCTTCATTCAGCCGCTGATTAGTGGTGCCCACCGTGGTATCCACCGCCGTGATAACCCCGTCCATAGCCGCCGCGATAGCCATAACCGCCGTAGTAATAGCGGGCACCGCCGTAGTAGCGCGGACCGTAATAACCACCGTAGTAATAGGGCGAGTAATAGCCGGGATAGTAATAGGGCGAGGAATAAACATCGTAGCCGCCGGCGTAGTAGTAACAACCGGACAGCCCCAGACCGAGCACTGCTCCCGGCAGCACCCAACGCAGCAATTTTGAAATACGCATGGCGGCCTCCTGAAAGACCTGTGACAGCAGTCGGCACAGACCGGCTGACATCACGTTTGACTGGCTGACCGCTACCGAGTGCCCACGCCCCACCGAGCATCGGATCAGCGGCCATCGCGCTGCATCACGGTGCAGGCGCGCACCAACACAAAGCGTCGCCGCCACCTGCCATCCGAACCCCTCCACCCGCAAGCCGCGTCGCAGAAGGCTCGCCGCGACTTGGCACGCCTCTCGCTTTAGCAAACCCGTGCAGGAGTCATCACAGGTTCGCGGCACCACAATTTGCAATGGCTGACTAGGGTTCCGGCTCGCATCTGCGAGTGGCTGGTCCGAGAGTTGGCGACCTCCAGTTGAGGTTACACGGCGGGACAAAAGCCCGGGAGACAAGCCACCGTTCGCGGTGCCGCGTTGCCTTCCTGTCCGCCCTCGATCAACTGGAGAAGCCACCATGTCCCGACTACGTTTGCCCGCCCTGCTCGCCGCCACGTTCGCCGCGCTCGTCAGCACCCAATCCCCCGCCGCGCAGAAAGACCACTTCAGTGTCTGCTGGACGATCTACGCCGGCTGGATGCCATGGGAATATGCCGGCAGCCAGGGCATCGTCGATAAATGGGCGAAGAAATACGGGATCAAGATCGACGTAGTCCAACTCAACGATTACGTCGAATCGATCAATCAGTACACCGCCGGTCAGTTCGACGGCTGCACCATGACCAACATGGACGCGTTGACCATCCCGGCCGCCGGCGGCGTCGACAGCACCGCGCTGATCGTCAGCGATTTCTCCAACGGCAACGACGGCATCGTTCTCAAAGGCGAGGGCAAGAAAGTTGCCGACCTCAAGGGCATGGACGTCAACCTGGTCGAACTGTCGGTCTCGCATTACCTGCTGGCCCGCGCGCTGGACTCCGTCGACCTGACCGAGAAAGACCTGAAAGTGGTCAACACCTCCGACGCCGACATTTCTGCCGCCTTCAACACCGAGCAGGTCAACGCCGTCACCACCTGGAACCCGATGCTCTCGGACATCAAGGCCAAACCCGGCGTGACCGAAGTCTTCAATTCCAGCCAGATCCCCGGCGAAATCATGGACATGATGGTGGTCAACAGCGCCACCCTCAAAGACAACCCGGCCCTGGGCAAGGCGCTGACCGGCGCGTGGTTCGAAGTGGTCGAGCTGATGAACGCAAAAAACGCTGCGAGCAAAGCCGCGCTGGAGCACATGGCCAAGGCCTCGGGCACCGACCTGGCCGGATTCCAGGCGCAACTGGACACCACCAAACTGTTCGCCACCCCCAAAGAAGCCCTGGCGTTCGCCACCAGCAAGCAACTGCCGGAAACCATGCGCAGGGTCGCCGAGTTTTCGTTTGAGCACGGTTTGCTCGGCGAAGGCGCGAAAGACACCAGTGCGGTCGGCATGGCGTTCGCCAACGGCGTGACCAGCGGCGACACCGCCAATCTCAAGCTGCGTTTCGATCCGACCTACGTGCAGATGGCCGCCGACGCCAAGCTGTAAGCCACGGAGGATTTGGCCATGCGCCTGATCAATCGCCACCCGGATCGCCCCAGTCGTCTGCTGCTGGTGATCCTGCCGTTCGCCCTGGTGCTGTTCGCCTATTTCATGGGCTCGGCCGAACGTCTGGCGGAGAACCCCAACGACAAACTGCTGCCCAGTGCCGTGCAGATGACCGATGCGGTTAAACGCCTGGCATTCAATGCCGACAGCCGCACCGGTGAATATCTGCTCTGGCAGGACACCGCCGCGAGCCTGCAACGACTGGCCTTCGGCCTCGGTATCGCCGCGCTGGCCGGGCTGTGCCTGGGCATCGCGGCCGGAACCCTGCCGCTGTTCGGCGCACCGTTGTCGCCGATGCTGACGGTGTTATCGATGGTGCCACCCCTGGCGATCCTGCCGATTCTGTTCATCGTCTTCGGCCTCGGCGAGCTGTCGAAGGTGATGCTGATCGTGATCGGTATCACCCCGGCTCTCGCCCGAGATCTGGAACAGCGCGCGCGGGACATTCCGGTCGAACTGCTGATCAAGGCGCAGACCCTCGGCGCCTCGACCTGGACCCTGATGCTGCGTGTGGTTCTGCCGCAGCTGTTGCCGCGTCTGCTGATTTCACTGCGGCTGATGCTCGGTTCGGCGTGGCTGTTCCTGATCGCCGCCGAGGCGATCGCCTCCACCGACGGTCTGGGCTACCGGATTTTCCTCGTGCGTCGTTACCTGGCGATGGATGTGATTCTGCCGTACGTGGTGTGGATCACCCTGCTCGCCTGGCTGATGGACTGGGGCCTCAAGTGCCTGACCCGGCGTGCATTCCCCTGGTATGAGGGAGCAGCCAAATGAGCTTCATCACAGTGAAAAACGTCTGGCAGCAATACGCCGACCAAGTGGTGCTCGAAGGGCTGAACCTCAACGTCAACGAGGGTGAGTTCTGCACGCTGGTCGGAGCTTCGGGCTGCGGTAAATCGACCTTCCTGCGCCTGCTACTGGGTCAGGAAACCGCCAGTCGCGGCGAGATTCTGCTCGACGGCCAGCCACTGGCCCGCGAACCGGATGCCAGCCGTGGCGTGGTGTTCCAGCGCTACTCGGTGTTCCCGCACTTGAGCGTGCTGGACAACGTCGCCCTCGGCCTCGAACTGCCCCGGGCGCCACTGCTCGGGCGTCTGTTCGGCAGCGCCAAACGCGACGCCCGCGAACAGGCCACGGCGCTGCTGCAAAAAGTCGGCCTCGGCCATGCGCTGGACAAGTACCCGGCGCAACTGTCCGGCGGCATGCAACAGCGGCTGGCGATCGCCCAGGCGTTGATCATGAAACCGCGCGTGTTGCTGCTCGACGAACCGTTCGGCGCGCTCGATCCGGGCATTCGCAAGGACATGCACGCGCTGCTGCTGGAGCTGTGGCGCGAGACGCAACTGACCGTATTCATGGTCACCCACGACCTGTCCGAAGGCTTCAGCCTCGGCACCCGTCTGCTGGTGTTCGACAAGGTCCGCCTCGACCCGCACGCCCCCGGCGCCTATGGCGCCCGCATCACCTACGACATCCCTTTGAACAGCGACCGCCGTGCCCAACGCGCCGCCGTCGACGCCCTGCCGGAGCAACTGGCGAGCGCCCTTCGAACCGCTTGAGAGGAACCTTCCATGACTGATTCAACCCGAATTTTCCCGCCCTTCGCCGAAGAAACCCTGCCCGGCGGCGGCCATCGCTCCTTCGTCTTGAAACGCGGGCAGCTGCTGCGCCTGACGGATCTGCGCGGTGGTGCCAACGTCAGCCTGACCTTGCTCAACGCCAACGAAAAAACCGAGCGCCTGAACCTGCCCGACAGCCTCAAATGTCAACACACCGCCAAGCTGACCGCGGGCCATTGCCTCTACTCGGACATGGGCCGCGTGCTGGCGGCGATCACGGCGGATACCTGCGGCTGGAGTGACAGTCTCGGCGGCGTGCTGTGCGCCGAGGAAGTCGCGGAGAAATACGGCCAGGGCCGCTATCAGGAACTGCGCAACGGCTTCTTTCGCAACGGCACCGACAACCTGCTGGTGGAGCTCGGCAAGTGGGGGCTGGGCCTGTCCGACCTGCTGATGACCCTCAACCTGTTCAGCCGGGTCAACGTCGACGACAGCGGGCGTTTGCACTTTGTCGAAGGCCATTCGCAGGCCGGTGACTACATCGAACTCTATGCACCGATGGACACCCTGGTTGTGCTCACAGCTCTGCAACATCCACTGGATCCGTCGCCGCAATACGCGCCCAAACCGCTGAAGCTGAGCTGGATGAACGCCGACCCGAGCGTCGCCGAGCACTGCCGTACCTCGCGCCCGGAGAACGAGCGCGGCTTCATCAACACCGACCGTTTGTTCGCCTGAGGATCGTCGCCATGTCAGTTGCTATCGCCACTTCGCAAAAACAACCGGACACTGCGGTATACCGCGCCACCATTCCCGCCGGCGAACCCTGGCTGATGGAGGTCAAGGCCGGCCAGACCCTGCGCATCCTTGATCTGGAAGGCAATCAGGCGGTCGACACCTTGTTTTACAGCGCCGCCAATCCCCGTGAGCGCTACGACGTGCAGCGCACATTGCGTCGACAAAACAACGTCTACCTGAGCACCGGCAGCGTTTTGTATTCCAACCTCAGCAAACCGATGCTGACCATCATCGCCGACACCTGCGGCCGCCACGACACCCTCGGCGGCGCCTGCGCGCAAGAGAGCAACACCGTGCGCTACGCCCTGGAAAAACGCTACATGCACAGCTGCCGCGACAACTACCTGCGCGCCTGCGCCCACGACGGGCGCCTGGGCAAAGGTGACATCGGGCCGAACATCAATTTCTTCATGAACGTGCCGGTCACTGCCGAGGGCGGCCTGACCTTCGAAGACGGAATTTCCGCCCCCGGCAAATACGTCGACCTGCGCGCGGAGATGGACGTGATCGTGCTGATTTCCAACTGCCCGCAACTGAACAATCCGTGCAACGCCTACAACCCGACACCTGCGGAGCTACTGGTATGGAACTGAAATTCGTCCGTCTGCGCCGCTGGTTGTTTGCCCTGTGCCAGGCGCGCTCGGGCCAGTGCCTGAAAAAGTGAAGTGATTTCGCCGTCGGGGACGACCCTGGCGCCTGAACAAAAACGGCGGGACGGCCCGCCTCCCAGTCGAGCCCTCCACCTGCGCGGGCTCCGGGGGATTTTCCATGTTCGAAAAAGTCCTGATTGCCAACCGTGGCGCGATTGCCTGCCGCATTCTGCGCACCTTGCGTGAACTGCACGTCGAAGGCGTCGCGGTCTACTCCGAAGCCGATGCCGCCAGCCTGCACATCCTGCAAGCTGAAGAAGCGCACAGCCTTGGCGAAGGCGCAGCGGCCGGCACCTATCTGGCCGTGGACAAGATTCTCGCCATCGCCAAAGCCAGTGGCGCCACAGCAATCCACCCCGGTTACGGCTTCCTTTCGGAAAACGCCGCGTTCGCCGAAGCCTGCGCAAACCATGGCATTGCCTTCATCGGCCCGACACCGGAGCAACTGCGGGTGTTCGGCCTCAAGCACACCGCACGCGCCCTGGCCAAACAGCACGGTGTGCCGATGCTTGAAGGCACCGAACTGCTCGACAGCCTTGAAGCCGCACTGATTGCCGGCGAACAGGTCGGTTATCCGGTAATGCTCAAAAGCACTGCCGGTGGCGGTGGCATCGGCATGCGCGTGTGCCGTAACCCCGGCGAACTGAGCGAGTCGTTCGACGCAGTGAAGCGCCTCGGTCAGAACAACTTCAGCGACGCCGGCGTGTTCATCGAGAAGTACATCCAGCGTGCGCGGCATCTGGAAGTTCAGGTGTTCGGCGACGGCCACGGTGCGGTGATCGCCCTCGGCGTGCGCGACTGCTCGGTGCAGCGGCGCAATCAGAAAGTCCTTGAAGAAACCCCGGCACCGAACCTGCCCGAAGGCATGGCGGATGAGCTGTGCGCAGCGGCGATCAAACTGGCCAAGGCAGTGAATTACCGCAGCGCCGGCACCGTCGAATTCGTTTTCGACAGCGATGCGCAGCGCTTCTATTTTCTGGAAGTGAACACCCGGTTGCAGGTTGAGCACGGCGTCACCGAACAGGTGTGGGGCGTCGATCTGGTGCGCTGGATGATCGAGTTGGCGGCCGGTGACTTGCCGCCGCTGGCCGAGTTGTTCGCAGGCCTGCAACCGCAAGGGCATGCGATTCAGGCGCGGCTGTATGCCGAGGATCCGGGCCGCGATTTCCAGCCCAGCCCCGGCTTGCTGACGGCGGTCGATTTCCCGGTCGCCGATGGCCGGCACCTACGCATCGACACCTGGGTCGAGGCCGGTTGTGAGATCCCGCCCTACTTCGATCCGATGATCGCCAAAATCATCAGCTGGGCGCCGACCCGCGAACAGGCCCGCACCGATCTGCATCAGGCCCTCGGCGACAGCCAGCTGTACGGCGTGGAAACCAACCGCGACTACCTGCGGCAGATTCTGCTCGACACGCCGTTCGCCAGCGGCCAGCCCTGGACCCGTTGCCTGGAAGGCCTGGTGTACCAGGCCAACACCTTCGAAGTGCTGAGCGCCGGCACCCAGACCAGTGTCCAGGACTACCCCGGTCGCCTCGGTTACTGGGCGGTCGGCGTGCCACCTTCGGGGCCGATGGACAGTCGCGCGCTGCGTCTGGGCAATCGTCTACTGGGTAACGATGAAGGCCTGGCGGCGCTGGAAATCACCATGAGCGGGCCGTTGCTGCGCTTCAATTGCGATGCGGTGGTGGCCGTGACCGGCGCACCGATTGCCCTGACACTCGACGGTCAGCCGCAGGCGATGAATACCGCCCTGCTGATCCCCGCGGGCAGCCAGCTGCATCTGGGCAATCTGTCGGGCGCCGGAGCCCGCAGCTACCTGTGCCTGCGCGGCGGGTTGCAAGTGCCGGATTATCTGGGCAGCAAAAGCACCTTCACCCTCGGTCAGTTCGGTGGTCATGGCGGACGTGCCTTGCGCGCCGGCGACGTATTGCATCTGGCCGCCCTGAGTGAGCGCAGCACCGGGCAGACATTGCCCCCCCATCACGTCAGCGAATTACCTGCCGTGCGCCGGATCCGCGTCATCTACGGCCCCCATGGCGCGCCTGAGTATTTCACTGAAAACTACATCGACACCTTTTTCGCCACGCAATGGGAAGTGCATTTCAACTCCAGCCGCACCGGCGTGCGCCTGATCGGACCGAAACCGGAGTGGGTGCGCGCCGACGGCGGCGAGGCCGGCCTGCATCCGTCGAACATTCACGACAATCCCTACGCCATCGGTGCGGTGGACTTCACCGGTGACATGCCGGTGATCCTCGGCCCGGACGGCCCGAGCCTTGGCGGTTTCGTGTGCCCGGTGACGGTGATCGAGGCGGATCTCTGGCAACTGGGTCAACTCAAGGCCGGGGACAAAGTGCAGTTCGTGCCCGTCGACCTCAAGACCGCACGCGATCTCATTCTGAAATGGGATTCCTGTGAAAGCGCGATTGCCAGCGATGAAGTTGACGCGGTGTCTGCTCGGGCCCTGTCGCTGGCAAGCCAGCTCCCACAGGGCCTGGTTTCGCCTGTGGTTCTGGAATTGGGTCAGGACGACAAGCGGCTGGTCGGGCGTGTGTCCGGCGATACCCATCTGCTGCTGGAAATCGGCGCCCCGGAGCTGGATCTGGTCCTGCGCTTCCGGGCCCACGCACTGATCCAGGCGCTGGAAGGCAAAAACCTGCACGGCGTGATCGACCTGACACCCGGCATTCGTTCACTGCAGATCCACTATCAGCCCGAACAACTGCCGCTGGCCGATCTGCTCGGGATCGTCGCGGGCGAGTGGGATGCCGTGTGCGCTGCCGGGGATCTGCAAGTACCGTCGCGCATCGTCCACCTGCCGTTGTCTTGGGACGATCCGGCCTGCCAGTTGGCGATCGAGAAATACATGACCACCGTACGCAAGGACGCGCCGTGGTGCCCGAGCAATCTGGAGTTCATCCGCCGCATCAATGACCTGCCCAACCTCGACGAGGTGCAACGCACAGTGTTCGATGCGAGCTATCTGGTGATGGGCCTCGGTGATGTCTACCTCGGTGCGCCGGTCGCCACACCGCTCGACCCGCGCCATCGGCTGGTGACCACCAAGTACAACCCGGCGCGCACCTGGACCGCCGAAAACTCGGTGGGCATCGGCGGCGCCTACCTGTGCGTCTACGGCATGGAAGGCCCGGGCGGATATCAGTTCGTCGGGCGTACCTTGCAGATGTGGAACCGCTATCGCGAAGTCGCCGCGTTCGAAGGCAAACCGTGGCTGCTGCGGTTTTTCGATCAGATCCGTTTCTACCCGGTCACCGCCGAAGAACTGCTGCGCATCCGCCGCGACTTTCCTCTCGGCCGCTTCGACCTGAACATCGAACAGAGCCAGCTCAACCTCGGCGAATATCAAGCGTTTCTCAACCGCGAGGCCGAGAGCATCCACGCCTTTCGCCTGCAGCAACAAGCCGCGTTCAACGCCGAGCGCGAACGCTGGATCGCCAGCGGCCAGGCGCATTTCGACAGCGAAGAGGCCGTGTCGCAAAGCTGCGAAGAAATGCCACTGGCCTGCGGTCAGCAGAGTGTCGACAGCCATATCGCCGGCAACCTGTGGCAGGTCCAGGTCGAGGTCGGAAGTCGCGTCGCGGCCGGCGATGCGTTGGTGATCCTGGAGTCGATGAAGATGGAAATCCCCGTACTCGCACCGCTGCCCGGCGTGGTCCGGGAGATTCGCGTGCAACCCGGTTCGGCGGTACGCGCCGGTCAACGGGTCGTGGTGCTGGAACTCGACTGAACCCATTTTTGCAAAGGATGACCCCATGAATCTGCAACTCGATGCCCTGCGCCAGGCCTACCGCGACGGCCAGACCACCCCCCGCAAATTGCTGTTGGCCCTGCGGGAAAAAGCCGCTGCGCTCAATCCCGACTATCACTTGTTTATTCATCTGCTCAGCGTCGAGGAACTGGAGCCGTACCTCGCCAGCCTCGACGGTCGCGATCCAGAGAGCTTGCCGCTGTATGGCGTGCCGTTCGCGATCAAGGACAACATTGACCTGGCCGGTGTCCCGACCACGGCCGCGTGCCCGGCATTCGCCTACGTTCCCGAACGTTCGGCCACCATCGTCGAACAGTTGCTGGCGCTGGGCGCAATTCCGCTCGGCAAGACCAACCTCGACCAGTTCGCCACCGGCCTCAATGGCAGCCGATCACCGTACGGCGCTTGCCCGAACAGCGTGTTGCCGGAATATCCCTCCGGTGGTTCGAGCGCCGGCTCGTCGCTGGCGGTGGCGCTCGGCGTGGCCAGTTTCGCGTTGGGCACCGACACCGCGGGCTCCGGTCGGGTGCCGGCGGCGTTGAACAATCTGGTGGGTCTGAAGGCCAGCAAAGGGCTGATCTCCACCGCCGGGGTCGTACCGGCCTGCCGCACGCTCGATTGCGTCACCACGTTCACCGCAACGGCGCGGGAAGCCAGTCAGCTACTGGCGCTGACCGCGCACCTCGATCCGAGGGACGAATACAGCCGCAGTAATCCGTCATGGAATGACGGTTCCGCGTTCGGCGTACCACGGCCGTTCCGCTTCGGTGTACCACGTGCGCAAGACCTGGAATTTTTCGGCTGTGAGGAAGGCCCGCAGCTGTTCGGCGATGCCATTGACCGTCTGAAAGCTCTGGGCGGTGAAGCGGTCGAGCTGGACTTGTCGCCGTTCCTCGAAGCGGCACGGTTGCTCTATGAAGGGCCGTGGGTGGCCGAGCGCTACAGCGTGGCCGGCGAGTTGATGGAAGAAAATCCTGCGGCGGTGCTGTCGGTGATCCGCGCGGTGCTGGCCAAGGCACCAGCCGTCAGCGGCGTGCAGACGTTCCGTGCGCAATATCGCCTGCAAGCACTGAAAGCCGTTTGCGATCAAGCACTGGAAGGACTCGACTGCGTGCTCACGCCCACTATTGGTCGTCCGGTGACGCTGGCAGAGCTCGACGCGGAACCGGTGCTGCGCAATTCCGAACTGGGCTACTACACCAACTTCATGAACCTGCTCGATTACGCCGCCGTCGCCGTACCCGGCGGTTTCATGGCCAACGGGCTGCCGTGGGGTGTGACGCTGTTTGGTCGAGCGTTCACCGATCAGTATCTACTGGGCGTGGCCGATGCCTTGCAGCGCCAGCAGGATCGCGCGCTGCCGACGCCGAACAACCCGGCGCGCCATGACCGTGCACGACTGGTGGTCTGCGGTGCGCATCTGGACGGACTGGCCCTGAACTGGCAACTGCGTCAGCGCGGCGCACGCCTGATCGAAGCCACCTGCAGCTCGAAGGACTACAAACTTTATGCCCTGGCCGGTGGCCCGCCGTTGCGCCCGGGCATGCTGCGCGTGGCCGACGGTGGCGTGGCCATCGCGGTGGAAGTCTGGGAGTTACCGAGCAGTGAACTGGGCTCGTTCCTGACCGGGATCCCGGCGCCGCTGGGCCTGGGTAAGGTGCAACTGGCGGATGGCCGATGGGAAAGCGGATTCATCTGCGAACCTTACGGCCTGGAAGGTGCAACCGATATCAGCCATTTGGGTGGGTGGCGAGCGTATCTGCAAACCAGAACCTGATTCGAAAACCGGCCCCCTTTCGTTCCGGGAGGGGGGCTGGATGAGCAAGCCATTCTCCAGACACACCTGCCCGGCTGATCCCCCCGCATTTCAGGCACAAATCCCGCAGTCTTTTCCCCGCCGTGCCACTAGAATGCTGCCCATCGGGTCACTGTCAACGGAATTGCCAATGCCGCTCAGATCTGCGTTTTACTCCCAACGTTCGCTGGTATTGACTCTGGTCGCCTTCCTCGGCGCAGGTTTCCTCGCCACCTCGCTGCTCAGCTACTACGCCTCGCGGGCCTCGATCCGCGACAACATCGTCAACACCGAACTGCCGCTGACCTCCGACACGGTGTACTCGGAAATCCAGAAAGACCTCGTCAGACCGATCCTGATTTCCTCGATGATGTCGCGCGACACGTTCATGCGCGACTGGGTGGTGAACGGCGAAAAAGACAGCGACCAGATGACCCGTTACCTCGACGAGGTCATGACCCACTACGGCGCCTACACCGCGTTCTTCGTCTCCAACAGCACCCACACCTACTACCACGCCAAGGGCGTGCTCAAGCAGGTGAAAATCGACGAGCCGCGCGACACCTGGTACTTCCGCGTGCGCGACATGAAGGATCCGTACGAGATCAATGTCGACCCGGACCTGGCCAACAAAGACAACATGACCTTCTTCATCAACTACAAGGTCTACGACTACAACGATCGCTTCATCGGCGCCGCCGGCGTAGGGCTGACGGTGGATGCGGTGATCAAGCTGATCGACAAGTACCAGCAGCGTTATCAACGCAGCGTTTACTTCGTCGACACCTTCGGCCGACTGGTCTTGACCGGCGCCGAGGGCGGCCCGGAAGGTGCGCGGGTCGGGAAAAGCCTCAACGATCTCGACAGCATGAAAACCCTGGTCAGCCAGTTGCCCAAACCCCACAGCGGCAGCTACGAATATTCCGCCCACGGCCAGGGACATTTCCTCAACGTGCGGTTCATTCCCGAGTTGAACTGGTACCTGTTCGTCGACAAACGTGAAGACGGCGCGCTGAGCGAAATCCGCCAGTCGCTGTATATCAATCTGCTGATCTGCCTGCTGGTGACGTTGATCGTGCTGTGGCTGGTCAACCGCTTGATCAAGCGCTACCAGGACAAGATCCACGCCCAGGCCACCCTCGACAGCCTCACCGAACTGCCCAACCGCCGCGGCTTCGACCTGCTCGCCGCGCAAGCCCTGCTGGAAGCCCGCCGCGAGCCAAAACCACTGACAGCGTTGCTTCTGGATCTGGACCATTTCAAGGAGTTGAACGATACCTTCGGACACATGGCCGGCGATCAGGTTTTGATCGGCTTTGCCCGGGACCTGCAAAGCTGCCTGCGCCATTCCGACATCGTCTGCCGTTGGGGTGGTGAGGAATTTATCGTGCTGCTGAAGGACACCGACGGCGAGACCGGTCAGAAGATTGCCGAGAAGATCCGCCAGCACGTCGAACAGCATGAATATGCCTACAACGGTCACACGCTGAATCTGACGGTCAGCATCGGCGCCACCACCCTGCAACGGGATGACACCTTGCACAGCCTGCTGTCCCGGGCCGATCATGCGATGTATCGGGCCAAACAGACTGGCCGCAATCGCACCTGCGTGGAAATGCCTCACTCGACCTATGCCTGAAGCCCATGAACAAACCTGACCTCTGCCCGGCCTGTGGCGCCCGCAACGACTGCACCCTGGCCGACCCGCGCACCGCCGACCGCGCCTGCTGGTGCTACGGCGTCACCATCGATCCGGCAGTGCTCGAAGCCCTGCCGCCGCAACTGCGCGACCAATCCTGCCTGTGCCCGCGTTGCGCCCAGGTCGAAGCGCAACTGCAAGCGGCCAAGCCGTCGATCCCGTAAGATGCGCGCCCCGCTGCCTGCCGATTCCTGATCATGCGTGTCGACCGTTTCCTCAGTAACCTGCCCCGCTACAACCGCAAGCAGGTTCGCCTGTTGCTGGTGGAAAAGCGCGTGCGCATTGACGGAAAAGTCGTCAGCGATCCCCACAGCGAAGTCCTGGAATTCAGCCGTGTTGAAGTCGACGACGAAGTGCTGCAAAGCGGCAAACCGGCACGCTATTTCATGCTGCACAAACCGCAGGGCTGCGTCAGCGCCACCCGCGATCCCGAGCACCCGACCGTGCTCGACCTGATCCACGAGCCGGACAAGGACGACCTGCACATCGCCGGGCGTCTGGACTTCAACACCACCGGGCTGATGCTGATCACCAACGATGGCACCTGGTCGCGGCGCCTGACCCAGCCGCAGACCAAGCTGCCGAAGGTCTACTACGTCGAGACCGAGCAGGAGATCGGCCCGGAATATGCGATCAAGTTCGCCGAGGGGATCTATTTCGCCTTCGAAGACCTGACCACCCAACCGGCGCAACTGCAAGTGCTCGGCCCGCGAACGGCACGGCTGAGCATCGTCGAGGGTCGCTACCATCAGGTGAAGCGCATGTTCGGTCACTTCAACAACAAAGTGCTGCGGCTGCACCGCGAATCCATGGGCCTGCTGAACCTGGATAACGCGCTAAAACCGGGCGAATACCGGGCCTTGCGCACCGAAGAGATTCATTTGTTCCAAGCGGCCGACCGCTCAGCAGAAGTTGTCGAACAATTTACCAACGGCACTTGCGCGATCCGGATCCCCCTGCTTGAATCAGGACGTCGGCCAAATTGTGACCGATGAGTCACATATAACTTCCAAGAAACTTTTTGCCGGTAGACAGCCCTCAGGGCTGCGCCTCAGCCGGCAGATTGCCCGCCAATAACAATACCCGTCGACCTGCCGTTCCGGATCGACATGGGCTCCAAAATTCCAGGCGTATGCCTACCTGTCACAAAGCTCGTGCAATCTCTATTTGCGCGCATACCCGCTTGCTTGCCAGGAGTCTTATGACATGAGGCCAGAAATCGCTGTGCTGGATATACAGGGTCAGTATCGGGTTTACACGGAGTTCTATCGCGCAGACGCCGCAGAAAAGACCATCATTCTGGTCAACGGCTCGATGGCCACGACTGCGTCGTTTGCACAAACCGTGAAAAACCTGCACCCGCAATTCAATGTGGTCTGCTACGACCAGCCCTACGCGGGCAAGTCGAAAGTCCACAATCGCCACGAGAAACATCTGACGAAAGAAGTCGAAGGTCTGATCCTGCTGGAGCTGATCGATCACTTCGCCGCTGAACACGTTTTGTCGTTCTCCTGGGGTGGTGCCGCGACCATGGTCGCCCTCGCCCATCAGCCTCGGCGCATTGAAAAAGCCGTGATCAGCTCGTTCTCACCGGTGATCAACGCGCACATGCTTGACTACCTGGAACGCGGCGTCGAATGCCTCGGCCAACGTGACGGCGACCGGGTCGGGCACCTGGTCAATAACACCATCGGCAAACACCTGCCGTCGCTGTTCAAGCGCTTCAACTATCGCCACGTCAGCAGCCTGGCCGAGCACGAATACGGGCAGATGCATTTCCACATCAACGACGTGCTGCACAGCGACCGTCAGTGCTATCTGAACGCGGCGAAGAAAATCAACGTGCCGGTGCTGTTCATGAATGGCGAATGGGATGAATACACCGCCGCCGAAGACGCACGCCTGTTCGGCAACCACGTCGCGCAGAGCACCTTCACCACCCTGCAGGCCACCGGACACTTCCTCGACATGGAACACAAGTCCGCCTGCCGGGACAGCCAGAACGCCCTGCTCGGTTTCCTGAAACCGGCGCAACAGGCCAGCCGAACGCGTTACCAGTTAGTCCAGGATCACCATGCATTGGCCATTTGAAACAGCGTCCTCGCGAGCAAGCCTGCAGAGCTGAGATTCAGCCGTCCTCCAGCCCGCAGCGCTTGCCCGCGATTGACCGATGTCGGCTCTGTTTCAGGACTTTCCGTAGTTCGCGTGCAAAGAAAACTTCAAATCCGTGGCCGAGTCTGGTACAAAGTCAGCCGCTCTGAGCGGGTGTCGTATAATGGCATTACTCCAGCTTCCCAAGCTGATAACGAGGGTTCGATTCCCTTCACCCGCTCCAACCGAATTCATGTCCTGCGTCGTGGTTTGACGAAGGATGCGCAAACAGAAAAAACCGGCCTTGATGGCCGGTTTTTTTGTGTCCGGGATTTAGTAGCGAGCAAGCCAGCTTTGAACCATTCAGAAACAACACGTTGATTGAATTCCCCCCATCTGCGCTTACGCTCCTGACAGTCAGTCACTCATGTCGTGAGCGCTCGTTATCGAAGCGTTCGGCTTCAAGGGAGAGATCCGCATGCCTCCCCGGCTGCTTCTAGGACAGAGGCGATCAAGGGTATGCGAATGGTTTCGATGGAGTCTCAACGTAAAGCCAAGCTAAAGCGGTTTTAACACCGACAATTTAATTCTGAATTATTGTGTTTTATCGGCATTAATCGCAGATAACCCACATCAAAATGGAGTTAACTGATTTGACGCAATGAAGGTTAACTCTATAATTTTGGGTATTAACCGACCTTTATGCGACATAAGGCACACCATGCTGGAATTAAGCCTCAGCAAACCAAGCGAGATCGTCAAACGGCTCTGCCAACGCCTGCGCACAGAGCGGATAGCCCTGCAGATGACGCAAGCCGATGTGGCTGCTCGCGCAGGTGTCGGCACCAATACGGTGGCCAACCTTGAAGCCGGGCGCAATGTCAGTTTCGAAACCGTAGTTCGAGTGGCCATGGTTGTGGGGCGCGTCCAGGAAATCGAAGACCTGTTCTTGCCAAAACTGGACAGCCTGGACGACATCCTTCGTTACGAAGACAGCTCCAGGCGTCAGCGCATAAAAAGGAAATCAGGAAATGCTTGAACAAGTGGACGTCTACTACGATGGCTGGGGTGAACACTGGCGGTGGGGCACGCTCGTTTCCACGACGGCTATCACCGGTCGCCCACTGATCGTGTTCGAGTACAGCGACGAGGCAAAGAACAGAGGTCTGGAATTGTCGGCGTACAGACTTCCATTGGAAGGCCCCAAGTTACGGCGGGACTTTCCGCTCCATCAATTGGGTTTGCCTGGACCGGTCTACGATGCGCTGCCGGATGGCTGGGGCATGCTGCTGATGGATCGATTGTTCAAGCGGCGCGGCCTTAATTCCGCACGTATCGGCCCACTCGAGCGCCTCGCTTACATCGGCAACAATGCCATGGGCGCAATGTCATTCGAGCCGGTAGCACCCGAGGCGCTGGAGCCGCAAGTTGAGGTCTCCATTGATCTGCTGGCTGCCGAGGTGCAGGAAGTCCTCAAGGGTGAGGGTGGCGAGTTCTTGCAACAGCTGTTGCTGGTGGGTGGATCTCCGCAGGGTGCCAGACCAAAAGCCTTGGTCTATCGCGATCCGCGAACAGGCATCTTTACCACCATAGCCAGATCAGGCTTCGAGGCCTGGCTGGTCAAGTTTCCCGCCCGGCAGGAGCACCCCGAGGTATGTGCCATCGAAATGGTCTACGCCGAATGCTTGCGGATGTGTGGAATAAACACACCTGACACTCAGTACTTCAGCCTGCCGAACGGGCTGGCAGCGTTTGCTACCAAACGCTTTGATCGCGAAGACAACTTACGCGTGCCGATGCAAAGTCTCGCGGCCTTCACTGCCGCCGACTTCCAGA
Organism: Pseudomonas sp. B26(2017); assembly: GCF_002113045.1. Classification (NCBI taxonomy): domain Bacteria; kingdom Pseudomonadati; phylum Pseudomonadota; class Gammaproteobacteria; order Pseudomonadales; family Pseudomonadaceae; genus Pseudomonas; species Pseudomonas sp. B26(2017). Next base: position 26,017 of record NZ_NEJJ01000018.1, on the reverse strand, counting down.
ATGCCGGTGTGCTGGACTACGTCAACTTCTTGCGTGCGACCCATCTCTGCACCAATGACGTACGAGAGAAAGCGCTCGCGTTTGAGCGTGTAGTCTTCAACGTCGCGTTCAACAACCGCGATGACCACCCCAAGAACTTCGCCTACATCATGTCTAAATCGGGCCAATGGACGCTGGCGCCCGCCTACGATGTGACCTTCTGTGAGGGTCCCGGCGGATACCACCAGATGGACGTCATGGGCGAAGCATTGGAGATCGGACGAAAAGCCATGCTCGACCTTGCAGAGGAAGCGGAAGTATCGGCTGAAACGGCCGACGGCATCATCGCCCGATTCTGCGAGGTGGCTGATCAGTTCGCGACGATGGCAGAAAAGATGTACCCCGGCATCATCACTCAGGACACGTTGCAGACTATCCAGAAACGAATCGATGAAAACGTCGAGCGGCTTCGCTGAGATTGCTCTGCCAAAGCGCCAAAAATGAAAAAACCGGTCGCGATGACCGGTTTTTTTATACCTGCCAAAACATCTGCAAATCAGTCCTTCACCTCAACATGATCCAGCGCCTGATTCACCGCCAATTCCCCCAGCATCACCAGTTGCGCAATGCCTATCGCTGTTCTGCGGTGGGCGGGGTCGAGGGTGGCGGCGAAGTTGTTGAGCATCTCGGAGGCCGAGCCCAGTGATTCGCTGGCGTTGGCCAGCAGGGATTCGGTGTCGTAGGCCGGGTTGGCGAAGTACATCGGGTCGGGTTGGTTGGTCGTGCCCATGACATGGGCGCCTGGGCTGAGGTAGTGGTCGAGGGCGCGGTTGGCGGCGTCGTTGAGTTTTCTGCAGTCGATAGAGACATACGGGGACGTCGGGTCGGTTTCGACTTCAGGGGGATTAGGTGTTGGCTTGAACATGATTTCATCTCTCAAAGTATAGGTTTGAGCTGATCCACTCGGTTCCACGCGAGAGGAGGCAGCTGTACGCGGGTTGGAACCCGGGGAGAGACAACCCGACAGACACAAAGGTCTCCCGCGCACAGCCGCCATAACTGAGTGCACACATTCAAGGTGCGCAGCATACGTCATGAACAACGCTTGTGCGTCGTCAACTCTACTCGGGGTTCCAATCCCGATCGCCGATTCATCAGCGACCCTCACAGGCTAGAGCCCGCACTTCCGACGGACAACCTGAAAACCTTGTGGGAAGGTTCAGTGAACGGAACCCACTCTTTAAACATCCCGAATCGAAAAACCACGTTTACAGATCCCCAACATTCCCCTGGTTCTCACGCTCGCCACGACCCGCTAGCATTTCCCCATCGCCCACCACCCTCCCCCTGCGCGGCCATCGACGAATACGCGCCTTCACGTTTCGAGGGATTCAAATCCGTGGCCTCCGAGCCACCCAAATCAAATTCAAAAGAGCAGCAAACCCATGACCCAAAACATCTACGACGACCCCGAATTTTTCCAGGGCTACAGCCAGATGAACCGCTCCATCGGCGGCCTCGATGCCGCGCCGGAATGGCCGGCGCTGAAAGCTTTGTTGCCCTCCCTGCACGGTTTGCAGGTGGTGGATCTGGGCTGCGGCTATGGCTGGTTCTGTCGCTGGGCCAGCGAACACGGCGCAGCCGAGGTGCTGGGGCTGGATGTCTCGGAGAAAATGCTCGCACGAGCGAAAGAAACCACCTCGGCCGCGAACATCCGCTACGAACGTGCCGACCTGGAACACCTCGATTTGCCTGCGTGCACTTACGATCTGGCCTACAGCTCGCTGGCGCTGCACTACATCAAGGATCTCTCGGGGCTGTTTGCCACGCTGCACGCGGCGCTTAAACCCGGTGCGCACTTTGTGTTTTCCATCGAGCACCCGATCTTCATGGCGCCGCGCAATCCGGGCTGGCTGATCGACAGCGAAGGCAACAAGCGCTGGCCGCTGGACAGTTATCAGATGGAAGGCGAGCGGGTGACCAACTGGCTGGCCGACGGCGTGATCAAGCAGCATCGTACGGTCGGCACGCTACTCAACGCGTTGATCGACGCCGGGTTCACGATTCAACACGTCGACGAATGGGGCCCGAGCGATGCCGAAGTGGTCGCGCAACCAGCGCTCGCTGAAGAGCGTGAGCGGCCGATGATGATGCTGGTCGCCGTACAGCGCTGACCGCCAAAGAAAGGGCCGATCAAATCGGCCCTTTTTTCATTTCAACGTGTGGCGACAATGAACAACCGTGGAAACGGCAACAGCACCGAACCATCCGCCAGTGCCGGATACGCCTTCGCGACCTCCGCCAGATAGTGCGCCAGATACTCCGCCCGCTCCGCTTCCGCCAGCGGGCTGAGGAACGGAATCAGACCGCTGCCCTTGAACCACTCGACAACGCCCGAAGCCCCGCCCGCCAACTGATGGTGATACGTGGTGCGCCACACATCGACCCGTGCGCAATGCGGACGCAGCATCGAAAAATAAGAACTGGCATCCGCCATCTCGGTCCGCTGCCCCGCCGCGCCCGCCAGTTTGTCGGCCCACGGCCCGTTGGCCGCCACTTCACGCATCAACCGATGGGACGGCTCGTTGAGGTTGTCCGGCATCTGAATCGCCAGACTGCCACCCTGCGCCAACTTGCCCGCCAGCGCCGGCAACAAGGTCGCGTGATCCGGCACCCACTGCAAAACGGCGTTGGCAAAAATCACATCGAACGGCCCTGCATCCGCCCATTGATCAATGTCCGCCACCTCGAACTGCAACTGCGGCAGACGCTTGCGCGCGGCATCGATCATGTCCGGCGAACTGTCGAGCCCCCGCACTTTCGCCCCCGGAAAACGCTCTACCAGAAGCTCAGTCGAGTTGCCGGGGCCGCACCCGATGTCGACCACGGAACGCGCCTCGGGCGTCGGAATCGCCGCCAGCAAATCGCGGGCCGGGCGGGTGCGTTCATCTTCGAAAGTGACGTATTGCTTGGCGGACCAGGTCATTGCGTTCTCCTGTCGTGGACGTTTTGGCGAAACGTGCAAAAGCGGCTGCCGTCACGATACAGCGATCGTGTTTATCTGCCTTCCCCTACGTACGTCCGATATCGCCGGGAGCGCTGTCTTCACCATGCGCACAGGGATTCAGAAAACTGTAAGTAGAATTTTCACACGGCCCCCGATGTCTGAATTTCAAGCCCCCCAACAAGGAACACGGTCATGAAATTCGCAAAGGTTTCACAAACGCTGGCGCTCTGGGCCGGTAGCCCGAAGACGTTCATGGGGGCTTTGATTCTGATCGGGCTTTGGGGGTTGAGCGGGCCGATTTTCGATTACAACGACACCTGGCAACTGATCATCAATACCTCGACCACGATCATCACGTTCCTGATGGTGTTCCTGATCCAGAACACTCAGAACCGCGACACCGACATCATTCATTTGAAACTCGATGAGTTGCTGCGGGTAACCAAGGAAGCGCAGAACGCGATGCTCGGGCTGGAGTCGCTGGATCTCAAGCAGCTGGAAGCGCTGCGCCGGCATTACCGGGCAATGGGTGAAAACGAGGTGTTTGACCTGGAAGGCCTGGGGGACAAGAGCAAGCCGAAACAGAATCTGAACGACTGTTGAAGACAACAAAAACGGCGCCATGAGCGCCGTTTTCTTTACCTCGGCGTTAGCGACTGGCCAGGGCCTTGGCCATTTCCAGATGACTCTGCAATTTCGGCAGAGTCTCGTCGGCAAACGCCTTGATCTCCGGCACGTCGGTGGTCTGGGCTTCCTGCTGGATCTGCTCGATGGCTTCTTCAGTGGCCTTGACCTGGCTGGCGGCGTACGCCTGATCGAAGCTCGCGCCCTCTTTGACCTCCGGCATCAACGCCTTGGCCTTGTCGGCGACTTCTTCGCGGGGCGCGACCGGAAGATCCAGTTTCCTGGCAATTTTCGCCAGATGCTGGTTGGCGGTGGTGCGGTCGTTGATGACGACGATGGTGTAATCCTTGACTTCTTTGGACTCCGCCTTGCTGTGCGCCAGACGACTGGCCTCGATGTCGGCCATGCCTTTGGCCGAGGCTTCGTTGATGAAGTCAGCTGGCGACTGGGCAAACGCACTGCTGGCAAACAACCCCAACAGGCTGACAAAACTGATGCGGCGTACTCGGGTGGCCATCCGGCTCATGGTCGCGCCCTCCTTCTTTGCAGATTCAAGCGGGAGCTTGCGCCCCCGCCTCTCAATCAAAACAACCTTCGCCGACTACTTCGATTTCTGAGCAGGCTTGCGGCCCATGTCGGTTTTAGGCTCTTTGTCGACAGTCGTAGTGGTGGTTTTCCCACCTTTGCGACCGGCTTCAGACGCCTTCGTTCGATCGTTGGCGAAGTTTCCCGAGTTCGAGTTTCTTGAGTTAGGCATGATTCTCTACCTCTTGGCATTGATCGTAAGCGAGCAGGTGCCCGCCTAGATTGAGAATTTCCTCACCGCCAAAGGTTTAGAAAAGTTGCGGTTGCCGCGACGAACGGTGAACCGCCAATCAGCTGTCCAGCCGCCGATGATTCTGGCGCTTGGCGCTGTACATGGCCTGGTCGGCGTGGCGGAACAGTTGCTGTTCCTCGTCGCCATGCTCGGGGTAACGGGCCACGCCAATGCTCGGTTCGATGTGCAGGTTGTGCCCGTCCAGGCGCATCGGTTGCACCAGTACCTGTCGGATTTTTTCCGCCACGCTGTCGGCATCGTCGGCGGCGTGGACGCTGTGCAACAGCACCACGAATTCATCGCCGCCGATCCGCGCCACGGTGTCGGTTTCGCGCACACAGCCCTTGAGCCGGTTGGCCACCGTCTGCAGCAGCATGTCACCGACCCCATGACCAAAGGTGTCGTTGACCTGTTTGAAGCGATCCAGATCGACATACAGCAGCGCCATGTGCCCGGACTGTTCCCGCGCACGGCTCAGCGCAGCCTTGAGGCGGTCGCGCAGCAGTTCGCGATTGGGCAATTGGGTCAGTTGATCGTATTGCGCCATGCGCCGCAGACGAGCGTGCAGTCGCTGGCGTTCGATGGCGGTGGCGACCTGGGCGCAGACGTATTGCAGCAATTCCTTGTCGCGCTCGGTGTAGCGCTCGCCGCCGGGCAGGCTTTTGACGATCAGCGCGCCGATGGTGCGGTCTTTCGAACTCAGCGGCACGCCGAGCCAGCACGGTGATTGCTGACCGGCTACCAGCGCTGCGAACTCCGGCGGCGCGTGTGGGCAATCCGGGGTCAGGAGGATCGGCTGGCCGCTGCGAATCACTTCCGTACACAAGCGCCCGGTGACGGTGCCGGGTTGCTCCGGTTGCAACTCGTTATCGTCGACGTGATAGGGAAAGTTCAACTGCGCGCAATGTTCGTCGTACAGCGCCACGGAGAAATTCAGCGCCGGCAGCCACTCGCCAATAATCATATGGATGCGCTTGAACAGCGCCAGCAGATCCTCCGCCGCATGGGCCGCTTCGGAGATCGCGTACAGCGCCGCCTGTCGGGATTCGGCCAGTTTGCGTTCGGTAATGTCACGGGCCACGGCGATGCGCAGTTGATCGACTTCCGACCAGCGCGCCGACCACAGAATGTGCACGACGCTGCCGTCCTTGCGTACATAGCGGTTTTCGAAATTGAGCTTGGGTTCGCCGCCCATGATGTCGCTGGCGGCGGCCAGGGTGCGCTCACGATCCGCCGGGTAGACGTAGTCGATCATCGCCTGGCCGATCAGTTCGTCAGGCGTGTAACCGAGAATCCGCTCGCAGGCCGCACTGACAAAAACGAAACGACCTTGCTTGTCGACCGCGCAAACGGCGTCCAGCAACAGATCGATGTAACTCGCCAGCGGCGCGGAATTTCGGCTTTCCATGGTTCAGCGTAGGTGTCCGGGCAATGCAGCACTGTTCAACCATCCATGACCTTGACCTCGCATCCCTGCGACTGTTTTCAAGCCTTGTTCGGCATCAACCCCGGCAGCGCATGCACCAGCGCGTTGATGGCAAAACCGATGAACATGATCCCGCACAACCGGGTGATCGCCAGTTCGTGGCGCTGATACAGCGTACGCACCTGCCGCGCCCCGACGATGCCAATGAGGATAGCGTAGGCGAGCAATCCGCCGAGGAAACTCAAGGCGATCAGCATCGGCAGCATCGACCAGTTAAGCAGTTCGGCGCGGCTCGACAGCAACGCAGTGAACGTCGCCACCGCCACCGGGTAGGCCTTGGGGTTGGTCAGCCCGAACAGGATGCCGTGCCAGAACGGCTGACGCGCCGCACCCTGCGGCTGTTCGCCGTTGCTGTGTTTGGCCCGCACCGCGCGCCAGCCGAGCCAGAACAGGTACAGGCCGCTGAGTACGCCGAGCACATCGAACGCGGTGCTGCCGATTTCCCGGGCGCCGACAATCGCGATCAACGCGGTGCTGCACCAGATCACATCGCCCAGCAGATGCCCGCACAAGAACCCCGCCCCGGCCCGCCGCCCACGTGCGGCGCCGATGCCGAACACCGCCAGCACACCCGGCCCCGGCGTGATGCCGTAGATGAAACCCGAGGCCAGCACGGCCATTAGCAACGATGGAGTCATGGAAAACCTGCAAGTCCCGGAAAACGTGGCCGCCAGTCTATCCCAGCGGTTTGTGGATATTCACGGCTCGTTGAAAAAACGCATGCCCGCGTAGGGCTTTTGCCGACACGCGGCCAGTCGCGAAGCGAGATCACCGACGTGGGCTTCGAGCTTGTGACCGTCCGGGTCGAGGAAGTAGAACGACGCGCCTTCACTGCGGTTGTCGCGCCATTCCTGCACGTTGGCGGCACGAAGCTGCTGCACGAACAGCGCAAAGTCCGCAGCGCCAATGCTGAAGGCGTAGTGGGTGTAGTCGGCGGCGGGCTCGGGATGGCGCTTCGGATCAAGCGACAGGCACAACCACAGGCCCGGGAGCGACAGGTAGGCACCGCCGTCCCAGATTGCCTCGACGTGCAGCTTCAGCACATCGCGGTAGAACGCTAGGCTGCGGTCCAGGTCGCTGACGGCGAGGGTCAGGTGGTTGAGGCCGGTGAGCATCGGTCAGTAACCTCTGAGGTCTTCGGGAATGGTGTATTGCTTGCCGTCGTAGGTCAGGGTGATTTGGGTTTTAGTGAGGTCGGTGGTTTTGGAAACGCACTCTTTGCCTGACTGGGTCGAGGTGTACACCACACCACTTGAGGAAACGATCAGGTCAGCGAGGCCATTATGGCTGGATGGGCCGATTTCCAAGGTCCTGAGGATTTTCGCGTCCCTGGTTTCGCACTCCCCCGTACCCTCGCCGAACTCCTTGCGAATGACCAGACCTTCCAGTACAGGTCGTAGCTTGGCGCCTTCGCGGACGTACAGCGCCAAGTCTGTCCTCGCATAGGGATTGGCTCTGGAGAGATGGACAGAGAAATCCGAGCGCAGACCGAACGCGCGAACCTCCGATGCGAGACGGTAACGGGCGGTATCGATCTTCAGATCATCGAACCGGGTAGCATCAGAGTTGTAGGCGCCGGGCTTGGTATAAGTCGCCAGCGGTTTGGCGTCGGAAGCGTTGAGCAGCGACAGTTCCAGGTCGAACACTCCATCCTGGTCACCTTCGGAATCGGGCACGAACGTGGACTTCGCCGAAATCGCCTTGTCGGGGAAGGCCGGCCACACTTTGCAGCGTGACAGGGAGTGGCCGTCGAGTTTTTTTACCTGACAGGCAGCGTGTGCCTGAGTGGTAACGGCCAGAAAGCCTAGGGCGATGAAAAGTCGGGTTGGGCTGAGCATTGTTCTTCCTTGAAATAAGTCGCGTTGGCTCTGTATCACTCGATGGCTTTGAAACCTTTAGGCAAGACGTAAGACTTGCCGTCATACCGAAGTGTGGTCAATACGGGTTTATCGGCCGTAGTCTTCAACGCACAAGTGTCCGGTGGCCCTTCGCCTACAAGGCCGGTAGTGACTGATTTAACAATCAGGTCGGCGTAACCGTGCGAACTGGTTTTACCGATTTCGATAGTACGATCCGTGCAATAACGCTCCCCCGCACAACCACCATCCCACTCGCCACCGTAGTCATACATCACCAGTCGATCCAGCACCGGACGCAACTTGTCGCCCTCCTTCACATAGAGCGACAACAGGACTTGATCCATGGGATTGACGCGGGAAGAGCCCTTGAATCTCACACGAACGCCAAAAGCCCGAAGCTCGGGAGTGAGCTTGTAACGCGCCGTATCGAACTCCACGCTTTCCAATGCGATCGCATCGGACATGAATGCAGAGGGCAAGTGATAGGTGGCAATCGTTTTGAATTCATCTGTAGTTACCGACAACCCAAGGTCATAACTGCCGACGTCATTGTCCTTGCCATACACCGGATCGGGTGCAAATTTCGAAACCGCATTCAGGGTCAAGCCGGGATAAGCGGGCCACGCCCTACACACTGAAAAATCCCGCGCGCCCGTCACCGGCGCAGGCACACACTCAGCTAACACCTGCCCCGCGATCAACGCCCCACACAGCGCCAGCCCCACCGTTACCCCAGACTTCACTGTCACGCCCCGCTCCTTGATATTTTTCAGCCGCGCACTATCCCCTGCTCAATCCGCCGATTCAACCAGTTCAACGCCTGATCCCCGCCGCGCCGTTTGTGCCACGCCGAGACAAACGTGAACGGCGCGATTTCAAACGGTGGCGGCACGACGATCAGTGAGTCGTCATGCACCTCATTCAACGCCCGCGAGGCCACGGTCAGGATCAGGTCCGTGCCGCTGATGAACTGCGGCGCGACGCTCCAGTGCGGCAGGCTGATGGCGACGCGGCGGCGTTCGCGCAGGGCGGTCAGGGTGCGTTCGATTTCCGGGGTGCCGCTGCCGCGCATTTCCAGCAGGACATGGGGACGGGAGAGATAGGTTGGCAGGTCGAGAACACCTCCGGCGGGAAGGCTATGGCGATCCAGAAGGCAGACGTAGCGTTCCTCGAACAACGGCGTGCTACGCAGTTCACCGGGCAGTTCCGGGAGTACACCGGCAGCGAGATCGATGTCGCCGTTGAGCAGACCTTCGACCATGCCTTCGCGGCTGGCGTGACTGATTTGCAGATCGATACCCGGCGCTTTCGCGCGCAAGGTGCGAATCAGTCCGGGCAGGATGATCGCCGCGCCGTAGTCCGACATCGCAAGGCGAAAGGTCCGACGGGCGCTGGCCGGATCAAAGGTATTCGGCGCCAGCAACGATTGCACCTGAGCCAGGGTTTCTGCCAGCGGTGCCGCCAGCTCCAGCGCTCGCGCGGTGGGCACCAGCCCCGAACCGGCACGCACCAGCAATGGATCACCGAGCAAGTCGCGCAAGCGCGCCAACGCGTGGCTGACCGCCGGTTGACTCAGGTGCAGACGCTCGGCAGCGCGGGTCACATGCTGCTCGCTCAGCAACGCGTCCAGAATCACCAGCAGGTTGAGATCGATGCGGCGCAGATCATTCATTCGATGCATGTTCCGAATATCAAAACAGAATTTAAATCTGCGCGACGAATACCCTAGAGTCCAGCAAAACCTTGCAGGAGAACGGTCATGGGGACGATGCAGTGGGTCGGATTGCTGTTATTGGCGGTATTCGCCGGTGCGGTGGTGCCGTTTCAGAGTGCGATCAACATCAATCTGGCGCGGGGGTTGGGGCATCCGCTGTGGGCAACGCTCACCTCGCTTGTGGTGAGCGTGCTGGTGTTGTTGCCGGTGATTGTCGCGCTGCGCCTGCCGTTGCCGTCGCTGGCCCTCGCCAGCAAGCTGCCGTTTTGGATGTGGACCGGTGGCGCGTTCGGGGTGTGCTTTGTCGCATTGGCGGTGGTGTTGCTGCCAAAGTTGGGGGCGTCGGGATTTCTGGCGCTGGCCCTGGCCGGGCAAATGATCACGTCAATCGTGCTGGATCACTTTGGCCTGTTCGGATTGGTGGAGAAACATCTGACCTTGCCGCGCCTGTTCGGCGCGGTGTTGTTGATGGCTGGAGTGGTGCTGATTCAGTTTGGTGACTCGGCTGCCAGGTCCCTGTCAGCGGCGAGCTGATCGTTCGCGTTACAAGAACGACCAGCCCGTGATCTCAGTACTTGTCCAGCGTGCGCAGCTTCTGCGGCAAGCCCCACAACAGCAACGCCGCCGCGATCAGCGCCGCCACGCCGATGACATACAACGCCGGTGTGGTGCTGCCGGTCAGATCCCTGATCCGGCCGACCATTACCGGGCTGACGATGCCGCCGAACTGCCCCAGGGTGTTGATCACCGCAATCCCGCCCGCCGCACCGGCTCCAGCGCCGGCCAGCAACTTCGGTGGCAGGGTCCAGAAACTCGGAATCGACGCGATGATCCCGGCGCCCAGCAATCCAAGGGCGACGATCAGGAACGTGGTGTGGCTGGCGAAAATCCCCGCACTGAAGAAGCCGATGGCGCCGACAACCACCAGCCCCGCGACAAACTTGCGCCGCTCCCCCGTGGCATCTGACAGACGACCGATCACCACCATGCTGATCGCACCGCAAACGTACGGAATCGAGGTCAGCAGACCGATCATCACCGGGCTTTCGGTGCCGGCACTGCGGATCAGTTGCGGAGCCCAGAAATTCAGGCCGTAGGACGCGACCTGGATCAGGAAGTAGATCAGCCCCAAGGTCAGGAAACCCGGAATCTTCAGCGCCGCCAGCAACGAACCGCCACTCTTGTGCGGTTCGTGATGGGCGATGCGGCTGGCCAACAGTTTTTTCTCATCCGGGGTCAGCCAGTGAGCGTCCTCGATGCGATCCTTGAGCAAGGTCAGCACCAGAAAACCCAGACCGACGCAAGGCACACCGCCGAGCAGGAACAACCAGTGCCAGCCGCGCATTTGCAGCACGCCGTCGAGGTGTTCCAGCACCAGTCCGGAGAACGGCGCGCCGACCAGTCCGGCAAACGCCGAGGCCAGGAACAGCATCGAAGTGATGCGGCCACGGAAGTGCTGCGGGAACCACAGCGTCAGGTAATACAGCACGCCGGGGGCGAAACCGGCCTCCATCGCCCCGATCAGAAAGCGCAGCACGTAGAACTGCCATTCGCTGGTGACGAACACCATCAGCGCCGTCGCCACGCCCCAGGACATCATGATCCGGGCGATCCAGCGCCGTGCGCCGACCTTGTACAGCATCATGTTGCTCGGCACTTCGAACAGCACGTAACCGACCACGAACAGACCGGCACCGAGACCGTAGGCGGTGTCACTCAGGCTCAGGTCGGCCTGCAACTGAAACTTGGCGAAGCTGATGTTGATGCGGTCGAAGAAGGCGAACAGGTAGCAGACCATGATCAACGGCATCAGGCGCCAGGCGACCTTGCTGACCAGGGCTTTTTCGGCGTCGTGATCGACGGACGGGCTCGCGCCCGCCTCCATAACATTGAGGCTCATAGTTTTTTCTCCAGGCGGACTGCCGGTGGGCGTCCGATTGTTGTTGTTGTCTGGTTCGGGTGAGTCGGTGAGCGTGTGAAATCAGGTGGGGATCGGGTGCAGATCGCAATTGCGTCCGGCCTTGGCCAGTTGCCCCGGCACTTCGTGGCCCAGCAGCGCGGGCAAACCACGGGACAGTTTCAGCAGCAGCGGCAGATCGATGCCGGTGTAAATGCCGACTTCATCGCAGAGGTTCACCAGGTCTTCGGTGCAAATATTGCCCGATGCACCCGGTGCAAACGGACAGCCGCCGAGCCCGCCCAACGCCGCGTCGAAACGCCGGGCACCTGCTTCGTAAGCCGCCAGTACATTGCACAGACCCAGGCCTCGGGTGTTGTGGAAATGCAGGGTCAGGTCCGCCGCCGAAACGCGCTGCAATACCCGTCGCACCAGTCGATCGACCTGTCGCGGATTGGCCATGCCGGTGGTGTCGGCCAGGGTGATGCCCTGAATCCCGAGCGCCTGATAGGCCTCGACAATTTGCAATACAAGGTCTTCGTCGATTGCGCCTTCGAACGGGCAACCGAAGGTCGTCGCGATACTGCCGTTGAGCCGCACGCCCGAGCCGCTGGCGAAACTCACGATTTCGCCGAACGCCGCCAGCGAGGCTTCGCAACGCATGCGCATGTTCGCCAGGTTGTGGGTCTGGCTGGCGGACATCACCAGGTTCAGTTCATCGGCGCCGGACTCCAGCGCCCGTTGCGCGCCCTTGAGGTTGGGAATCAGCGCGACGTAAATCACCCCCGGCTGACGCTCAATGCCCTTGAACACCTGCTCGCCATCACGCAGGGCCGGGATCGCTTTCGGCGAGACGAACGAGCCGGCCTCGATGCGGCTGAATCCTGCCTGTGACAGCTGATCGATCAGGGCGATCTTGTCTTCGGTTTCGACCCAGGTCGGTTCGATTTGCAGGCCGTCCCGGGGCGAGACTTCCTGGACGATCAGGGTCTGCGAGTAATCGCTGATCATTGCACCACCCCCTGGCTTTTCAGGCGTTCGATGTCCGAGGCGGTCAGACCGAGACCTGCGAGAATGCCGTCGGTGTGCTGACCAAGGCCGGGGCCCGACCAGTTCACCCCGCCGGGGGTTTCCGAAAGCTTGGGCACGATGCCCGGCATCTTCACGCTCGCCCCGCCGGGCAGTTCGGCGTCGAGCAACATGTCCCGGGCCTGATAGTGCGGATCGGCAACAATATCGGCCACCGAGTAGATGCGGCCGGCCGGCACTTCGGCGGCTTCCAGTGCCGCCAGTACATCATTGATCGGCAGGCTGCTGGTCCAGTGGGTAATGGCGGCGTCGAGCAGACCGCTCTTCGCGGCGCGGCCGTCGTTGTGGGCGAACTCTTCGGCGTCGGCCAGATCATCCCGACCGATCACCTGCATCAGGCGCTTGTAGATCGGATCGCTGTTACCGGCGATCACCACGTAGGCGCCATCGGCCGTGAGGTAGGTGTTGGAGGGTGCGATGCCCGGCAACGCGCCGCCGCTGCGTTCGCGGACATGGCCGAGCATGTCGTATTCCGGCACCAGGCTTTCCATGACGTTGAACACGCTTTCGGCCAGTGACACGTCGACAATCTGCCCGCCGCCCTGCCCGGTCTTGACCCGCAGCAGCGACATCAGCGCGCCGATCACCGCGTGCAGCGAAGCCAGCGAATCGCCGAGGCTGACACCGACTCGCGCCGGTGGCGAACCGGGGGTACCGGTGGTGTAGCGAATGCCGCCCATGGCCTCGCCGATCGCACCGAAGCCGGGGCGGTCGCGGTAAGGGCCGGTCTGGCCGTAGCCGGAAATGCGCACCAGGGTCAGGTCGGGATTGAGCGCGTGCAGCACGTCCCAACCCAGACCGAGTTTTTCCAGGGCGCCGGGGCGCAGGTTTTCGATGATCACATCGGCATCACGGGCCAGTTGCTTGACCAGTTCGATGCCTTCGCCGGATTTCAGATTGAGCGCCAGGGATTTCTTGTTGCGCGATTGCAGGTACCACCACAGCGACGTTCCTTCGTGCAGCTTGCGCCATTTGCGCAGCGGGTCGCCCTGACCCATGGCTTCGATCTTGATCACCTCGGCGCCGAATTCGGCGAGCATGCGCGCGGCAAACGGCGCAGCAATCAGGGTGCCGATTTCGATCACTTTGATCGCACTCAGAGGAGCAGTCATCGCGGGGTACCTCTTGTTCTTGGAATTGCGGCCAAGGCTAGAGGAACGTCATGACTGCAATCCAGCCGTCACTCGGCAACGGGCGTTCGCCAAACGCGAACGCTCAGCCGGCTGCGCGCAAATGCTCGAACAGGATCCGGCTCACGGGCGACAACCCGGCCTCGTCGCGCACCACCACGATAAGGTCGCGATCCGACCAGCCATCGGTCAGCGGCACCGCTTGCAGCCCCAGCGCCCGACCAAACAATTCATACGCCCGCTGCGGCAGGATGCCGATGCCCATGTTGGCCTGCACCATCCGGCACACCGCGTCGAAACCCGGCACATGAATGCGTATGCGCAGCACCTTGCCGGCCTGCCGCGCGGCGGCGTGGGTGCGCATGTTGATCGAACTGGCGGCATGCAGGCCGACGTAATCGCTGTCGAGGGTTTCGCTGAACGCCATGGATTCACGCACTGCCAGCGGATGCTCGGGCAACATCACCACCACCAGTTTGTCCCGGCGATAGCACACGCTGTGCAGGCCTTTGATATCACTGTCGCTGGAGCAGATACCCAGATCCGCCACGCCATCGAGCACACCCTGAATCACTCCGGCACTGGGCCGTTCTTCGAGGTCGGTCTTGACCTGCGGGTGTTGCGCGGCGAAGTCACGCAGGTCCTCGGGGAGAAATTCAATGATCGCCGACAGGTTCGCCAGCATTCGTACATAGCCGCGTACACCGTGGCTGTGCTCGCCCAGTTCCAGGCCCATTTTCTCGACGTTGAACAACATCCGCCGGGCGTGGTGCAACAGGGTTTCGCCGGCCGGGGTCAGGGTCATGCCTTTCGCCTGACGCACGAACAGGCTGATCCCCAGCGCTTCCTCCAGCTCCATCAAGCGCTTGCTCGCCGCCGACACGGCAATCGCCTCGCGGGACGCGGCACGGGTCAGCGTGCCTTCCTCGTGCACGGCGACGAACAGTTGCAGGGTGATCAGGTCGAGGCGGCGGGTCAGGTTTTTCTGCAACATGAGGCACTCGTTAACAGGGTTCGCGGACCCCGGCAGGATAACCGCGTTGCTCTCGATGCAGGCAGTCAATTGCCCTACAACCAAGGGTTACATTCCCCTACAAAAAAAACTCAAACAACGCTCAAGGCTATCGGATACAGCCGATTCTGACCCCGCATCGCCCTCTGTAAAGTCTGGCAACACACACAAATTGAAACACCCCATGGATTGCCATGCTCAAGGAGAGCTGCTTTGAACAATCTGCCCGATACCACCGCCCACACTTTCCCCCACTATCGCAAAGTCATCGCGCTGGCCGACCACGACCGGGAGGCTGCCGAAGCCGAAAAAATCGCCGCCCTCAACGTCGAAGTCAAAGGCTGCAACCACTTGCTCGATCAGCACGGGCGCCAGTTCCATCATTTCTGCACCACGTCCTATCTGGGTCTCGATCACCACCCCGCCCTGCTCGAAGGTGCCATCGCGGCGTTACGGGAAACCGACACACTGCGCGTAGCCAACTCGAAAAACCGCTGCAAGCTGGCGCTGCTCGACCGATACGAAAGCGAGCTGTCGCAATTGTTTGGCGCGGTGTGTCTGAGCACTTTGTCCTGCAGCGCCGCCAGTGCCGGGATCCTGCCGCTGCTGGCCAGTGGTGTGTTTACCCAGGGCCGTCCACCGGTGATGGTGTTCGATCGTCTGGCTCACTATTCGATGAATCACCTGAAGGCCAGTTGCGCCGATGAAACCCAGGTATTGACCTGCCCCCACAACGACATGGATTTTCTCGAGTCGGTGTGCCAGCGTCATTCAACCGTCGCCTTCGTTGGCGACGGTGCCTACAGCATGGGCGGTGTGGCTAATCTGGACGGTCTGCTGTACCTGAAAGAACGTTACGGCCTGTTTCTTTATCTCGATGATTCCCACGCGTTGTCGGCGGTCGGCAGCAATGGCGCCGGTCTTGTACGGCCAAGAATGCCGGCGCTGGATGAGGACTGCCTGATCGTCTCGTCACTGGCCAAATCGTTCGGGGCCAGCGGCGGCCTGGTGATGCTCGGCAATGAGCGGCAGAGGAAACTGATTCAGCGTTACGGCGGGCCGAGCAACGGGTCGCAAAGCCTCAATCGCGCGGCCATCGGTGCGGGCCTTGCCTCAATTCAGCTGCATCGCAGTGCAGAGCTGCGTGCGTTGCAGATTCGGCTCCAGAGCAATATTCGCCTGTTCGACAGTCTGGTGAGCACCGAACAGCACGGCAGCCCCATGGCCATCCGTTTGATCAACTGCGGCGAGGCTGCCCTGGCCACTCGAATTGCCATTGAACTGGCCGAACACGGCTTTTTCACCAGCGCGGTGTTTTTCCCGGCGGTGGCGCAAGGTAAAGCCGCGATCCGCGTGACCCTGCGCGCCGACATGGAATCGACCCTGATCCACCAGTTCTGTGATTTGATCACCGGACTGTTACTGACTCACGGCGGCCATCGCGACCGCTGAACCTTCACGGACGACTCATGAATCCCGGACTCATCCTGCTCATCACCTGCTCCACCGTGTTCCTCGCCCAACTGGGCATGAGCATTTACCTGCCGGCGTTGCCACAGATCGCCGGGCACTTGCACGTCGATGCAACGCAGGTGGCCTGGGGCTTGTCGCTGTACCTGATCGGCATGGCGCTGCCGATGCTGCTCTGGGGCAGTCTGGCGCATCGCATCGGCCGTAAACCGGTGCTGTTGGCGGCGCTGGGGATTTACGGGCTGGCGAACCTGGCGTTGCCGCTGGGTTCGACGCTGGAGTCGTTCCTGCTGTTGCGACTGCTTCAGGGGATCGGCGCCAGCGGCATTTCAGTGATGGCGCGGGTGCTGATCCGTGACAGTTTCCGGGGCGATCTGCTGGCGAAGGCGTTGTCGTGGATTTCGATTTCGTTCGTTGTCGCGCTCGGGATCGGGCAATACGCCGGCTCGCTGATTCAGGTGACGCTGGGCTGGCAGGCGATTTTCTATCTGCTGGGTGCGGTCAGCCTGTTGATGGCTGCGATTGTCTCGCGCCTGAGCTTTCCGGAACTTGTCGAAGCACCCGCAACCGCGTCGCCCTGGGCGGTCTACGGAAGGATTCTGACCCACCGGGCGTTTATTCTGCCGGCGCTCGCGGGTGGTCTGGGTTATGGCGTGATCATCGCGTTCAACAGCGCTGCGCCGTTGATTCTGCAAGGCCCGTTCGGTTGGTCGACGACCGACTACGGGTTGCTGGGCTGGCCGATCAGTGCGGCGTATTTTCTGGGGGCGCTGGCGGTCAATCGCTTTGTGCTGCGTACCGGTCAGCATCGGTTGATGGCGTTGGGTGTGGGCCTGGTGATGGCCGGAGGCGGGGTAATGCTGGCTGGCAGCCTGCTGGCCAGCGCCGTTGCCTGGCTGCTTTGGTTGCCTTACTGCGTCGCCGTGTTCGGCCAGTCGCTGAACTATCCGATCAGCCTCTCGCGGGCCAACGATGGAGCGCCGATTGCCGGCGCTTACGCGATGGCCCTGAGCGGTTTCATCCACCAGTTGATGGCCGCACTGATCGGCGCGGTGGCCAGCCTGCTGGCCGGTCCACACGCGTGGCCGCTGTCGCTGCTGTGTTGCTTTCTGGCGGCGGGCGCGGTGCTCTGCACGAGGTTCACACCCGATCGCCAGTCCGTTTAAAACGCACTGCGGAAAATCTCCTCGATCTGCCGTTGATCCGCAGCGCGCGGATTGGTGAAGCCGCAGGCGTCTTTCAGGGCGTTGGCGGCGAGTACCGGAATGTCGGTGCACTTGGCGCCCAGATCGCGCAGGCCGCCGGGTATCTCGACGTCTCTGGCCAGGCAACGGATCGCATCAATCGCGGCTTTTGCACCCTCCTCCGGACTGAAACCACGAATGTCGGCCCCCATGGCGTGGGCTACGTCGGTGAGGCGATCGGCACAGACCAGCGCGTTGAACGTCTGCACATGCGGCAACAACACCGCGTTGCACACGCCGTGAGGCAGATCGTAGAAACCGCCCAACTGGTGCGCCATCGCGTGCACATAGCCGAGCGAGGCATTGTTGAACGCCATGCCCGCGAGGAACTGCGCGTAGGCCATGTTTTCCCGCGCGGCCAGATCGCTGCCGTCACGCACGGCCAGGCGCAGGTTGTTGCTGATCAAAGTCATGGCCTTCAGTGCGCAGGCATCGGTGATCGGGTTGGCAGCGGTGGAGACGTAGGCTTCGATCGCATGGGTCAGCGCGTCCATGCCGGTGGCGGCGGTCAGGCCTTTCGGCATGGCGACCATCAGCGCCGGGTCGTTGACCGACAGCAGCGGCGTGACGTTGCGGTCGACGATGGCCATTTTCACGTGGCGGGTTTCGTCGGTGATGATGCAGAACCGGGTCATCTCGCTGGCGGTGCCGGCGGTGGTGTTGATGGCGATCAGCGGCAGTTGCGGCTTGGTCGATTGATCGACGCCTTCGTAGTCGCGGATCTGCCCGCCGTTGGTCGCGCACAACGCGATGCCCTTGGCGCAGTCGTGGGGCGAGCCGCCGCCCAGCGACACCACGAAATCGCAGCGGCTGTTCTTGAGCAGCGCCAGTCCCGCCTCGACGTTGGCGATGCTCGGGTTGGGTTTGGCGCCGTCGAAGATCACTGAATCGATGTCCTGCATCGCCAGTTTCTCGGCGATCATCGTCGCCACGCCGGCCTTGGCCAGCCCGGCGTCGGTGACGATCAGCGCCTTGCGAAAACCGTAATTGCGGATCGCAAGCATGGCTTCGTCGAGGCAGCCGCTGCCCATGATGTTGACTGCTGGAATGAAAAAGGTGCTGCTCATGGCGCGACTCCTGACAGGGACCAAATCGACTTCTGCGATCCGGCGGGTGCACACAGGATCGACTGATCGGTCACGGCGGATGTTGATCTGGCTCAATGCCCGCTCGTGATAAAGTCGCCGTCCATCTGCCCCTTTGTTTTGAGACGTGCCCTGCAATGACTGATTTTCTGGATGTCGACGCCACCCTCGAAGACTGGAACGCGTTGCGCGCCACCACCGACTTCAGCGGTCTGCTGCTGGGCAATGGCGCCAGTCGCGCGGTGTGGGACGACTTCGGCTACGACTCGCTGTTCGAAAACGCCCGCACGGTGGAAGAAAAACCGTTGAGCCCGTCGGAACTGAGCGTGTTCGACGCGATGCAGACGCGCAGTTTCGAGCAGGTACTCGGCGCGCTGAAAACCACCAGCCGGGTCAACAAGGCGCTGGCCGTCAGCTCGGCCGCGCCGCGCAACCGCTACTACGCGATCAAGGAAGCGCTGATCAATACCGTGCACGCGGTACACATCCCGTGGCGGCTGATCGAAGCCTCGACCCTGGCGACGCTGAACAGTGAACTGGCAAGTTATCGCACGGTGTTCACCACCAATTACGACTTGCTCAATTATTGGGCCCTGCAACATCAGGGCGAGGCGATCGACGACCTGTTCAACGGCCCCGATGCGAGTTTCGATCTGTGCGCCAGCCACACTGAAAAACCGCGCCTGCTGTACCTGCACGGCGGCCTGCACCTGGTGCGCAACCAGGACGGCACCGCCCGCAAGCTGACCGCCACCGAGGGCACGCTGCTCGGCAATTTCGCGATCAACAACACGCTCAAGACGCTCGACGACGTGCCACTGTTCGTCAACGAAGGGCCGAGCGCCGACAAGCTCAAGACCATCCGCAGTTCCGATTACCTGTCGTTCTGCTACGACCAGTTACTCGGTCACGGCGGCAGCCTGTGCATCTTCGGCCATGCCCTCGGCGAACAGGACAGCCACCTTGTGCGCGCCCTGCGTCTGGCGAAACCGAAGACCGTGGCGATCTCGATCTACCCGCGCAGCGCGGCGTTCATCCAGCACCAGAAACGGCATTACGCGAAGGTGTTCGACGGAACCGGCGTGGAACTGCGGTTCTTTGATTCGAAGTCCCATGCCCTGGGCAACCCGAAGCTGTCAGTGCCGGTCGAGGACTGATCATTCCTCGCTGCTGTGCACCACCACCAGCAACTGCGCCTGCACCTCGCCCACCGAGCGGATGCGATGGGGTTTCTGTGCATTGAAGTGCAGCGCATCGCCCCGCTCCAGTACAACCCTTTCGTTCACGAAGTCGACTTCGACCTGGCCTTCGTGGACGAACAGAAACTCCTCGCCCAAGTGTTCCTTGAAGGTTTTGTCGGTGAATTCGCTCGGCGGATAAATGATGAACGGCAGCAGGCTGCGCTCGCTGACCTGATGGGCCAGCACCGCGTAGCCGGGGCTGTGGTCGTTGGCCGCCAGCGACTGGCGTTCGTGGCTGCGCACCAGGCTGTAGCTGTCGAGGCTGACGTTGTCTTCGGAGAACAATTCCTCGACTTTCACGTTCAGCGCCTTGGCCAGTTTCAGCGCGGCGGCAATCGACGGCGTGTTCAAGCCGCGCTCGACCTTAGACAGGTAACTCTTGGTCATGCCGGATTTCTCGGCCAGCGCCTCAAGGGTTACGCCGAGCTTTTTTCTCAATAATTTCAAACGGATAGACATGCGAAGCGATTATTCCAGCAAAGGAAAGACGATTTGTCCTTGCTAATGACACAAAGTGTCATATAGCCTCTTAAGTGTCATCCATGGCAACCACCACAGGACACGGATATGGCGAAGACATTAGCACTACCCAAAGACGAACTGGTCAAGCAAGCGCTGACCCAGATGCAAAAAAGCCTGGCGGATAATACGTGGACAGACCGGCAAAAGCTGGCCCTGACCTGCCGGATCCTGTTCGAGAACGGCCACGATTCGGGCCTCGCCGGGCAGATCACCGCCCGTGGTCCGCAGCCAGGCACTTACTACACGCAGCAACTGGGCCTGGGTTTCGATGAAATCACCGCAAGCAATCTGCTGCTGGTCAACGAAGACCTGGAAGTGCTCGAAGGCCACGGTATGGCTAACCCGGCCAACCGTTTCCACAGCTGGGTGTACCGCGCCCGGCCGGACGTGAATTGCATCATCCACACTCACCCGACGCACATTGCCGCGCTGTCGATGCTGGAAGTGCCGCTGCAGATTTCCCACATGGACCTGTGCCCGCTGTACGAAGATTGTGCGTTCCTTGAAGGCTGGCCGGGCGTGCCGGTGGGCAACGAAGAAGGCGAATTGATTGCCGGGGCGCTGGGTGACAAGCGGGCGATCCTGCTTTCCCATCACGGTCAGCTGTCCACCGGCACGACCATCGAGGAAGCCTGTGTCATCGCCCAATTGATCGAGCGCGCCGCCAAACTGCAACTGCTGGCGATGGCCGCCGGGACGATCAAGCCGATCATCCCCGAGCTGGGTCGCGAGGCGCATGACTGGGTCTCGAAACCCAAACGCCACGCCGCAGCCTTCAACTACTACGCCCGGCAGAACCTGCGTCAGCACGCCGATTGCCTGAACTGAACACCTCATCCTTGCGGAGCACTCCCATGTCCAACATTCACGGCATCATCGGCTACACCATCACCCCGTTCGGCGCCAACGGCGAAGGCGTCGACCTGCCTGCCCTCGGCCGCTCAATTGATCGTCTGATTGCTGGTGGCGTCCACGCCATCGCGCCGCTGGGCAGCACCGGCGAAGGCGCCTACCTGAGCGATGCGGAGTGGGATCAGGTCGCCGAGTTCAGCATCACGCACGTGGCCAAACGCGTGCCGACCGTGGTCAGCGTGTCCGACCTGACCACCGCCAAAGCGGTGCGCCGCGCACGTTTCGCCGAAGCCCACGGCGCCGACGTGGTGATGGTGCTGCCGAGCTCTTACTGGAAGCTCAGCGAAGCGGAAATCCTGGCCCACTACCGCGCCATCGGCGACAGCATCGGCGTGCCGATCATGCTCTACAACAACCCGGCCACCAGCGGCACCGACATGTCGGTGGAGCTGATCCTGCGCATCGTCAATGGCGTGGAAAACGTGACCATGGTCAAGGAGAGTACCGGCGACATCCAGCGCATGCACAAGCTGCAACTGCTCGGCGAAGGCCGGGTGCCGTTCTACAACGGCTGCAACCCGCTGGCGCTGGAAGCCTTCGTCGCCGGGGCCAGCGGCTGGTGCACGGCGGCACCGAACCTGATTGCGCAGCTCAACCTGGATTTGTACGAAGCCACGCTGGCGGGAGATCTGGGCAAGGCGCGTGAGTTGTTCTACCGCCAGTTGCCGCTGCTGGACTTCATCCTCAAGGGTGGCTTGCCAGCGACGATCAAGGCCGGTCTGCGCCTGACCGATCTGGAAGCCGGCGATCCGCGTTTGCCGGTGTTCCCGCTGAGCGAGGCCGGGCGTCATCAGTTGCAAGCCATTCTCAAAAGCCTGAGCTGATTTCGAGCCACACACCCACCTGTGGGAGCCAGGCTCCCACAGGGTTTTGTGCTGGATTCAAAGCACCGGCAGGGTTTTGTCCTTGATCACCTTCGTCGGCCCGTTGGCCTTGACGCTGGCGATGCCTTTGGCGCACGCCGCGTCCGATGAATAGGATTCGCTGCTGCCGATGATCTGGTGATTGGCCGCCTTGAGGTTGAAGTAGGGATGGCCGTCCTTTGTCGACTTCCTCTCGTAACGCTCGTCCAACGGGCTGTTGGCCTGCACCGAGGCGATGCCGCTTTCGGCGGCCGTGCGGCTGGTGTACAGCTCGCTGGTCAGAATGGTTTCGGCATTCGCCGCTTTCAGTACGAACCTGAACTGGCCATTGCTGCTTTTGCTCAACTCATACCATCCGGACATGGTGTTTCTCCTTATCGATGGGTCACAGGGTAATTTTGGTTCCAAGCAGCCCGAGGAAACCCGCCAGCCATTTCGGATGCGCCGGCCAGGCGGGCGCGGTCGCCAGGTTGCCCTGGACGTGGCCGTCCGTGACCGGGATGTCGATGTAGGTGCCGCCGGCCAACCGCACTTCCGGGGCACAGGCCGGGTAGGCGCTGCACTCCCGCCCTTCGAGAATCCCCGCCGCCGCCAGCAGTTGCGCGCCGTGACAGACAGCGGCAATCGGTTTGCCGGCCTTGTCGAAGGCCCGCACCAGTTCCAGGACTTTTTCGTTCAGCCGCAGGTATTCCGGCGCACGACCACCGGGCACCAGCAACGCGTCGTAGTCCTTGGCGTCGACCTTGGCGAAATCGAAGTTCAGGGCGAACTGGTGACCGGGCTTCTCGCTGTAGGTCTGATCGCCTTCGAAGTCATGAATCGCGGTGCGCACGGTCTTGCCGGCGGCCTTGTCCGGGCACACCGCGTGGACGGTGTGACCGACCATTTGCAGGGCCTGGAACGGCACCATCACTTCGTAGTCTTCGACGTAATCGCCGACCAGCATCAGAATCTTTTTCGCGGCCATGGGCAGGACTCCTCGGGTGAATGCACAGGAATATTCACAGTAGTCCAAGGACCGCGATGGCGTTCGCAAACTGTATGGATAACTCTGCGCTCAGCTGTAACAGCCCGATTGCCGTGGATTGTGGCTAGATGAAAGCACCTCCCTGCCACCTTTGAATCGGTTTGCCCTCATGTCTTCGCGCGAAAACACCGGCATGGCCCTCGGCCTGCTCGGCGTGGTGATTTTCAGCCTTACCCTGCCCTTCACCCGCATCGTGGTGCAGGAACTGCACCCGCTGCTCAACGGCCTGGGCCGCGCGTTGTTTGCGGCGATTCCGGCAGCGGCGCTGTTGTTGTGGCGACGGGAGAAGTGGCCGACCTGGAAGCAGGTCAAAGGCCTGAGCCTGGTGATCGCCGGGGTGATTCTCGGTTTCCCGGTGCTGTCGGCATGGGCCATGCAGACCTTGCCGGCGTCCCACGGTGCGCTGGTCAACGGCTTGCAGCCGCTGTGCGTGGCGCTTTACGCGGCGTGGCTGTCCCATGAACGACCGTCGAAAGCCTTCTGGGCCTGCGCCGCGCTGGGCAGTGCGCTGGTGCTGGGTTATGCGTTGTACACCGGCGCCGGCAGCATTCAGGCCGGAGACTTATTGATGCTCGGTGCGATTGCGGTGGGCGGTCTGGGATACGCCGAGGGCGGGCGGCTGGCCCGGGAGATGGGCGGCTGGCAGGTGATCTGCTGGGCGCTGGTGCTGTCGACACCGTTGCTGATCGGCCCGGTGCTGTATCTGGCGTTGCAGCATCAGGGCGCGGTGTCGGCGAAAACCTGGTGGGCGTTCGGTTACGTCGCACTGTTTTCGCAGTTCCTGGGGTTCTTCGCCTGGTACGCCGGGCTGGCCATGGGTGGCATTGCCCGGGTCAGTCAGATCCAGTTGTTGCAGATCTTCTTCACTATCGCGTTTTCCGCGCTGTTCTTTGGCGAACACGTGGAGCCGATCACCTGGCTGTTCGCCTGCGGGGTGATCGCGACGGTGATGCTCGGGCGCAAGACCGCGGTGCGCCCGGCTCAACCGGGCACATTACCCGCCGGGGTTCAGCTCAAGCCTTGAGCTTCAGCAGGCCGTCAGCGAGCAGCAGGGTTTCGAGGCAGTGCTCGCTGATCTGGTAGAACGCCTTCAACTCCTGAATCTTCACCAGCAGCTGAGTCGGGTCCACCGGCTCGGCGCGCTTGACCGCCAGAATCATCTTGTTCTTGTTGGTGTGGTCCAGGGAGATGAACTCGAACACCTTGGTCTCGTAACCGCAGGCTTCGAGGAACAGCGCACGCAAGCTGTCTGTGACCATTTCCGCCTGTTGGCCCAGGTGCAGACCGTATTGCAGCATCGGCTTGAGCAACGCCGGGCTCTGGATCTGCAAGCGGATCTGTTTGTGGCAGCACGGCGAGCACATGATGATCGAGGCGCCGGAACGAATGCCGGTGTGGATCGCGTAGTCGGTGGCGATGTCGCAGGCATGCAGGGCGATCATCACGTCCAGTTCGCTCGGCGCCACGCTGCGCACATCGCCGCATTTGAACACCAGCCCCGGGTGTTCCAGCTTCGCGGCGGCGGTGTTGCACAGATTGACCATTTCTTCACGCAGCTCCACGCCGGTGACTTCGCCCTCGGCCTTCAGGGTGTTGCGCAGGTAGTCGTGAATGGCGAACGTCAGGTAACCCTTGCCCGAACCGAAATCCGCCACCCGCACCGGTTTGTCCAGGGCCAGCGGCGACGAGGTCAGCGCATGGCTGAAGACTTCGATGAACTTGTTGATCTGCTTCCACTTGCGCGACATCGCCGGGATCAGCTCGTGCTGCGCATTGGTCACGCCCAGATCCTTGAGGAATGGCCGGTTCAGATCGAGGAAGCGGTTTTTCTCACGGTTATGCCCGGCGGACGGCACTTCGCGCAATTGCTGGGGTTTGCTCATGAACAGCGAGCTCTTGCCCTTTTTGCTGTATTCGAGCTGGGCTTCGTCAGTCAGCGTCAGTAAATGCGCATTCTTGAACGCCGTCGGCAGCAGCCCGGCAATCGTCGCCACCGCTTCGTCCAGCGGCAGGTTCTTGGTGATGTCGCGGGTCTTGTAGCGATAAACGAACGACAGGCACGGCTGCGCCTTGACCGTCACCGGTTTGATGATGATCCGCTGCAGATCCGCTTCTTCGCCGACGTACCTGGCCAGGACCAGTTTGATAAAGCCGTTCTGTTCGAGGCTGGTTTGCAGCAGCTCGATGAACCGGGCGTGATGATCGGGCGCCGGTCTGGCAGATGCGGAGGGAGCGGTAACGGACATGGGAAAAAGCGGCCTCGGACGGGCAAATCGGGAATGGCCGCTAGTTTAGGGGGGATGGCGCTCAAGGGCACGGCTAATTTCCCGAACGGTTTACCCCAGCACCACCAGCCGATTGGGCAATTCATTGCGAACCTGCGTCACCGGCACATGCACCTTGAGCAATTCCCCGCACGCCTCGATACAGGTAACAAACCCCTGCAACGTCTGCCCTTGCCGGACCTGTTCGGTAAACGCCGCGACAATCGAATCCCAGCTTTTGTTGTCCAGTTTTCTGGAAATCCCTTCATCCACCAGGATCTCCACATACCGCTCCGCCTCGCAGACAAAAATCAGCATGCCGGTGCTGCCCACCGTGTGGTGCAGGTTCTGTTCGAGAAACTGCCGCCGCGCCAGGTTCGACGCGCGCCAGTGCCGGACACGGCGTGGCACCAGATGTGTGGTGATTGTCGGCAAGCGAAACAACAGGCACAGCACGATGAAAATACCCCACTGCACCAGCAACAGGCTGTGCATCGTCAGCCAGCCGGTCAGGTAATGCACGATCCCCGGCACAATCAGCGCCAGCAGGCTGGCCCAGAGCAGCGGGATGTACGCGTAGTCGTCGGCACGGGCCGCGAGCACCGTCACCAGTTCGGCGTCGGTGTCGCGCTCGACCCGGGCGATGGCCTCCGCGACCTTGCGTTGTTCGTGTTCAGTCAGTAATGCCATGTCGTGAAGTGCCTGCTCATTATTGTTATCACCAGCCGCCGGAAGACCCGCCCCCGCCGAAACTGCCACCGCCGCCGCTGAAGCC